>JBBQNG010000058.1:0-18641 GCA_038329645.1 Burkholderiales bacterium
TCACCGACGAGAAAGAAGTGGGCAGGTGCGCGAGGGCATACGCGATGAGGCCCTGGCCTCCGGCTTGCGAAATGACGGCCACGCCGGCAAGCGTCAACCAACCGGCGCGGCTTACCGGCAGCAACTGCTCGCCGGTGGCGAGCGCGACCGGCAGGAGCAGCAGGGCGGTCAAGGTGGTGGTAATCGCCATGAAGCGCAGCGTGCCCACGCCGCGGCCGCGCAGCCCCTTGGCTGCAAACAGGTACCACGCATAGAAGATCGCCGTCACGACGCCCAGCGCGTCGCCCAGCAACGCAGTCGATGAAAAGGCCATGCTCGTGCTCACCAGCATCGTCACGCCGGCCATCGCGGTGATCAGGCCGGCGACGAAGAGCCTGGTCGGCTTCTCGCCGAAGAAGAGCCACGCCGCAAGGGTGACGAAGATCGCCGAAAGGTTGGCGAGCAGCGTCGAATTCGCCACTGACGTGAGCTTGAGCGAGATGTGCCAGAACCCCAGGTCGCCGGCAAACGCAACCGCCGCGCCGAAGAAAAGCCGCCAGGGCAGCGCGGCGGGCCCAGCGGGATCCGCCGGGGTGCGGCCCCAGGCCGCATAAAGCGCCCAAAGGATCGGAACGGCGAGCGCGACCCGCCAGAACGCCGTCGCGGTGGGGCCCGCTTCCGAAACGCGTACGAAGATCGGGGACATGCCGATGCATACCGCGCCGAGCAGCAGCGCAGTGAGCGCCAGCCCCTGGTGCGCACCCGCCTGCGTGCGGCCTGACATCGAAGACGTCGTCGCAATGCGCATCGTGCGCCCGATGGTAGCAACTATTGCAGCGCCGCCGGGGGGGGTGGGTGGTAAAATTTTTGACCCCCTATGAACACCCCGCGCTTCGTCCACCTCCGGTTGCACAGCGAGTATTCGGTGACGGACGGCATCGTCCGCATCGACGAGGCAGTGGCCCGCGCGGCGGCCGACCACATGCCCGCACTTGCGCTTACCGACGCGGGCAACCTGTTCGGCATGGTGAAGTTCTACAAGGCCGCGCGCGCGGCCGGCATCAAGCCCGTCATCGGCGCCGACTGCTGGGTGCAGAACGCGACGGACCGCGACAAGCCCTCGCGCATCCTTCTGCTCGCCGCATCGCGCGAAGGTTATCTCCGCCTGTGCGAGCTGCTGTCGCGTGCGTGGCTCGGCAACCAGCACCGCTCGCGCGCCGAGATCGACAAGGCCTGGCTCAGGGAGGCCGGCACCGGGGGCCTCATCGCGCTGTCGGGCGCCAATGGCGGCGACATAGGGCAGGCGCTCCTGTCGGACAACGCCGCCGCGGCGGAAAAGCTCGCGCGCGAGTGGGCTGCCCTCTTTCCCAAGCGCTTCTACCTCGAGCTGCAGCGCGCCGGCCATCCACAGACCGAGACGCTCGTCGCTCGCACGGTGCAGCTCGCAACCAGGCTCAAGCTGCCCGTGGTGGCGACGCATCCGGTCCAGTTCGTTGCGCCGGAGGACTTCAAGGCGCACGAGGCGCGTGTCTGCATCTCGCAGGGCTACGTCCTCGGCGACCAGCGCCGGCCGAAGCAATTCACGCCCGACCAGTACTTCAAGACCCAGGACGAGATCGCGGCCCTCTTCGCCGACATCCCGCAGGCGCTTGCCAACGCGGTCGAGATTTCAAGGCGCTGCAGCCTCACCATCGAGCTGGGCAAGTCGCGCCTGCCGGAATTCCCGACGCCCAAGGGCGTGACCATCGACGACTACCTGCACCGGTTGTCCGCTGAAGGACTGCAGGCCCGCATGCAACGCCTGTATCCGGATGCCGCGGCGCGCGAAGAGAACGCCGCGCGCTACCTCGAGCGGCTGGAGTTCGAGATCAGGACCATCGTGCAGATGGGCTTTGCGGGGTACTTCCTCATCGTGGCGGACTTCATCAACTGGGCCAAGAACAACGGCGTGCCGGTCGGGCCGGGCCGCGGCTCGGGCGCCGGGTCGCTGGTCGCGTACTCCCTTGGCATCACCGACCTCGACCCGTTGCGTTACGACCTCCTGTTCGAGCGCTTCCTGAATCCCGAGCGCGTGTCGATGCCCGACTTCGACATCGACTTCTGCCAGGACGGCCGTGACAAGGTCATCGGCTACGTGCGCGACAAGTACGGCGCGGCGAGCGTCTCGCAGATCGCCACTTTCGGCACCATGGCCGCACGCGCGGTGGTGCGCGACTGCGGGCGCGTGCTGGATCTCGGCTACACCTTCTGCGACCAGATCGCCAAGCTGATCCCGTTCCAGCCGGGCAAGACGATCACGCTCGCGATGGCGCGCGAGATGGAGCCGCTGCTCGCCGAGCGCGAGGAGAAAGAGGACGAGGTCAGGCAGCTGCTTGAGCTCGGCGAAAAACTCGAGGGCATTACGCGCAACGTCGGCATGCACGCGGGCGGCGTGCTCATCGCGCCGGGCAAGCTTACCGATTTCTGCCCGCTGTACGCGGCAGAAGGCACCGAGAATGTCATCTCGCAGCTTGACAAGGACGACGTCGAGGCGGTGGGCCTGGTCAAGTTCGACTTCCTCGGCCTGACCACGCTCACGGTGCTCGACTGGGCGGTGCGCTACGTGAAAATGCTGGGCCACCCGGATTTCGACCTCGAGACGCTGCCCCTCGACGACAAGGCGAGCTACCAGCTGCTGTCCTCGGGCAACACCACCGCGGTGTTCCAGCTGGAATCCTCGGGCATGCGCGACATGATCCGCAAGGCCAAGCCCGACCGCTTCGAGGACATCATTGCGCTGGTGGCGCTGTACCGGCCCGGCCCGATGGACCTGATCCCCGATTTCATCGAGAGGAAACACGGCCGCCAGAGAGTCGAGTACCTCGACCCCCGCCTGGTGCCGATCCTGTCGCCGACCTACGGGATCATGGTGTACCAGGAGCAGGTGATGCAGATCGCCCAGGTGATCGGCGGGTACACGCTGGGCAGCGCTGACCTTTTGCGCCGCGCGATGGGCAAGAAGAACCAGGAGGAGATGGACGCGCAGCGCGACGACTTCACCGCCGGCGCCGAGAAGAACGGCCTCACGCGCAACAAGGCCAGCCAGCTCTTCGACCTCATGGACAAGTTCGCCGGCTACGGCTTCAACAAGTCGCACGCCGCAGCCTACGCGCTGGTCGCCTATCACACGGCGTACATGAAGACGCACCATGCGGCGGCCTTCATGGCGGCCAACTTCTCGGCCGTGGTGGACGACACCGACAAGGTGCGCTCGATCCACAAGGACAGCCTCGCCAACGGGCTTACCGTGCTGCCGCCGGACGTGAACACATCGGACTACCGCTTTACGCCGGTGGATGCGAAGACGATCCGCTACGGCCTGGGCGGCATCCGCGGCACCGGGCGCTCGGCGATCGAGGCGATCGTCGCGACGCGCACGGCGGAGGGCCCGTTCACCGGGCTGTTCGATTTCTGCCGCCGCGTCGACAAGCGGGTGGTCAACCGCCGCGCGATGGAAGCCATGGTTCGCGCCGGGGCGTTCGACTCGATCGAGGCCAACCGCGCGAGCCTGCTCGCCTCGGTCGGGCTGGCCATGGAAGCGGCCGAGCAGGACGAGCGCCAGGCCTCCCAAGTCAGCCTGTTCGGCGACCCGTCGGAATCGCGCAGCGCCGCCTTCAGGCTGGTCGAGACGCGGCCGTGGGACATGAAGCAGCGCCTGGTCGAGGAAAAAGCCGCGCTAGGATTCACGCTCTCCGGACACCTCTTCAATGCCTACGAGCACGACCTGCAGGGGTTCACTCGCACGCCGCTGGCCAAACTCGCACCGGTGCAGGGAACGGTCTGGCTTGCGGGAGTGGTTGCCTCGGTGCGCGTGATGATGACCCGGCGCGGCAAGATGGTCGTGCTCCTGCTGGACGACGGGACGGCGCAGGTCGAGGTGACCGTGTTCAACGAGCTCTATGACCGCCATCGCGACAAGCTCAAGGAGGACGCGCTGGTGGTCGCGGTGTGCAAGGTGCAGACGCCACGCGACGAATCGTTCGGCGGGTTGCGCGTGGCGGCCGAGGACCTCCTGGATCTCGCCGCGCTGAGGAGCCGGTATGCGCAAGAACTCCGCGTAGCGATGAACGGCGAGGCTGACGCGAGAAAACTGCAGGAGCATCTTGCGCCATTCAAAAGCAACGGCGCAAACACCGGTTGTCCCGTAATCGTGGAGTACCGGAGCGAATCCGTGAAATGCAATATTTCGCTCGGCCAGTGGCGGGTGCGGCCCGATGATCAGCTCATCGAACGGCTTGGCGAATGGCTGGCACCTAACAATGTCAGGGTAGTGTACTCTTTCGAAATGCCTAAGTAATTTTCCGGAATAGACAAACAATATGCCCGGAGATCCACTCCGGAAGCGGTGTTCCGAAAATAGAAGTCAAAGAATATGGCGATGCCTGCCCGTCCAAATTCGGTTTGCCTGGATCTGGATCTCGAAGGGTTTCCCAGAGGATGGCAGAAGGTTCAACTAGTTGCTGCAGCGTAGTTGTAGCCAAGGAAGTCGGGCATCACGTGTACAATGTTCCTACATCCCGTAGGCCTATAATGAAATCCGTCAACGTCCGTCAACTCAAGAACAACCCCTCCGACGCGCTGCGCATGGCGCGCCAGGCGCCGGTGGTCGTGATGAATCGCGACCATCCCGAGGCAGTAATCATGCATCTGAGCGAAGACGGTCTCCTGGGCGAGCCGGGGGTGAGGCTCGCAATCGCCACCGACCTCTATCGCAGCGAGAGCGTGACGCTTGGCCGCGGAGCAAGGATCGCCGGCACCCCGCTTGAGGATTTCATGCGCCACGTCTCGCGCGAAGGTATCCCGGTAATACGGGGCAATGCCAAGACCTTGCGCGAGGATTTGAAAAACGTCGAGGCGTGGCGCAAAAAGAAGTAGCTCTCGTGAACGCGAGCCCGCTGATCGGGCTCGCAAGTGTCGCGGGACTTGCGTGGCTGCCGCGTCTGTTCGGCCGGGTGCTTATCACACCGACAGTTCGATCCGAAGTGCTGACTGGTCTTGGGCGTCCGGGCGAGCCTCAGATAGCGTCGGCGATCCGGCGCCGCGAGATCGAGGTGCTGAGACGCGATTCCCCAGGGCCTGAACTGCCGGAACTGGATGCAGGCGAAGCGAGCACGATTCGAGCGGCGTTGAAGCGCGGCCCGCATGTGCTGGTGGTCCTGGACGAGATGGCGGCGCGCCGAGTGGCCCGAGGGCTCGGATTGCACTGTACGGGGACGGTCGGTGTAATCGTCGAAGCGCGACGCGCCGGACTCGTCAAGAAGGTGCGACCGCTTTTTGATCGACTCGCCGAAGAGGGGTTCTATCTTGCCCCGGAGCTTATCGCTGCCGTTCTGGCGGATCTCGGAGAACGCTGAGCATGCGCATTCCCTGGAGGTCAGCTTGTATGCGAACCATGCGCGTTCACGTCGTGTGAAACGAGGGAGGCAGGATGAAGCTTGCGGTTTTCAATGACCATCGCGTCGGCGTGGTGGAAGGCGATACGCTTTTCGATGTCACCGATGCGGTGCCGGGCGCGGGGTCGGCCTGGCCGCCGATGTACATGAACAGCCTGATCGCCAACTGGGCTGCGCTGGGACCGAAGCTGGCCGAAAAGCGTCGCGCTGCGAAGGGCCTGCCGCTTTCTTCCGTGAGCCTCCTCCCGCCGAATCCCTGCCCGGTGCACGTCATCGCGGCGCCGGCCAACTATCGCAAGCACATCGGCGAGATGGGCGCGCTCGCGGTGAGCAAGGGGCGCAGCGCGGACCAGATGGGTTTCTTCATGAAGGCTAGCGCGTCGCTGGTCGGCGCGGGCGGCGCGATCGAATTGCCCAGGGGCTCGACGCGGCGCTTCGACCACGAGTCCGAGCTTGCCGTCATCATCGGACGCCGCGCGCGCAATGTTCCGCGCGCCGAGGCGTTTGCTTATGTGTTCGGGTACAGCTGCCTCATCGACGTCACGATGCGCATCGAGCCCGGCGTGGCGGAGGAGGAGCGCGTGACGCGCAAGTCCTTCGAGACCTTCACGCCGCTCGGTCCGTGGATCGTGACGGCAGACGAAGTGCCGGATCCGCATGCATTGCGCAACCGGCTGTGGGTGAACGACCAGCCCAGGCAGGATGCCAACACGCGCGACATGATCGTCAACATTCCGGCGTTGATCGAGCTCATCTCTTCCGTGATGACCCTCAACCCAGGCGACGTGATCGCAAGCGGCACGCCGGAGGGCGTCGGGCCCGTCGTGCCCGGCGACCGCATCCGCATCGGCATCGAATCGGTGGGCGAAATGACGCTGCCGGTGGTCGAGGCCGCGCAGTTTTCTCCGCGTCGTTTTTGACCCGGGTTCCTGAGCCTCCCATGGCGGTGACCCCCGTGCTGGTGGTCGGCGCGGGCCCGATCGGTCTGGCGCTGGCGGGCGACCTCGGCTGGCGCGGCGTCGCGTGCACGCTCATCGAATCCAGCGACGGCGCGATCTACCAGCCCAAGATGGACATGGTCGGCATCCGCACCATGGAGTACTGCCGCCGCTGGGGCATCGTGCCGTGGGTGGAGCAGGGCGGCTACAACCGCGATTATCCGCAGGATTGCGTCTGGGTCACCAGCCTCACTGGCTGGGAACTCGGGCGCGAGTGCTTCCCGAAGCCCGGCGAAGAGCGCCCGCCCGGGGAGAGCCCGCAGAAGCGCGAGCGCTGCCCGCAGAATTTCTTCGATCCGGTGCTCACGCGCTTCGTGCGGCAATATCCGCACGTCACGATGCGCCACGAAACCACGCTCACCGGTTTCGAGGAGCACGCCGACCGCGTCGTGGCGACAGTCCGCGAAAACAGGAGCGGGCGCGAGGAAACGATCGAGGCTTCATATCTCGTCGGCTGCGACGGAGGCTCGAGCACCGTGCGCCAGGCGCTGGGGATCGAAATGGTCGGCACCCCCACGCTCACCTACACGACCAACGTCATCTTCCGCTGCGATGGCCTCGAGAAGCTGCACGACAAGGCGCCCGGCTATCGCTTCATCTTCATCGGGCCGGAAGGCACCTGGGCGACGCTGGTGGCGATCGACGGGCGCGACCGGTGGCGCTTCTCTCTGGTGGGCGACGCGCAGAAGCGCGCTGTGCCCGAAGAGGAATTGCGCCGCGCGATCGTGCGCGCTATGGGCCGCGAGTTCGAGTTCGAGATCCTGTCCGTGCTGCCCTGGGTGCGCAGGCAGCTCGTTGCGGAACGCTACGGCACGAAGCGCGCGTTCATCGCGGGCGATGCGGCGCACCTTACCTCGCCCACCGGCGGCTTCGGCATGAACACCGGCATCCAGGATTCTGTCGATCTCGCCTGGAAGCTCGAGGCGTGCGTCAAGGGGTGGGGCGGGGAAAACCTCCTCCCGTCCTACGAACTCGAAAGAAAGCCCGTCGGTTTGCGCAATGTCGCCGAGGCGACCGGCAACCTCGAGCGCATGTTGTCGCCGCGCGTGAAGTCGGTGCCGCCGGAGATGTTCGACGCAGGGCCGGCGGGCGACCGGGTGCGCAAGGCCTTTGGCGATGCCTACACGGAGATGATGCGGCGCGAATGGTTCTCTAACGGCATCCACCTGGGATATATGTACGAAGGCTCGCCCGTGATCGTGTCCGACGGCACGCCCCAGCCGCCCGACGAGGTGTCCACCTATACGCAGACCGCCAGGCCAGGTGCGCGCGCGCCGCACGTTTGGCTGGGCGAGGGCAGGTCGACCCTCGACCTGTTTGGCAGGGGATTCGTGCTTCTGCGCCTGGGGGCCGATCCCCCTGCGGCGGACAGGCTCACCGCAGCTGCCGCCGTGCGCAACGTGCCGCTCGAAATCATGGACATCGTTCACGCGCAGGCCGAAGTGCTTTACGCGCGGCGCCTGGTTTTGGTGCGCCCGGATGGGCAAGTGTGCTGGCGCGGCGATGAAGACCCCAAAGACGCGCTTCGCGTGATCGACACCGTCCGCGGTGCGCGCTAAATGCGACAGCGCACAGAAAATCGCACCCGGCCCGGCACAATCCGGGTCATGAACCGGGACCGCATTGAAGGCCTGTTGAAGCAGGCAAGGGGCTCCTTCAAGAAACACCGGGGCCTGCTTACTTCCGACCGGCTCGCCGTGGTCGCGGGCCGATGCGAGCAGCTCGCCGGCCTCGCGCAGGCGCGCAGCGGCAGAGAGCAGGAACGTGCGGACCGCGAACTCGGCGAGTTCACGCGCCGCAACCGCGAGTGGAATACTTCGAGCCGACAATAGCCGGGAAAATGGAGTCGTCCCGCTATACTTGCGCATTCCAAATTCGCGCCCGGAAGTAATGGATACAGATGCCTCCGCCCGCGCCGGCTCCCCGGCGCTGACGATTCGGTCGTTGCTTTTTCTGCTTGCGCTGGCGGCGGTCGTGCCGATCCTCGCCTTTGCGCTCTACGTATCGTTGCAGCTGCTCGAACAGAACCGCACAGCCATCCAAAACGGCGCCGTGGACCGGGCCCGCGCGATGATGACGGCGGTGGACGCGGAATTGAAAGGTTCGGTCACTTCGCTGCAAGCGCTCGCCACCTCGCGCGCACTGGAGGCGGGCGACCTGCGGAGGTTTCAGGAAGAGGCGGAGCGTGTCCGCCTCGTCCAGCCGGACTGGAAGAGCGTTACGCTCATTACCGCATCGGACATGCAGCAGGTATTGAACACGGCGAGGTCGTTCGGGACCGTGCTTCCCGTACTAACCGAACAGGCCGGGATCGAACGCTTGCTGAAGACACGCTCACCGCTGGTCGGGGACGTCGTGACCGGGCCGGTGCTGGGGGTCCCGCTGATTCCGGTGCGGGTCCCGGTAACGAAGAATGGCGAGGTGGCCTACATCCTGAGTGCCGGCGTCGATCCACAGTCTTTCGAGGGCCTTATCCGGCAGCAGCATCTTCCCGCCGGCTGGGTGATCGCGATCGCAGACGGGAACCGCCGGTTCGTGGCGCGCATTCCATCGAGACCCGCGGGCGCGCCGGTCTCGGCGGTGTTCGGGGCGGCGATGATCGGCGCTCGCCAAGGCTGGCACCGGGGGGCGACCGTCGAGGGCCAGGACACCTACCAGGCGCATTTCACTTCGCCGTACAGCCGCTGGACGGTCGGCCTCGCCATTCCGGCCGCTATTGTCGACGCGGGCGCGATGAGGACGATGTGGCTGCTCGGGCTGGGGGCGCTCGCCTCGATCCTGATTGCCCTGCTCGTCGCCATGCTGATCGGACGGCGCATCTCCGGGCCGGTCGTTGCGCTCGCGGCGGCCGCGCGCGACATCGGGGGCGGCCGCATCGCGAAGAAGCCGGATACGGGTCGCGTGCGGGAAGTCGACGAGGTGGCCTGGGCCCTGGGGCAAAGCGCCGCTGCCATCCGCGAGCGGCAGCAGCTGATCGAGCGCGAAAAGTCCGCCCTCATGGAAGCCGATCGCGCCAAGGACCAGTTCATCGCGATGCTCAGCCACGAGCTGCGCAACCCGCTCTCCGCGCTGACGGCGGCCGCGCACCTGCTCAAGCTCGCCGGGCCGGGCGCGAGCTCCGCCGAGCACGCGCGCGGCGTCATCGAGCGGCAGACACGCCACATGACGCGCCTCATCGAGGACTTGCTCGACATCAACCGCGTCGCCATGGGCAAGGCCTCGCTGATCCGCGAGCCGCTCGACCTGGCCGAGTTGGTCTCCGAAGTGGTCCGCACCTGGCGCGGATCCGGGCGCCTGGACGGGCATACGGTCGAGCTCGCCGCGTCCGCGGTGATCGTCGACGCCGACCGTTCGCGAATGGAGCAGGTTTTTTCCAACCTGCTTGAGAACGCGCTCAAGTTCACCCCGCGCGGTCGGAGGATCGAGGTCAGCGTGCGCCAGCAGGGCGCCGAGGCGGTGCTTTCGGTCGCCGACGAAGGCGAGGGGATAGAGACCTCACTGATCGGAAGCATCTTCGGCCTCTTCGTGCAGGGCCCGCAGCCCCTCGACCGGCAAAGCGGCGGGCTGGGCGCGGGGCTCGCGCTGGTGAAAGGCCTCGCCGAGCTGCACGGGGGCAGCGTCTCGGTGACGAGCGCGGGGCGCGGACAGGGTGCCTGCTTCACGGTGCGCCTCCCCGCAGCCGGACCCGCCACGGTCCCGGCGTTTGTCGTCGGCGCCGGGCAGGTGCCCAAAGGCAGGTCGCGGTGCATCCTCATCGTCGAGGACAACGAGGACGCACGCAAGATGCTCAAGGTGATGCTGGAACTGACCGGCCACCGGGTGCGCGAAGCTGCCGATGCGGCGGCCGCCCTGGCGATGGCCGCCGAAGAACCGCCGGAGGTGATGATCGTCGACATCGGTTTGCCGGATGTCGACGGGTATGAGCTTGCCGCCCGGATCCGTGCGTCGCAGTGGGGGCCGGGAGTCATCCTGATCGCGCTGACCGGCTATGGCCAGGCGGAGGACAAGCGCCGGGCGCTCGAAGCCGGATTCGATGCGCATTCGACCAAGCCCGTGCTGCCCGAGCAGCTCGAGCCCCTGATAGAAGCCACCAGCCGGGCCGTCGAGGACAGGGATGCATGACATGCCGGGTGCTCTCCAAGTCCGACATCGTGAAGGACGAGGACTACATCCGATCCCTCACGTTGCTTAAGCGGATCAGGCAGTTGTCCCACAGATGCGGCACCCGGGTTTGCCTATAGTTGGGGCCATGGATACGAACCGCACCCTCCTCAAAGCCTGCATCGCTTCGCTCGCCCTGTGCGCAGGGACGGCTGGCGCGCAGATTATCTACAAGCAAGTCGACGCGGATGGCCGGGTGATTTTCACCGACCAGCCGAACCCCTCGGCGCGCATGGCGGCAGCCTTCGAAACCACCCGGCCCGCGCGGGAGCGCGACGAAATGCGGCGCGACGAGCCGCGCGCTGAATCCCCCACTGAAGCCCTCACCGATTCGCCCCGCAGGGATATGGTGCCGAATTTCACCGCTCCCGAACGTATGAGAGTCGCCGACGATCCGGCGCCCCACGAGTTGAAGATTTCACCGGTGCCGGGTACCCCGACGGTGCGTGCCAATGACGTGGAGCGTGCGGTCTTCAGCTACAAGCCGCTCGACACGCCGCTCGCGGCGCAGGTCGACGCGACCGAAGCGGCGCGCCGTTTGCGCCAGGACGCCTACAAGAATCCGGTTGCCGCGGGCGTCCTCGTGGTGACGAAACCCGCGCCGTCGGTGCACGAACCAGTGAAGACATTGAAGATGCATGAGGACGTAGACGGCTACTACTACATGTGGGCGATTACATTCTTCCTCCTGGCAGGCGGCCTGCTGTACATGGGATGGCAAACCATCAAGCTCGTCCTCAGCGGCGCGTTCCCGCGCTGGAACCTCGGCGCCGGCTGACCTGTCCCCCGGAAATCCCGGCCCCGTTCGTGCGTTGGCGCACGTACGGGGCTTTTTCTTGCCCTCTAATATTGGCGGTTGCCTTTTTCGGCGCCGAGGGATCATGAAGCTTCGTATCGCTGTTGTTTGCCTGGCCCTGGCGGGGTGCGAGTCGGCCACGCTGCCCTTCAAGGCAGGCACCGGGCCGCAGCCGCAGCTCCCGCCCCCTGCGCACTCGTGGATCCCCACCGTACACATTGCCCCTGCGACGGGCTGGCCGGCGAATGCGGCGCCCACCGCCGCGGCGGGGCTGGCGGTGAACGCATTCGCGCGCGACCTCGACCACCCTCGCTGGGTATACGTGCTGCCGAACGGCGACGTGCTGGTGGCCGAGTCGAACGCCCCGCCGAAACCCGAAGACGGCAAGGGGATCAAGGGCTGGATCATGAAGCTGGTGATGAAGCGCGCCGGCGCGGGAACGCCCAGCGCAAACCGCATCACCCTGCTGCGCGACGCGGACGGCGACGGCGTCGCCGAAGTGCGGACCGTGTTCCTGGCCAACCTCAACTCGCCAATCGGCATGGCCCTGGTCGGAAACAACTTCTACGTGGCGAACACGGATGCAGTGATGCGTTTTCCCTACGAGCAAGGTACCACTCAGATCGCTCTGGCCGGCACGAAGGTCGTCGACCTCCCGGCCGGCCCGATCAACCACCATTGGACCAAGAATATCCTCGCCAGCCTCGATGGCGCGCGCCTGTACGCCACCGTCGGCTCCAACAGCAACGTTGCCGAGAACGGCATGGAGCAGGAGGCGGGCCGCGCGGCGATCCTCGAAATCGACATCGCGACCGGGCGCTCGCAGTTGCATGCCTCGGGCCTGCGCAACCCCAATGGGCTCGGATGGCAGCCGCAGACAGGCGCACTATGGACCGTGGTCAACGAGCGCGACGAGCTCGGCAGCGACCTCGTGCCGGACTACCTCACCGAAGTGAAGCCGGGCGCGTTCTACGGCTGGCCCTACAGTTACTACGGCCAGCACGTGGACCCGCGGCCCCGGCTGCCGCGGCCCGATCTCGTGGCAAGCGCAATCGCGCCCGACTACGCGCTCGGCACGCACGTGGCGCCGCTCGGCATGGTCTTCTACGAGGGCAAGCTGCTGCCAGCGCGTTACGCGAACGGCGCGTTCATCAGCGAGCACGGCTCGTGGAACCGGCGGCCGCGCAGCGGCTACAAGGTCGTGTTCGTGAAGTTCACCGGCGGCAAGCCGTCGGGCGAGCCCGAAGATGTGCTGACCGGCTTCGTCGATACCGACGGTAACGCGTTGGGCCGGCCCGTCGGCGTCGCGGTCGATGGCCGCGGCGCGTTGCTGGTTGCGGACGATGTGGGCAACGTCATCTGGCGCGTCGTCCCCGCCGCCAGGTAGTCGTTCGCTACGGAGCTAGAGCTGAGAACCGAGCAACCCAGCGGTGCGCTCCGACAGCTTTTGGGTCCACGGCCGGTTGCGCCACGCGTCCATCGTCATGCGCTTTGAATGGGCGAGGTCGCGGGCGAAGATCTCCGTCTGCTCGCGCGCGAACTGCGCGTCATAGATGTTGAGGTTGGACTCGTCATTGAGCCGAAACGAGCGGTTGTCGAAGTTGGTCGAGCCCACCGACACCAGGAGCGTGTCCACGATCATCACCTTGCAGTGATACATCGTCGGCTGGTACTCGTGGATCTCCGCGCCGGCCTCCAGCCGCCGGCCCCACAGCGCGCGCGAGGCCGCCCCGACCGTCTGCGTGTCCGTGTGCGGGCCCGGGGTTACGACCCGGACTTTCCGCCGCGCTTGATCGCATCGATCAAGGTGCGCAGGCTGAGCTCGTCAGGCACGAAGTACGCGCTCGACAGGTCAATCGATTGTTGCGCGGCTGTGATCGCCATCAGGTACATCAGCTGCATGCTTTCGCTGCCGCCCGAGGGCGAGCTGCTGAACATCTGGGCCCGCCCGCTCCCGGCCGCACTGAGCTCGGGGAAGTAGGCTGGCCCGTGCAGAACGACGCCCGTCGTCTTGACCCAGTTGTCCAGGAACACGGCCTGCATCTGGGCGACGACAGGGCCTTCAACCTTGAAATGCGTGTCGCGCCAGTGGTCCGGATCCCGGGCGTTGCCGCTCCACAGGTCCGAGATCCCCACGCCGCCCGTAAATCCGGTGCGACCGTCGGTGACCAGCAACTTGCGGTGCGTGCGGTCGTTCAGGCGCGCGAGCGTGTACCGGCGGGGCTTGTGGAATTTCTGCACCTCCACTCCGGCGGCCTTCATTTCGTCGAAAAGGGCCGCCTCCATCTTGTTGCTGCCCACCCAGTCGAGCAGCACATGGACCTTGACCCCCGCGCGGGCGCGTTCGGCCAGCGTGTCGGCGAAATCCTTGCCGATCTTGCCGGACCAGTAGATGTAGCTCTCGAATGAGATACTGGTCCGGGCGCTGCGGATCGCACCGAGCATGGCCGGAAATATGCGGTCGCCGTTGATCAGCACCTCGATCCGGTTGCCTTCGACGATCGCTGGCCCGAGCAACACGCCCATCGCGCGCTGGAAATCGGGCTCCGCGATCGAGTAGAGCCTTTCCAGCTTGCGATCGATTTTCTTCTCGCCGCCACTGAAGTTCACGAACACCAGCACCGCGAATATCGTCGCGGCGAAAGTGGAAAGGATGATCGGCAGCATTGCGCGTTTTGTCATTCTGGTTTCGGACGGACAGCCGTGGAAGCAGGCAAGGAGACGGGCGGGGTGGTGGGCGCAAGTATTCGCGCAAATATTTCGCATCTCGGTACGTTCGCGTACAGAAACGGCGCGGGGGTCCGGGTGACGATTGGTGTTCAACCACCCACAAAGGAGATTTACAGATGAAGACAACGCATACTGATGACAGCGCCGCCAACCGCGATCCGATTACCGGCGCGCCCGGAGCGCACCCTGTCGGGACCGGCTTGGGCGCGGTTGCAGGCGGGATGGCCGCCGGCGCTGCCGCGGGCACGGTAGTCGGCCCCGTAGGCACGGTTATCGGCGCTGCTGCCGGGGCGATCGTGGGCGGGCTGGCCGGCAAGGCGGCTGCAGAGGCCATCGATCCCACGGTCGAGGCCACATACTGGGAAACGTCCTACAGCACCCAGCCGTACTACGAGTCGGGCTACACGTATGACGACTACTCCCCGGCGTACCGGACCGGTTACCTGGGACGTTCGCAGTTCACCGGCAAGACGTACGACGAAGTAGAGCGGGACCTGGAGGCCGAGTACAACCGCGCCAAAGGCAAGTCGCGCCTGGAGTGGGAAAAGGCGAAGCACGCAACGCGCGCCGCCTGGGACCGCATCGATCGGGCGTAAGGCTAATCATCCGGCGGGGCGTCTGCCCCGGCCGGATGTCGCTCAGGCGAGACGGTAGTACTTGTAGTACTTGAGCACTTTCGGCACGTAGGCGACAGTCTCCGGATAAGGGGGGATTCGCCTGCCGTACTTGAGCACCGACCCCTCGCCCGCGTTATACGCGGCGATGGTGAGGTGCATGTTGTTGTTGAAGAGGCGCATCAGGTCGCTCAGGTAGCGCGCACCGCCGAGGATGTTCTGCGACGGGTCCATGCGATTCTTGACCCCGTAGCGGGCGGCGGTGTCGGGCATCAGCTGCATGAGGCCGACCGCGCCGGTGGCGGAGAGCGCATACGGATTGAACGCGGACTCGGCCGTGATCACCGCGCGGATCAGTGCCACCGGCACATTGGTGGCGCGCGCAGCGTGGCGAATAAGGTGCATGTAGCGCGTAGGGTCCGTCTCGACGTAGCTGCGCGCTAGCGCCAGCGGGGGGGTGTCCCGATAGCCCTTGACCGGCCGCACGGAGACTGCGGAAGTGGCTTTCCTCGGCGTGATCGGCATTGTTTGCGCAATCGCCAAACGGTAGCCTGGCCGGCTCGTTACTTCAGCGTACCTCGCGCTCGCTTCGCGGTTGATGTTCTGGAAAATGCCTGCACCCGCGTAAATGCCGGTCGCTCCGATGAGCGCCCAAAGGACTGCTTTTTGTTTCAAGACCTTCTCCTTTATCCGTCGACTTCGACAGGTGTGGCCTGGGGCCACTCGGTGATTGGTCTCCCCTTTGTCCTGCGGTATTACGCGACGAGCGCGCGCGGCATCCTTTCGGCGGCGAGGCACTGGTCCACCACGTCCCCCGATACTGTTTCGTGCTCGAGCAGTTCGGCCGTGAGGAGTTCGAGGGCTCCCCGGTGCTCGAGCAGCAGCCCGGCGCAACGCACTTCCACTTCCTTGGTGATTTCGCGCGCCTCGACGATCGCCTCGGCGTGCACGCCCTGGCGCTCCTGCTCGGGCAGGCCCGCGTAGCTGAACGGCCCGATGGCGGCCGAAAAGCCGAACTCGGTCACCATGCGGAACGCCATCCTCGAAACATGCTCGAGATCGTTGGCTGCGCCCGTGGAGGCGGTCTTGAGGACGAGCGCCTCGGCGCCGCGCCCGGCAAGCAGCATGGTCATGCGGGCGCGCACCTGGGGCTCGCTTTGCAGCGTCGCGTCCTGGTCGCGCGTCACCCACGTGACGCCGAGCGCATGGCCGCGCTTGAGGATGCTGACTTTCTCCACCACGCCGACATCGAGGAGCTTGGCGACCAGCGCATGGCCGGCCTCGTGCACGGCGATGCGCTCGCGCTCGTCGCTGCCCATCGCGGACTGGCCGGGCGAGCTCGGGCCGCCCATGAGCGCCTGCTCGAGGGTGCGCTGGAAGTGTTCCTGCGTGACCGCGGGGGCGTCTTCCTTTGCCGCGAGCAGGGCAGCCGAGTTGACGGCGTTGGCGATCGCGGCGGGCGACAGTCCCGAGGACAGCCTGGCGAGCATGCGGAAATCGGCCGCGCCGGCGGTGCGCAGGGTCGCGGCGTAGATCTGGAAAAGGGCTTCGCGCTCGTCCACGTCGGGCAGGCCGAGGTGGCAGGTGCGGTTGAAGCGGCCCGGGCGGATCAGCGCCGGGTCGAGGTTGTCGACGTTGTTGGTCGCGCCGAGCACGACGATGCCCGAACCCGAGGTGAAGCCGTCGAGCTCGACCAGCAGCGCGTTGATGATGCGGTTGTTCTCAGTCTCTGCGCCGGAGCTCCCGCCCGAGCGCTTGCCCAGGCCGTCGATCTCGTCGATGAAGATCACGCAGGGTGCCTGTTTGCGCGCGAGCTCGAAGAGCTTCTTGACGCGCCTCACGCCGACGCCCAGGAACATGTCGCTGAAGTCGCTGCCCGAAAGCGCGATGAAAGGCACGCCGGCCTCGCCCGCCACGGCGCGCGCGAGCATCGTCTTGCCGGCGCCGAAATGGCCCTCGAGGATCACGCCCTTGGGCGCCTTGGCGCCGAGCTCGGCGAATTTCTTCGGGCGCTTGAGATACGCCACGATGTCCTGCAGCGCATCCTTGGCTTCCTCGACGCCGATCACGTCCTTGAAGCGGGTACCGGGCTTCTCGGCGGTCTTGAACCGGCCGCCCATGCCGCCCATCGGGTTCATCTGCAGGATCATGAACAGGATCAGCAGCGGACCGAGCAGGGAGAGCAGCATCGGGCTCAGGTTGCGGCCCAGCACGGTGAGCGGCGTTCCGGGCGGCTGCACGCTGCCAAGAGAAAACACCGCGGGGGCGCCCGACAGCTTTTCGTGCAGAGCTTCGGCCACCAGCGTCTTCTGCGCGTCGGTGCGCACGTAGTAGCGGGTATCGTCGTTGAGGGCGACCAGAGCGTACTCGGCAGACAGCCCCACGCTCTTCGCATTGCCGGTTTTGACATCGCGGGCCAGCGCGGAAAAATCGCGCTCGGTCGCGAAGTAGGAGGCCGACTGCGCTTCCATCTCGGCGGCAATCTGGTTGCGGCCGGGCTCATCGGCGGTGAGCGTAAACCACAGCAGGGCGGCGCTTGCGGCGACGGCGAGGACCGCCCAGGCGAACTTCCACGATTTCTTGCGGGTGAAGAGCGCTTTCAACAATGCTTTTCCTCTTGCGCCTGTTGTGGCGCTCGCGTTACCAAGGGTGAATTCGGCGAATCGTGATGTGAGGCCGGCGCTGCCAGGCTTCTACAAGAGGTGTCCGGGGCGCCAAATGGACCGACGGCTGGCGGACTGCCTTGCCACGCTGCTCACGGCGGCGACCGAAACGCATCATAGACGCTACCCCCGCGTCAGACAAGGACTACGCGCGCACGGCATGTTGACCTACATCCAAAGTAGGACAAACGCTGACATGCCCTGCTTATTTGTAGGTGGTTTGGGTGCGCTCGGCGCGAGGCGCCGGAGGGCGCCTGTGGGTAATGCAGGCGACGGGCGTCGCCTTCAATCCGGGACGGGCGGGATCAGCCCTTGCTCGAGGCGCGGCGCGCCATCGGGACGACCGAATTCGACGCGGGCGCGTCAGGGGTCTTGCCCGCTGCCTCGGCCGCGGCGCGTTGCTGCTCGCGGATCATTTTCTTGAAGCGCTTCTTCAGGTCAGTGCTGAATGAAGGCGTGTACTGGAAACTCTTGTCGGTGATCCTGAGCATTTCGGGCCCCTCTTTACCGGATGGCAAGGTACCTGGCGCCATCAACACACGAATGATGCGCCGCGCCGCCGCAAATAACCGTACGTTGGGTAACATTTGCGCGCGGATCCTCTGTGTGGTCGCGCACTGCGCACTGAGCACAGGACGAGGTTCGCGCGGCGGCTCGCCTGGTAGTGAGCGCCGCTAGGAAAACGCGCGCAACGCGGCAGCGGAAAGGCTGGCTGCCGGCCGTGCAAAACTAGGCGCGCATCGAGCGCGCCGGCGTTTCCCGGAAATCTAGTTGCGCCGGGGGTTGTCCGGATGGCGATCCATCCGGTCCGGCACGCCGTCGCCATCGCGATCGCGGCGCGTCCAACGGGCGCGCTCCTGCGACCAGCGGCCGTTGCTTTCCACCCAGCGCGGCTCGTTGTAGCTGTAGCCCCGCCTCTCGCGGACCCACGAGCCTGCCACCCAATGGTGCTTCTTGTTCTTCCAGTTCCAGTAGCCCGGCGCCCAGACGTAGCCGCGGCGCGCAGAAGGAACGACTTCGGTGCGCATCGGCGGCGGTGCGGTTTGCACGTAGACCACCGCGGACGTGGCCGGTATCGCGGCGGTGCCGAGCGAGGTGGCCACCATCGCGGCCAAAAGAATTTTTCTGATCATTTCGATCTCCTTGGGTGAGCTTTCTTGTACGCCGCGTTTGCCCCGGCGTCCGTTCGCAAGCCAACATCCGGCCATCAATTGCCGGCGACCACGGGTGCGGGCCCGGTTTCCGCGTGGCCCAGCCCGGACATGATC
>JBBQNG010000059.1:0-18176 GCA_038329645.1 Burkholderiales bacterium
CATGCATCCCATCCAGTTCGCGATCATCGGCATTGTCTCGCTCGCTTTCGGTTTGGTGACCCCGCCGTACGGGCTGTGCCTGATGATCGCGTGCGCGGTGGCCAAGGTCCGCCTGCGCTACGCGCTCAAGGACACCCTGATCATGCTGATGCCGATGCTTGCGGTACTGGTGGCGTTGATCGTCTGGCCCGAAATCGTGCTTTGGCTCCCGAAACTGATCGCGCCCGAATTGCTGAAGTGACCAGCCCGCTGAGCCCGCCCGACCCCGAATTGCTGTCGCTCAATGCGATCACCACCAAGTCGTGGACTCTGGCGCAGGCCATCGACGGCTGCGCCCGCCATGGCATCCGCGGTATCACGGTCTGGCGCGACCGGCTGCAGGAGATGGGGGTGCCCGCGGCGGTAAAAGCGCTCAAGGCGAACGGTCTTGCGGTCACCGGTCTTTGTCGCGGCGGCATGTTCACGGCGGCCGATGCGGCCGGGCGCAAGGCGGCGATCGAAGACAACTTTCGCGCCATAGACGAAGCGCAGGCCATCGGGGCGAGCTGTCTGATCCTCGTCGTAGGCGGATTGCCGCTGGGATCGAAAGACATCGCCGGCGCGCGCGCGCAGGTCCAGGACGGGATCGCCACGATCCTCGCCCACGCCCGGACGGCAGAAATGCCGCTCGCTATAGAGCCGCTGCACCCGATGCAGGCCGCCGATCGCGCCTGCATCAACACGCTGGGGCAGGCGCTCGACGTTTGCGATGATCTTGACCCGCAGCAAACGGGTGCACTGGGTGTGGCGGTCGACGTGTATCACGTGTGGTGGGACCCGCAGCTCGCCGCGCAGATCGCGCGCGCAGGCAAGGCGCGGCTGCTCGCGCACCACATCTGCGACTGGCTGGTGCCGACGACGGATCTCGCCTTCGATCGCGGCATGATGGGCGACGGCGTCATCGACCTGCCGAGTATCCGCGCACTCATCGAGGGCGCAGGCTACCGCGGATTCAGCGAAGTCGAGATCTTCTCCGAGCGCGACTGGTGGCAGCGCGATCCCAACGACGTGCTCAGGATAATGAAAGATCGCTACGCCGCCTGCTGATACAGGGAGGGGTTACTTGTAGAATGCAATGAACAGGCGCCGCTTTCGCGGCCCTCGTGCTTCCCAGGAGTTCCCATGCACCTGATGCCTCGCTCCCTGCTCCTCGTTGCCTGCGTGGCCGCGGCCGCGATCAGCGCGCAGGCGCAGTCCCAGCCCGCCCAGTTTCCAGACAAGCCGATCCGCTTCATCCTCGGTTTCGCCGCCGGCGGCCCGACCGACCTCAGCGTGCGCGCGTTGGCCGCAGCCGGGGCGAAGCAGCTGGGCCAGCCGCTCGTGGTTTCCAACATGACCGGCGCCGGCGGCACGCTCGCGATGGCCGAGCTCGTGCGCTCGCCGGCCGACGGCTACACCCTCTCCATGACGACCAGCTCATACAAGGCGATGACCGCGCATACGCAAAAGCTTGCGTTCGACTTAAGTGAACTACGCACGCTGCTGGGCTATGCGGAATTCCGCCACCTGCTGTTCGTCAAGGCCGACGCGCCGTGGAATACTTATGAGGAGCTGATCGCCTACGGGCGGGCGAACCCCGGTGCGCTCAAGTTCGGGCACGTGGGTCCCGGCACGTCGCTGCAGCTGCAGGGTCTGCTCTTCTTCCGCTCGGCCGGTGTCCAAGTCACCGATGTACCTTACCGCGGCAGCAGCGAATTCACCAACGCCGTGCTCGGCGGGCACGTGAATGCGGCCTTCATCGACATTGCGGGCATCCGCGCGCTTGCGCGGGCGGGCACGGCGAAACTCCTCGTCACGATCACGCCGCAACGCTTCACCGACTTCCCCGACGTGCCGACCGCGCTCGAAAAAGGCATCCAGGGGCCGGAGCTCTTCAACCCGATGGTCGGCGTCGCCATCCGCCGCAGCACTCCGCCGGACCGCTTCAAGCGCCTGCACGATGCCCTACGCCGCGCGACCGAGGACCCCGACTTCGTCAAGGCGCTGAACGAGATCGGCCTGAAGAGCGGCTACATCACGCCGGAGGCGTTCGACGAAACAGTGGCGCGCGCCGAAGCGCGCGCGGTGCCGCTGCTGAAGGAACTCAACCTGCTACCGCAATGAGCCGAAGCGGCCCGGACGGAGGGACGGCGCTAGCCTCGCTGACCGAGACCAGCCCGTATGCAGCCCTTGTCGCGTCGACGAAGCGTTACCCGGACCATCCGTTCCTGCATATTCCTGCTTCGGCTTCGTCGGCGTATGCCTGCGGTCCCATCGACCTCACTTATGGGCAGGCGCTCGCGCAGGTCGCCAGCCTCGCCGCGAGCTATGGCGCTGCGGGGGTCGGCGTCGGGCATCGCGTCGCCCTGCTTCTCGAGAACCGCCCGGACTATTTCCTGCACTGGTTCGCGCTGAACAGCCTCGGCGTGAGTGTGGTGCCGGTGAATCCAGACTATCGCCGCCCGGAGATCGCCTACCTCCTCGCACACAGCGAATCGGTCCTCGCAGTAGGGATCGACAGCCGTCTCGACGATCTGCTCGGCGCCGCGGCGGAAGCCGGCAGCGTCCCCTTGGTCGTCGGCGCCGTTGAAGTCTCACGCGGTGGCCTGGCACAGGTTTCCAAACCGTTGGAATCCCGGGATCCGGGGCTCCCGGACGAGTGCGCCGTGATGTACACCTCCGGCACGACCGGCAAGCCCAAGGGGTGCCTCCTGAGCAACGAGTACTTTCTGCGCTCGGGCCTGCGTTACGTCAACCGCCGGGGCTACGTCCACCTCCAGCCGGGGTGCTCGCGCGTGCTCTCGCCCCTGCCGATGTTCCACATGAATGCGATGGCCGGCTCGACGATGGGCATGGTGATGTCCGGCGGCTGCGTGATCCAGCTCGACCGCTTCCACCCGAATTCCTGGTGGCGTGACGTCGCCGAAACGCGGGCCACCGGCATCCACTGCCTCGGGGTGATGCCCGCGATGCTGCTAGGCCTGCCGCCTTCCCCGGACGAGACGGCGCATTGCGTGGGCTACGGCACGGCCGCCAGCGTCGAGCCCCAGCACCACGACGCCTTCGAGAAACGCTTTGGCTTTCCGCTGATCGAAGGCTGGGCCATGACCGAGACCGGCTCGGGCGGGGCGATCAGCGCAGATAACGAGCCGCGCCATCCCGGCACCCGCTGCTTCGGCCGGCCCCCGCCGAGCGTCGAGGTCCGCTTGGTCGACGAGGAAGGCAACGACGTCCCCGTGGGCGAACCGGGCCAGATGCTCGTGCGGCAGGCCGGGGACGACCCGAAGCTCGGCTTCTTCTCGGGCTACCTCAAGGATGAAGCGGCGACCGCCGCGGCATGGGCGAACGGCTGGTGGCACACGGGCGACGTCGTTTGCCGGTGGCCGGACGGCACGCTGCATTTCGTCGACCGCAAGAAGAACGTGATCCGCCGCAGCGGCGAGAACATCTCCGCGCTCGAAGTTGAGGAGTCCTTGCGCGCGCACCCGCTGGTTGCGCAGGTCGCGGTGACCGGTGTTCCCGACGACGTGCGAGGCGAAGAGGTGATGGCCTGCGTCGTCGCTCCGCGCAAGGCTGGCGGCGCGGAGGCCCGCGAGATCTTCGACTGGGCGATCGGGCGCACCGCGTACTACAAGTGCCCGGGCTGGATCGCATTCGTGGAGGCCCTTCCGGTCACCTCGACCCAGAAGCTGCAGCGCGGCGCCCTGCGCGAGCTTGCCGCAAGCGTCATGGGCACCGAAGCCTGCTTCGACTTCCGCTCGCTGAAGAAGCGCACAGCGGCCAGCGCAAAGGAATCCGCATGAAAAAAGCGAAATCCACGGCGCCGACCCAGGCCCCGATGCGCATCTGGTACCAGAGCTTCACCGACCACGATGAGACCCGGCGGTACCACGACCGGTTGTCCGAACATATCGCCGGCATCGCACGCGCCGGTACCGAGGTCGAGGTAGTAGGGATGTCGCCGCCCGCGCGCCGCCATCGCATCACCGAGACCCGCTGCGCGCTCGATGCCGTCAGGAACGCGATCCGCGCCGAGCGCGAGGGCTACGATGCCTATGTCATGGGGCATTTCCAGGACTCCGGGCTGTGGGATTGCCGGTCGGCAGTCGACATACCGGTCGTCGGGCTGGGCGAGAATGCGATGCTGCATGCCTGTACGCTGGGGCGGAGAATCGGTCTCGTGACGATCCATCCGATCCACATCCCGTACCACGAGGACCAGGTGCTTCGCTATGGGCTGCAGCAGCGCGTGGTTGCCGTGTCGGCGGTGGAATCGACGGCGAACGATTACGTGCTCGCCTTCGGCGATCCCAAAGTCGCAAAGGCGATCGCCGCAAAGTACGCGAAGGAAATTCGTGCGTTGGTCGCCAAAGGGGTCGAAGTCGTGATTCCCGCGGGCGGGCTGCCGAGCCTCCTCTTCGGTGCGGCGCTCAAGGTTTCGGCCGCGCCCGCCGTCGTGCTTGACAGCGTCGCGCTGGCGATCAAGGCGGCGGAAATGGCCGTCGACCTGAGGAGATTCAACGGCACCGGCCCCAGCCGTGCCTCGACGTTTGCCTTGCCCTCGCCCGCAGCGCTCGAAGCGATCGGCATGGGTGAGCCCGCCACAAAGCGGAAAAAGAAATGAACATGCCTGGCACGCCGTCCGCAGTGGGGCTCGATACGGCACGCCTCACCGCCGAAGTCGCCACCGTCGGCGAGGCCTACCTTCGCCTGCTGGCCGACCGCGGCATCGAGAACCTCTTCGCCAACGCGGGCACCGACTTTGCGCCGCTGATCGAGGGATACGTCAAATCCGTGCTGGCCGGCGCGCGCGTGCCCAGGCCGGTGACAGTGCCGCACGAGAACGTGGCCGTCTGCATGGCGATGGGCCACTGGATGGTCAGCGGCCAGGCGCAGGCGGTGATGGTGCATGTCAACGTGGGCACCGCGAACACGATCTGCGGCCTGCTCAACGCCGCGCAAGCGAACGTGCCGATGCTGCTCACCGCAGGCCGCACGCCGATCACCGAAACCGGCATGGAAGGTGGGCGCAACATCCACATCCACTGGACGCAGGAGATGTTCGACCAGGCGGGCATGGTGCGCGAGGCGGTGAAGTGGGACTACGAGCTGCGCAACGGCACGCAGCTCGAGACCGTGGTCGACCGCGCACTCAACATCGCGCACGCAGCGCCGCAGGGGCCGGTGTACCTCACGCTGCCGCGCGAAGTCCTGGCAAGCCCGATGGGCGAGTTCTTCTATTCGCCTGCAAGCCGGCATGCGCATGCGGTGCCGCCACACCCGGACCCGGAATCGATCGAGCGTGTTGCGCGCATGCTCGCCGCGGCCGAGCGACCCATTATCATCACCAACAGCGCGGGCTTCGACGCTGGGGCGGTCGAGGCGCTCGGCGCCTTCGCCGGGCGCATGGCCGTGCCAGTCGTGCAGTACGTGCCGCGCTGCGTGTCGCTTCCGGCCAGCCACCCGATGCATGCGGGCTACGATCCGGCCGAGCAGCTTCCAGAAGCGGACCTCGTAATCGTCATCGAGTGCGCGGTGCCGTGGATTCCCGGCAAGGTGCGCCCCAATGCCAATGCGAAAGTCGTCCATATTGGCGTCGATCCGATGCACCAGCGCATCCCGATCCGCGGCTTCGAATGCGACCTGGCCATCACCGGAAGCGCGGCGGCGAGTCTTCGCGCTTTGGATCGCGCAGCTGTGGCGCACGAATCATCGTGCGCGAAAACGGTCGCCGCGCGGCGCGGGCGCCTTGCCGGCGAGCGCACGCAGCGGGAATCGGCGCTTGCGAAAGCCGTCGAGTCCGCGCGTGGCCAAGCCGTCATCCATCCGACCTGGCTCACGCACTGCGTCGACCAGGCCATGGGCGCGGACGCCATCCTCATCCGCGAGGCCCCGCAGTTCGCGCCCCAGCACTACACCAGCGAGCGACCGGGTTCGTATTTCTCGCTCGGCGCCGCCGGCGGCCTGGGCTGGGGCATGGGCGCGGCCATCGGCGCGAAGCTCGCCGCGCCTGACCGCCTTGTCGTCGCGGTCGAAGGCGACGGGTCCTACATGTTCTGCGCGCCGGTCGCGGCGCACTACGTAGCGCTGGAGCAGGACGCACCTTTCCTCACGCTCATCGTCGACAATCAGAAATGGAACGAGGTCGGCTCGGCTACGCGGCACCTGTATCCGGACGGCCATGCCGCGCGCAACCGAAAGCTGGAGCCGCTGACCTACTTCGACCAGCGATTGCGGCTCGAGAAGGTCGTCGACTGCGTCGGCGGCTATGGCGAGCGGGTCACCGATCCGGCGGAGCTGCCGGCCGCGCTGGCACGCGCGATCAAAGTGGTGAAGGAAGAGCGCCGCCAGGCGGTGCTCGATGTCGTGTGTTCCAGTTGAGGGAGGCGGGCATGAAGCGAGGGTGGCTGGCGGCTGCGGCGTTCGTTTTCGCGTCCGCGGCGATGGCGCAGGGCTATCCCTCGCGTCCCATCACTTTGGTGAACGGCTTTCCGCCCGGTGCAGCGACGGACACGATCTCGCGCCAGATCGCCACGGTGCTCGCCAAGCGCCTGGGACAATCCGTGATTGTCGAAAATCGCGTGGGCGCTTCCGGCACAATCGGCGCGGCCTCGGTCGCGCGCGCCGCGCCCGACGGCTACACGCTGCTCTTCGGCGTGCTCTCGAACCTGATCATCGGGCCCGCATCGCTCAAGGACGTTGCTTTCGACCCGGTCAATTCATTCACGCCGGTCATCGAGGTCGCGCGCGGCCCGTATGTGCTGGTCGTCACGCCCGCGGTCCCTGCGCGCACGCTGGCCGAATTCGTCGACTACGCGAAGAAGAATCCCGGAAAACTCAATTTCGGTTCGGTCGGGCCGGGTAGCGCGCATCACTTCGCCGGCGAGATGCTGAAGCGATCCGTGGGGATCGACATGGTGCACGTACCGTACAAAGGCGGCGGCCCCGCCTATGCGGGCCTGCTCGGCGGCGAGATCCAGGTCCTGCTCGACACCATGCCCGGGCCGCAGCAGTACGTGCAGGCCGGGACGCTGCGCGCGCTCGCGGTGACCGGCCCCGCGAGGCTGCCTACCTTGCCCTCGGTGCCGACCTTCAATGAGCAGGGGGTGGAGGGCGTCGATATCCAGTTCCTGTTCGGCATAGTCGCCCCGAAAGGAACGCCCGGCGAGATCGTCGCGCGGTTGAATGCCGAGATCGCGCTCGCGCTCGCCGATCCCGATGTCCGCACGATGCTGGCCCGGCAGAGCATCGAGCCGACGCCGGGAACGCCGGAAGCTTTTGGCGCGCTTCTTGCATTGGAGTGGAAGCGCTGGAAGGAAATCGTCGCGAAGAACGGCTTCAAGGCGAACTGAAAAGCCATCTGCCCCAATGCGGTCGGCTGCATCGAATTTGAATTCCCAAGTTTAAAGGCAAAGACAGGGCGAAACTATTCGGCTTGCTGCTCCCTCCAGCAGTCCGCAATCTCCCCCGCAGTCGCGCACCACACGCCTTCGCGCCGTTTCAGGTCTGCCAGAACCGCATCGAGATACGAAATCCGCCAAGGCGCGCCGATCAGCCAGGGATGCAGATTGAGGACCAGCATGCGTGGCTGCTTTTCGCCGTCGGCGATCATCCAGTCGAGCGCGTCAGCCACCGAAAGCTGCCAGCGCGCCATGCTGAGCTTGCGGTACCAGTGGGCGAACACGTCGTCGAAGTCGCACAGCATCGGCAGCGCCACGAGCGGCCGTGAGGGCGTGCGCATGAGGTAAGGCTGCTCGTCGTTCGGCCAGTCGAGAACGTATTCGACGCCCGCCTCGGCGAGCACGCCCGGGGTGCGCGACGACTCGCCGTACTCGGGCCCGTGCCAGCCCTTGGGGCGCCGGCCGCAGGCGCGCTCGATCGCCGCGAGCGCGTCCGCCACCTGCTCGAGCTCGGTCGTCGCGTCGAGTTTCTCGGTAATCACCTGTGTAACCGCGTTGCCGTGGGCGGCGATCTCCCAGTTGTGCTTGAGGCACTCGCGCAGGATCACGGGCTTGTTCGTGGCGACGCTTGCGTCGATCGCGGCGGTCGCGCGAAGGCCGTGCTTGTCCAGCGTCTCCATTACGCGGAACACGCCGATTCGGTTGCCGTATTCGCGCTGCGAGTACGAGCGGAAATCGGGGTAAGGTCCGCGGCCCATGCCTCCGGGCAGCGTGACCGGCAGGAAGGCGCCGGGCGCCTGCACCATTTCGTACTGCTCGATGCTGACGACGATGCTGAACGCGAGGCGCGCGCCGCCCGGCCACTTCACCGCCTTTCGGGTGACGATTGGCGACGGATCGAACCACTCCGGATCGGCATTCATGGGGCCGCCCTGCGAGCGTCGAGGTACTTGAGCGCAGTGTCGTAGTGATGGGCGAGATAGTGCTTTGCGATTTCGTCGGCCGTGGTTTTCCAGGCGCCCGGACGCGAGAACACGTATTCGAGCGCCTCATCGAGGTACTTTGC
Organism: Burkholderiales bacterium; assembly: GCA_038329645.1. Classification (GTDB taxonomy): domain Bacteria; phylum Pseudomonadota; class Gammaproteobacteria; order Burkholderiales; family SG8-39; genus SZAS-79. The sequence continues at coordinate 8,485 of JBBQNG010000059.1, forward strand.
GCGCTGCGGCTGGCCGACCAGGTGCGGGTGGATCGAGATGCACATCACGCGCGCGTTGTGCTCGCCCTCAATGTACAGCGTGTCGAACTGGCGCTTGATCACGTCGAGGAAGTCGTCGGCCTCGAAGGCCATGCCAAGAAAGGGCGCATCGTTGACCTCGGCGGCGTAGGGCAGCGAAATCAGGCGCCCCTTTTTCACCCTGAGCGGCATCGGCTGGTCGTCGTGGTACCAGTCGCCGTGATACAGGAAGCCGAGCTCGGCGAGGATGTCGGGCGTGGATTCGGTGGCCGATTGCGGCCCCGGCCCGCCCATGCCGAGCATCTGTTTGCCGGTGAGCCCGGCGACGATATCGCGCATCTCGGTGTAGTAGGCGCGCTCCTCGGCCTCACTGTGGCCGAATATGAAGCGCGTGTTGTTGATGCCGTGCCCGAGATAGGCCCAGTTGCGCTCGACGATCGCGTCGCGGATCGCCGGGTAGCGGGTCAGCGCCTCCGTGTTGATGACTGCGGTGCAGGGCGTGCTGTGCTTGTCGAGCACCTCGAGCATGCGCCAGAAGCCGACGCGGTTGGCGTAGTCCTGGCGGCCGTAAGCGAGCGGATCCGGCACCGGCGTGCGCGCCCACGCGTCGAGCCACGGATCGGCGGGCGGCGCGTATTCCCAAGAAAGCACGTTGGGCGCTACCCATACGGCCACGCGCTTGCCGTCGGGCCAGGTGATCTTCGGGCGCTCGATGATCGAGGAGTAGTCCGACCACGGCTGGTCGGCGCCCTGCAACGTTCGGCGCGTGGGCGGCGCGTCCGGGCGGTAGCGATATTGCAGCATTCAATATTCCTCCCCGGTCGCCGAACCCGTTGACCCGGGCGACGATCGTCAATTATGGTACTTGGATATCGCAACCAACAGGGATCGACACTGTGAACCTCATCCGTCTCCTGCTTGCCGCACTTCTGCTCCCAGCGACGCAGGCTGCGCTTGCGCAGGGCTATCCCAATCGCACGGTGAAGATCATCGTCTCCTATGCACCGGGCGCGGAGAACGACCGGCTTGCCCGCCTCGCCGCGCAGCACCTCGCGGACCAGCTCAAGCAGCCCTTCGTCGTGGAGAACAAGCCGGGCGCGGCTGGGGTGATCGGCTCGGAGTTCGTCGCGAACGCCCCGCCGGACGGCTACACCCTGCTGCTCGGCAATGCCTCCACGCTTGCGATCATGGGCAGCATGAATCCGAAGCTGCCCTACCGTCCGCTCGATTTCGAGCCGGTCACGGTGCTCGCTTCGATCCCATCGGTGCTGGTGGTGAATGCTTCGCTGCCGGTCAACACCATGGCGGAGTTCGTCGCGCTGGCCCGCTCCAAGCCCGGTTCGCTCAACTACGGGTCGCCCGGCGCCGGGACCTCGATGCACCTCACCGCGGAGCTTTTCGCGGTGCAGACCGGCACCAAGATCGTCCACATCGCGTACAAGGGCGCGGCCCCGGCGGTGACGGACCTCCTCGCGGGGCAGGTGCAATTCATGTTCCAGAACGTGCCGACCGTGCTGCAGCACGTGCGCAGCGGCCGGCTGCGCGCGATCGCCGCGACCACGCCGGCCCGGATCGCGGTGCTCCCGGACGTCCCGACGCTTACCGAGACCGGCATTCGCGATGCGGACTCGGTGTCCTGGTTTGCGATCGTCGCGCCCAAGGGCACGCCGGGCGCGGTCGGCGCGCTGCTGCAGGGCGAGGTCGCGAAAGCGTGGCAGAAGCCCGAATTGCGCCAGAGCCTCCAGGATCTCGGCGCCGATCCGGTTGCGAGCACCCCCGCGGAGACCGGCGCCTTCATGCAGGCCGAGTACCGCAAATGGGAGAGGGCCGTGAATGCGGCCGGGCTCAAAGGGACCAACTGAGGGGGACGAACTAAGGCGGACGAACTAAGGCCCGGTCAGATGCAGTAGAAGTCGATCATCGTCGGGATGTAGTCGTTCAGCAGCACGATCTTCTTGCGCGCGATCCGCCAACTTTCGCCATCCGCCGCATAATGCATTTCGTACCGCCCGAAGAACACGTGCTGCTTGCGGTGCTTGGGGTCGTAGACGTGGCATGTCCAGCTCGCGAACACCGTGGGGGCCTGCGGCTCGCCTTCCAGCACCGCGCCGGTCACCGAATGGGAAGTGCGCAGGATCGGCGTCGAGGCGGCCGAGCGCCCGCTCTGCAGGCGCCACACCCGGTCCTCCAGTGCCGCGCGCCCCTCGTGATAGATGAGCGAGACTTCCTTGTCGGGATCCTCGACCAGCTGCTCGTCGTCACGCCAGCTCGGCACCCAGAACACTGCGGCCGGATCGTACATCGCCAGCCAGTCGTCCCAGCGGCGCTGGTCCAGCAGGAGGGCTTCGCGGACGAGGAGCGCCTGCGCGTGCTCCGCGTTGAGCTGCTGCGTCATCGGCCTTCCCGCGCGATTCCGCGGCTGATGAGGCGCACCCACTCCCGGTAGGCCGACTGGTGGCAGGTCTCGTCGCCCATGTCGTAGGGTCCGTGCGCCCACGACTCGGGCACGATGCCCAGCTCATCCGAGTACCGTCCGCGGCCTTTTTGCAGCACCGCCATGCCGCGCGCATAGGCCTGCTGCCAGTCGATCGCCCAGCCGCCATACCCGCTTTGGCAGTCCCGATAGGTGGCGACATCGTCGGGCGTCGCGAGACCGCTCGGGTTGAAGAACTCCTCGTAGTGCCGGATGCGTCGCCGCCGCGCCTCGGCGCCTTCGCCCTTGGGGCCGATACACCAGGCCGTCATCTCGGTGCGGTCTACCGACAGCGGCCGCAGCACGCGCAATTGCGGGGCGATGTTCTCGGAGATCTGCAGGTTGGGGAACACCGTCATGTTGCGCATGTAGAACATCCACTTCGCGCGCGTCTCGCCGACGCGGGCGACCAGCGCCTCACGAGCAAGGTGGAGCGGCCGCGATTCCGGATTCGGGATCGGGCCCCAGGTCGCGCTGTGGCCGTGGCCGAAGTCGAACGCGCCGCGTTCGAGCAGCTTGCTGCGCGCGCGGATGTCGGCGTACGAAGACCCGCCCTCGTCCTGCCCGGCGCTGCGGTCTCCCTGCCGCCCGAGTACGCCGATGTAGGACGCATGCGTGGTCGCGAAGTGATAGCTGTCGGTGGCGTTCTCGATCTGGGTCTTCCAGTTCGCATCGAACGTGAAGGTGACCGAGCCGGGCAGCAGCTCGATCCCCTCCGGGCCCTGGTCGACGAAAAGGTCGAGGAAGGCACGCGAGGTGCCGAGGTGTTCCTCGAGCGGCGGCACCTCCGCGCTCAGGCTGCCGAAGAGGAACCCCCGGTAGTTCGCAAAGCGCGGCAGCGCCTTGAGGTCGTGGCTCTCTGCAGCAAAGGCGGGCGTATAGGCGCCGCTCTTTTCCGCATTCACTGCGATCGAGCGCCCGCCGCTGTCGTAGCTCCAGCCGTGGTAGGTGCAGACGTGCACTTTGCGGTTCCCGGTCGTCTGGTGACAGACCACGGCGCCGCGATGCCGGCAGCTGTTGATGAACGCGCCGAGCTTGCCGGCGCCGTCGCGCATCACCACCACCGGCTGGCGGCCGACACGCGTGGTGAGGAAATCGTTTGGGTTCTGCACCTGCGATTCCAGGCCGAGGAAAGCCCAGGTGGCCTCGAAGATGTGCCTGATCTCGAGGTCGAACAACTCCGGATCGCGGAACACGTCGCGGTGCACGCGGAACACGCCGTCCTGCGGCCGATCGTCGACATAGCGGGCGACGCTTTCGACGCGTGCATTCATGCCACGCCTCCCGCCGTGCGAGGGTTGGTGGGCAGTACGCGGTCATGCCCCTGCGGGCCCATGGCCGTGTGCCCGCCATCCACACGCAGGCAGCTGCCGGTGGGGAACCCGGCGTGCGCGGAACACAGGAACAGCACCGCATCGGCGACCTCGCTGGCGCGCCCCGCGCGGCCGAGCATGTGCAGGCGCTGGGCAATCGCGTTGTAGCGCTCGCGTGCTTCCGGCGGCGCAGTCTCCAGCGAAGCCTTGGCGGTCCACGCCGGCTGCACCGCATTGACGCGGATGCCCTCGGCCGCCAGGTCCATTGCCTGGCTGCGCGTGACCTGCTCGATCGCCGCCTTGGTGGCCGGATAGATCCAGCGCCCCGAAAGCGCAAAGTTGGCGCTGCCGCTGCTGAAGTTGACCACGCTTGCGCAGGTGGAGCGGGCGAGCCACTGACGCGCGCGTCGCACCAGTGCGATGTGCCCGAACAGGTTCACGTCGAAGCCGTTCATCCATTCCGTGCGGCCGGACTCGGCGCTGTAATCGAGGTAGGTGCACGCAACGCAGATGACGAAATCGATTCCACCGAACGCTTGCGCGGTCGTGTCGACAAGCCGCCCGATGTCCTCGTCGCGCCGGAGGTCGGTGGCGACGAAGCGGCAGCCGGCCCCAAGTTCCCCGGCGAGCGCAGTGCCCGCGTCTTCGAGAATGTCGGCAATCATCACCCTGGCGCCCGCGGCCGCAAAGGCGCGCGTCACTCCAGCGCCGATGCCGCTTGCACCGCCGGTCACGATTGCCACGCGGCCCTCGATTCCTTTCATTTCGCTCCCTGAGCTGCCCTTGCGTTGACCCTCGATTATGGTACTTGTATATTGCAATGAATAGTTCACGGCGGCCCCGGCCGCGTCGAGGGTACAGCCATGCTCACTCAGGAAGACAACGACCGCATGACGCAAGTCGGCCCCGACAAGCCGCTCGGGCGGTTCTTCCGACGCTACTGGATTCCCGCGGCGAAGCTCGAGGAGATTGCCGAACCCGGTGGCGCGCCGGTGCGTGTCGGGCTGCTCGGCGAGAAGCTTGTCGCCTTCCGCGATCCGAACGGCAAGGCAGGCCTGATGCACGAGTTCTGCCCGCATCGCCGCGCTTCGCTGGTCTATGGCAGGAACGAAGAGGGCGGCCTGCGCTGTCTGTACCACGGCTGGAAGATCGCGCACGACGGCAAGGTGCTGGAGACGCCCGCCGAGCCTGCGGAAAGCAAGCTCAAGAAGAATCTCTGCCAGGCCGCGTACCCGGTGCGCGAGGCGGGCGGGCTCCTGTGGACCTACATGGGCCCGAAGGAACTCGAGCCGCCTTTCCCCGCGTTTCCCTGGCTCGACCTCGCACCGCCCCACCTGCTCGTGGTCAAGATGTACCAGGACACCAATTACTTGCAGGGCCTCGAAGGCGACCTCGACCCCGCGCACCCGAACTACCTGCACCGCGATTTCTCGCTCGAGAAAGACAAGAGCTGGGCCGGCGCCGGCTGGCAATCGATCGCCGACCTGATGTCGGACGGCATACCTGCGATTCATTGCGAGGAGTCGCCCTACCTCATGCGCGTGGCCGCGATCCGCAAGACCGCCGACCCGAAAGTGAATTACGTGCGCACCACCGAGTGGGTGGCGCCTTTCTACACCTACATCGCCACCGGGCCGCACGAGTCGCGCCTGTTCAAGGCGTGGCTGCCGATCGACGATTTCAGCTGCTACACGTTCTACATCCACTTCAATCCGGAAACGCCGTTGAACGTGCCGGCGAGCTACGCCAACTGGGGCCACGAAACCGCCGCGCCGCATTACCGCACCAAGCACACCCTCGCGAACAGGCATTTTCAGGACCGCGGCCTGATGGCGACCACGAATTTTTCCGGCGTCGAAGGCGCCGCGATCCAGGACCGCGCGGTGCAGGAGAGCATGGGCCCGATCTGCGACCGCACCCAGGAGCACCTGGGCACGAGCGACAAGGCTGTGATTTTCTACCGCCGGCTGATCCTGAGGAAACTCGTCGATATGGACGAAGGCAAGCCGCTGCCGGGCCTGGATTCTTCGCTCGATTTCAGGCACCGCACGGCTTCGTGCTTCATGCCTGCCGACGCCGATTGGCACGACGCGCTGCGCTTCCAGGAAGCGCAGGAGAAGGAAAGCACCGCCAAGCCGACCGGCGCGATGGCGCCGGTGGACTGACGCGGGACCGCCGCCCGGGTTTCTCCCTATTTTGTCTGGCCGGCCTTGGTCACCCAGCCGTGCTGGGAGATGTCGAAGATCACGCCTTCCGGGTCGCGAAATTTCTCTTCGTAGTAGAGCGTCTCTTTCAGCGCGGGCAGGTCCATGAAGAATGTCCCGCCGTGCTGCTCGACCTTCTTTTTCGCCGCCGCCGCGTCCTCGACCTGGAAGCCGAAATGATGCGTGCCGACAAAGTCCTTGCCGCCCTCACCCATGCCGGACATCTCGTCGGTCTTGTAGTTGAGCAGCGCGATATTGATGTAGCCGTCCGAAAGGTAGACGCCGCTCGCCAGCACCGAGTCGGTGGTGCCGACACGTTGCAGGCCGAAGACCTCTTCGTAGAACTTTGCGGTCTTCTCCGGGTCCTCGACTGCAAGGGCGATGTGCTTGAGCTTGGCCATGGTGGGCTCCTGAGTCGGGTTTACAGAAATCCGCGCAAGGCGGCGGTAACTGCGGCTGGCTGCTCGATGGGGTGCCAGTGGCCGCAGTCGTCTACGACCTGCAGTTTGGCATGCGGCAATTCGGCGAGGATGCTCTCGCCATTGGTGACCGGGCTGACCGCGTCTTCGCGCCCGGCGATGACCAGCACGGGACAGGTGATGCCCTTGATGTCGGCGGCCACCGACGCGGCCATGGCTTCGCAACTGCGCGCATAGCCCTCGATCGGCTGGCGCGTGAGCAGCTCGCGCACGAAGCCAACGATCTCGGGCTTGTTGGCAAAAGTGTTCGGCGAGAGGCCGCCCTTGACGATGCCATCGGCGATGCCGTCGATGCCCTCGGCACGGACCTTGGCGACTCTTTCACGCACCGCCACGCGCCGCGCTTCGGGCGGCGCCCGGTTGACGCCGATGAACACGAGCTTGTTCACGCGGCTCGGATGCCTTACCGCGAAGTGCTGCAGGATCAACGTGCCCAGCGAGTGCCCGACAAAGCTGGCCTTCCCGATCTTGTTCTGGTCGAGGATGGCGACGAGATCCTCCACCCAGCTGTCGATCGACAGCGTCCCCGCGAAGGGCGAGCGTCCAGCGCCTTCGAGGTCGTAGCGCAGGATAGTGAAACTGTCGGCCAGCGCGCGCGCCTGCGGCTCCCACACGTTGGCCGAGCTGCCCAGGCCGTGCAGCAGCACGACCGGCTCGCCTGCGCCCTGCTTCTCGACGGAAAGCTTTTTGCCTCTGACTTCTACGATCATTCTTGTGGACTCCGTTAGGTCCTGCATGGTAACAAAACCACTACAATCTGCCCCGACTCGTACCAGTATCCTGACCCCGGCGGAGACCATGACAGCCCGACCTGAGATCACCGCACCGTCCGACCTGGCGCACAAAACGCGCCTGGAACTTGCCGCCTGCTACCGCATGTTCGCGCGGCGCGAGATGGACGACCTCATTTACACGCACCTGTCCGCGCGCGTGCCGGGCACCACGGACGGGTTCCTGTTCATCCCGTTCGGCATGCTGTTCGGCGAGGTAACCGCGTCCAACCTCATGGAAGTCGACATCACCGGCGCCGACGTGCTCAAAACCGGCGCCGCGGTCAATCCTGCCGGTTGGATCGTGCACCGCACGGTATACGAGGCCGTTCCCGAAGCGCAATGCGCCATGCACCTGCATACGGTGACTGGCACCGCGGTGTCGGCGCAGAAGGCGGGCCTCCTGCCGATCAACCAGTTCGGCGTCACCTACTTCGGCCAGATCGGCTATCACGACTACGACGGCCCCGGGCTGCGTTCCGAGGAGCGCAAGAACTTCGTCGCCAACCTCGGCAAGCACCGCATGATGTTCCTGCGCAACCACGGCACGCTGACCCACGGGCGCAGCATCGCGGAGGCTTTCACGCTGATGCACTACCTCGAGCGTACCTGCGAGATCCAGGTCGCCGCGCAGGCCGGCGGTGAGCTGGCGCTGCCGCCGCAGAGCGTCATCGACGCGACCGTCAAGACCGCGCAGGGCGTCGGCGACAGCTCGTTCGGCCGGGTCGGCTTCGAGGCGATGATCCGCAAGCTCGACCGTGAGGATCCGTCCTACCGGGAGTGAGGCGCGGCGCGTCTTGTAACTACGCCGGCGGCTCGATCTGCTCCAGCGACTGCTGGATCTGCCTGCCGTCCGCCGGCCGCACCAGGCGCGAGATTTCCTTGCCCTGGTTCACGAACACCAGCGTCGGCCAGAGCTTCACCTTAAACGAGCGCCCCAGCTTGCGGCCCGGCCCGTCCTCGACCTTGATGTGGCGGATGTGGGGGTGGTTGGGAATCGTGGCCGCGATCAGCGGCTGCGCCGCGCGGCAATAGCCGCAGGTCGGACTGCCGAACTCGAGGAGCGTGCCGCCTTCGAGGGCGTCGACTTCGGCTCGCGTGGGCTCGGTGGTTGAGTAGGTGTCGTTCATGGCCATGACGCGCTCCGGCTGGGTGCCTTATTCATAGAGTGCCTTGACACCAGGATGGTTCCGCAGGGGTTGGATGTACTTGTATCGACACAAAAATACCCGGAGATTGGCTCCTGTAGCGGATCTACTGAAATGAATCTGGCGAATTATCAGCTAGTCGCTTGCCAGGCGACCACGCCTACTGCGGCAGACAGGGCGAGGCACAGCGGCGAGTAAAGCAGGGTATCCATGCGGGCGAACCCGCTGCCGCGGACCTTCTTGAAGAAGCCGACGTACTTGAACTCGCCGATGGCGCGCGCAAAGAGTCCGGCGGCGAGCGCAAAGCACAGCCAGCCGAGCACCGAGGGCGAAAGGCCGGTCCGCAGAATGCCGGCCGTGGCGGCGACCAGGGCCGCGCAAAGCATCAGCGCCACGCCAACGGCAATCGTCGAGATCCGTGAAGGTACGAACAGAGGCTTGCCGTCCACGCTCGGCACCGCGCCGCTTTCACCGGTGCGCGATCCCAACGCCATGCGGAAGTGCCACGCGGCAAGGATCAGGAAGACAGCGCAGGCAGCTACGGCAAGGGCGGCGAACATCTGCTATCGGCTGGGTAGACTCACACAGCTCATGGAATCTCGACTTCCGTGTAGCTTCCTGGCGAGGCAACTTCGACCGCTTGAGCCAACAAAGCGAGTGCACGTTGAATTCGGGGCCAGCTCGGCGTGGAAAGTACAACGATCGCGATCCGTCTCGCAGACAGGTTCTGCTGGTACCTGAGGTTCAGGTCGGTCGTAATGATTAGCGCGAAGTCCGCCCGCTCCGCAGCCTCGAGAAGCTCGCCGTTCTTCAGCGTCGACCATCCCAGTTCGTAGGCGGTCGTAACTTCATGGTGTGCGAGGGACTGGCGCAGCGGGGCAGGCGTGCCCTGGTCGAACAGGACGCGCACTTAGGCGGGCGCCAATGCGCTCCGTGCTGCGTGCTCAAGGACGGCCCGTACTTGCTCGGTGGTCACTCCCGGGAACCATTCGACGAATTGCGATATCTGGGCGCCGTCCTCGAGGTTCTCAAACAAAGCGGCCACGGGTACGCGTGTGCCGCGAAACACCCAGGCGCCGCTCACTCGCTCGGGATCGCGCTCGACCATTGGGCAGGAGGACCAGTCAATCATTGAGAAATGGTATCACTCGAGCGCTCAATCGCACCGCCCGTTGTCTTCCGGGCGCCAGGGATTGGAGAACGTGCTCAATGTTTCGAGGAAGACGACCAAATCGGTCTGCTCGCGCAGGGTGAGCTTCAGGGGCTTGGCGGGCTGCCCATCTTTCG
>JBBQNG010000060.1:0-18163 GCA_038329645.1 Burkholderiales bacterium
GTGTGCTTTGCGATCGAGCTGATGATCGATGCGGTCGCCCGCGCTGCGGGACGCGAGCCTTACGAAGTCAGGCTCGAGAACCTCGTGCAGCGCGAGGACATGCCGTACAACAACATCACCAACAAGCATTTCGATTCGGGCGCGTACTCCCTGTACCCGTTTTCGGCGTGTTTGGAGGCCGCCCAGGTCGGCTCGATTCTGCCGGGCCCCTACAAGATGGAGCGCTATCGCTGCCGCACCTGGTCGGCCGCCACCAACAAGCCCGGCATCCTCCCGTATCGCGGGGTCGCCCGCACCGGTGTGTGCTTTGCGATCGAGCTGATGGTCGATGCGGTCGCGCGCGCTGCGGGCCGCGAGCCCTACGAGGTGAGGCTCGCGAACCTCGTGCAGCGCGAGGACATGCCGTACAACAACATCACCAACAAGCATTTCGACTCGGGCGACTATCCCGAGGCGGTGCGCAAGGCGGTGGCTGGGCTTGATATAGCCAAGTGGCGCGAGCGGCAGAAAAAAGGCGAGCCTGACGGCAAAAAGATCGGTGTCGGCATCTCGGTTTACTGCGAGCAGGGCGCACACGGCACCTCTGTGTACTACGGCTGGGGCATCCCCATGGTGCCGGGCCACGAGCAATGCTTCGCGCGCCTTTCGCCCGACGGCGTGCTCGAGCTGCGTATCGGCGCGCAATCGCACGGCCAGAGCCTCGAGACCACGCTCGCGCAGGTCGCCAACGAGATCCTCGGCATCGACCCGGCCAACGTCCGCCTTATCCACGGCGACACGGCACTGACGCCCTACTCCACCGGCACCTGGGGCTCGCGCTGCATGGTGATGTCGGGCGGCGCGGTGGCGGCGGCGTCCAAAGAGATCGGCAAGCGGGTCAAGCAGATCGCCGGCAAGCTCCTCGAAGTGTCGGTCGCCGACCTCGTGCTGGAAGACGGCAGCGTCAAAGTCGCCGGCACGGACAAGTCGATGACGCTCGCCGAGGTCGCACACGTCTGGTATCGCGCGCCGCAGCTGCTGCCCGCCGACGTGGACCCGGGCGGGCTGGAGGCGACCGCGGGCTACAAGGCCAAGGTCGACACGGGCACCTTCAGCTATGCCTGCCACGCGGTAGCGGTCTCGGTGGATCCCGGCACCGGCCACACCGAAATCCTCGACTATGTGATCGCCGAAGATGGCGGGACACTCGTCAATCCCATGGTGGTCGACGGGCAGATCTGCGGCGGGACCGCGCAGGGCATCGGCACCGCGCTGTACGAAGAGATGCCTTACGACCTGAGCGGGCAGCCACTGGCGTCCACGCTGGCCGACTACATTTTGCCGGGGCCGACCGAAGTGCCCGCCCCGCGCATCCTGCACATGGAGACGCCGTCGCCCTATACGGAGTTCGGCCAGAAGGGCATCGGCGAAGGCGGCGCCATCGCCCCGCCCGCGGCGATCGTCAACGCGATCAACGATGCGCTCAAGGATCTCGGCGTGGAGATCACCGAAAGCCCGGCCAGCCCGCGCCGGGTGCTCGCCGCGATCCTGGCCGCGGGCGTCAAACCGGCGATTTGACCAATGCGCGCCGCGCGAGCCGCCGGCGAAAGTCCAGCGCGAGCAGCGGCAGCCCCACGGCGGAAACCAGGAACAGGCTCGTCGTGCCCCAGGCATCCACCACCAGCCCCCCGATCCATACGCCGGTGGACTGGCCAGAGAAGAGGGTGAAGGCAAACAGCGCAATGGCCGAGCCGCGCGAGCGCGGCGCCATCTGGGTCGCGTTCACCTGCAGGGTGTTGTGCAGCATGTAGAGCCCGGCGCCCAGCGCCAGCAGGCACGCGAGCGCCCATGTGTAGGTGGGCGCCACGACGAGGCCCAGGTAGCCCGCACCTATGGTCATGCCGCCGGCCAGCGCGAGGCCCCTTTCGCCCAACCGGGTGATGAGCCTTTTGGACACCGCAGCGTAGAGCACGCCGCCCGCGGCGTAGGCTGCAATCGCAGCGCCGCTCGCACCCAGCCCCGCGCCGAGGTCCTTGTACAGGTGCAAGGCGACGAACGACATCGAGCCGAAAAACAGTGCCCCTTCGATGAAGATCGTTGCGAGGATCGTGCGCACCCACGGGTCGGGCAGCAGGGCCGCCATCCGCCGGAACCCGTCGACGATCGAGGTGGGCGCCGCGTGGGGATCGGTCTGCGTCATCGGATTGCGGCGCATCTCGATCCACAGCAGCAGGCTCACCGCCGCATAGAGCGCGGTAAGGAGGTAGAAAAGCGAGCGCCACCCATAGTGCTCGCCGAGGAACCCGCCCATCGCGGTCCCGCCCGCCACGCCCAGCATCTGCCCGATCAGGAAGCGGGCCAGCACCGATTGGCGGTGCGCATAAGGCACCACATCGCCGATCCACGCCATCGCGAGCGGGATTGCGGCCCCTATCGTCGCGCCGGCCGCGAATCGCGCCACAACGAGCCATCCCAGCGACGGCGCCAGCGCGCAGGCGATCGTGCCGAAGGTCGAGATCAGCGACGTGAGAAACACCAGGCGGTACTTGCCGACCTTGTCGCCGATGGGGCCGTGCACGAGCTGCAGCAGCCCATAGGCGATCGAAAAGCCCGTAATGACCGCCGCGGCGGCGCCGGGCGTGGTGCCGAATTCGGCTGCCAGCAGCGGCAGCAGCGCGTCGGTGCCGCGCAGGCTCGCCGAGCTCGCGAATGCAGAGAAGGACAGGATCAGGACCGCGCGATCCGGGGTGGGGCTGCTCATGGGGAGGGTCGGGTAGCCGCGGATCCCGCGAGGGCAGCCGGCGGCATCAACCGGTGCTCGGAAAGACCTTGTCGTACAGGCTCACATGCGCGGCCACCACCTTCCACCCTTCCGCGGTGCGCATCCAGGTCTGCATTTGACGCCCGAACTTGCCCGAGGCATTGCGGCGGTACTCGCAGCTCGCGGTGGCGAAATCGCTTCCGTAGGTGGTGATGACCGTGCGCCCGAGGGTGCGCGCAAGGTCGCTCGGATCGCGCGCCGCCCTTACGCCTGCGATCGCCGCGTGCCCGTACGCCTGCTCTGCGAGGCCGTAGCGGATCGTATGCGGCGAATCCCAGAAGAGCTCGTTGAGAGTGGCGACATCGTTTTCCATCAATGCCTTCTCGTAGCGGCGAAAGGCCGCGGTGACCTCGGCAACGGTTTCCGGGCGATTGACCTGCAAGCTCATGTCGAATCCTTCGAATTGTTGAACGCCGCACCGGGTATTGTCGCCAGAACCGGACGCGCGCAGCGCGGGGCGGTTCGCTATGTTTGTGGCAGGCTGGCGCCCGGCGCGGATACACTGGTTTCACCCATACCCGCCAAGGAGCCCGCAATGCCCAGAACCAAGGTCAATGTCCCCGATCTCGCCGAAGCCGCCGCGGGGCTGTGGTCCAACGCGATCCGTACCGGCGACACGCTCTACATCTCGGGCCAGGTCGCGCGCCCGTTCGAAGGCGGCAAGTCCCTCGTCGGCGCCGATGAATACACCCAGGCGAAGCAGATCTTCGCGCGCATCGAGCGGATCCTGAAAGCCGCGGGCGGCACGATGGACAACCTCGTCAAGATGACGATATTCATGGTCGACATCAAGAAGAACACCGAAGTCTGGCGCGCGCGCCGCGAATTCTTCACCGGCGACTTCCCCGCGTCGACGCTGGTCGAAGTGCGCTCGCTGGCCGGAGCCGAAACACTGGTCGAGATCGAGAGCATCGCGTGGCTCGGGAAAATGGCATGAGGCGTTTCGCGCTCACTGCATTTGCGCTGTGTGCTTTATCGTTCGAAGCAGCCGCTCAGAAATACCCGACCAAGCCGATCCACATCATCGTCCCCTATCAGGCGGGCGGCACGTCGGAAGTCATGGCGCGCGCGGTCGGCGACCAGCTCACCGCGGCGTGGAAGCAGCCGGTGGTAATCGAGAATCGTCCCGGCGGTGGCACCACCATAGGCGCTGCCGCAGTCGCGCAAGCGCCGGCCGACGGCTACATGCTGTTCGTCAACGCGTCGAGCTTTCTCATCAATGCGCAGCTGATGTCGAAGCTATCCTACGACCCGCAGAAGGATTTCGTACCGGTAACGCTCGCTGCGTCGAACCCGCACGCGCTGGTTGTTTTCCCGGGCCTGGGCATCGCCAACCTGCGTGATTTCATCAGTGTCGCCAAGGCCAAGGGCAAATCGATGTCGTACGCCTCGTTCGGCAACGGCAGCTCGGGCCACCTCGCATTCGAGCTGCTCAAGAGAACCTATGGTTTCGAGATGGTCCATGTGCCTTACAAGGGCGTGCCGCAGGCGATGACCGACGTGATGGGCGGCCAGGTGCAGGCGATGCTGACTGACTTGCTCGCGGCGGTCCCGCAAGTGAAGTCGGGCAAGCTCGTTGGCCTCGCGGTCGCTGCCGACAAGCGCAGCCCCACCCTGCCCGACATGCCGACTTTCGAGGAGGCCAGCGGCACCAGGTTCTTGTCGCGCTCCTGGTTCGGCATCCTCGTGCGCTCGGGCACACCGCCCGAGATCGTGAAGATGCTGAACACCGAAATCTCCAAGGCGCTGCGCAAGCAGGAGACCAAGGATAGGTTGGCGGCATTGGGCATGGAGACCTACGGCACCACGCAAGAGGATTTCGCCGCATTCATGAAATCCGAGTCGGATCGCTTTGCCGACGCGATCAAGTTTTCGGGCACCAAAATCGAGTAGCGCATGAACTTTCCCGCCCGCCACCTGGCCCTGCCCGAGCTCGATGCCGGCTGATCCCGGCCGGTCGGTCGCCGACTACCGCGCAGTTGCCGCCGAATACGACCGCGCAACACGCCTGATCAACAGCGTGCGTCGCGATGCGGTCGCGGCACTCAAGCTCGAGCCCGGAGGGACCGTGATGGACGTCGGGTGCGGCTCCGGATTTTCGTTCGCGCCGATCATGGACGCCGTCGGGCCGACCGGACGCCTGCTCGCTTTCGATCACTCGCCAGATTTGCTCGCTATCGCCCGCAGCCGCATTGCGGAAGCGGGATGGGGGAACGTGACACTGCTCGAGTCGGCGGCAGAAGCAGTCAATTTCGATGCGAAAGCTTCCGCGCTGCTCTTCAGCTACGTGCACGACGTCATGCAGTCCGAGGCCGCACTCGATAACCTGCTCCGGCAGGGCGCGCCGGGAGCGCGCGTGGCGATCTGCGGCACCAAGCTCTGGCCGTGGTGGGGCTTGCCGGTGAATCTCTACCTTTACGTGACACACCGACGCTACATCACCAACCGCAACGAGAATTTCCACCGGCCGTGGGCGAAGATCGAGAAACGGCTGAAGGATTTCGAAGTGAAGATGCGCTGGCCGCCGGGGTGGCGGTATGTGGCCACGGGAGTCGTGCGTTGAAAGTCCCCTACTTCAGCCAATGGGAATCGGCGGCGCTTGCCCCCGAATTCATTTCGCGTCAGCGCAAGCTCAAGGACGATCCGCTGTGGCGCAATTCCGGCGCGGCCACGGCGGAGGAATACGGCGAATGGGCCAACCACGTCTGCGGCATGGCGTGCCTCAAGATGATCCTCGCGGCAAGGACCGGCACCGTGCACCCGACGATGGAGCTCACGAAAGCCGGCATCGAGTTCCGCGCTTACGTCATCGAAGCGGACACCTTGCGCGGGATGATCTACGCGCCGTTGGTCAAAATGGTGAAGGACCGCTTCGATATCGACGCGCGAGTCGTGACGGGCATCGCCGCAATCGACCTCGCTGCGATCGTACAGCCAGGCTCACTGTTCATTGCTTCGGTGCATCCTTCGATCCGCTGGCTCAAGGGTCCGCCGCCGAAGAAAGGCGGCCACCTGGTCCTCGTGACCGAAGCTACGTCGGCCGGTGTGACCTTTCACAACCCATCCGGCGACACCGAGGCAACCCAGAGGGACGTGTTCGTGCGGTACGAGCCCTTCGATGAATTTTTCGCGGGAAGAGGCGTCCTGATCCTGCCTCCGTGAGCCCGGTCAGCCGAGCTTCAGCTCGCGCAGGGCATGCTCGCGCAGCTTGTTCTTCTGCACCTTGCCGCTCGCGGTCATCCCGATCGCGTCGAAGCTTTTGACGATGCGCAGGTAGCGCGGCACGCGGAAGTTGGCGCTGCGCTGCTTGCACCATGCAATGAGTTCTTCTTCGGTAGCTGACAATCCATCCTTGAGCGATGCATAAGCGCATGCCACTTCGCCTAACCTCGCATCGGGAACCCCGATCACCTGCGCGGTCTGTACTGCGGGATGCGCGAGCAGCACTTCCTCCACTTCGGCAGGCGCGACGTTCTCGCCGCCGACCCGGAACACGTCCTTGAGCCGCCCCACCATGCGCAGGCGGCCATCATCGGTGAGCGTGCCCAGGTCGCCAGTGCGCAGCCATCCGTCCGCAGTGAAGGCTTTGGCCGTCTGCTCGGGGTTGTTGTAATACCCCTTCATGACGCTCCAGCCGCGCACCTGGATCTCGCCTGCCTGGATCCTGAGCTCGAGCCCGTCATGCGTCTTTGCCAGCCCCTCCACGCGCAGCTCTTCCGGGTCGCGCCAGTCGCTCATGACGACGTTGGGCGAGGCCTCCGAGAGCCCGTAAGCCGCGCAGATTTCCTTCGCGCCCATCACGTCGATGATCCTGCGCATGGTCTGCGGACCCGCTGCGGCCCAGCCGCCGCGCAAGCGCAGTTTCTTCGGGTCGAAGTCCGCGTGGCCCATGAGCATCTGGAAGATCGTGTCGTTGCCCGAGGTGAGCGTGCAGCGCTCGGATTCGAGCATCTTCAGCACTGCGCCCGCCTCGAAAGAAGGCAGCGTCACGAGGCAAGCGCCGAAGACCAGCGATGCCAGCGCCGAAAGCGTGGATCCGCCGACATGGAAGAATGGCCGGCAGTTGTAGTAGCGGTCATCCGGGCGGATGCCGAACCGCGAGCCCGCTGCCCATGCGTTCCGCAGCATGTTGTCGTGCGTGAGGACCACACCCTTGGGGTAAGCGGTGGTGCCCGAAGTGAACTGGATCAGCAAGGGATCGTCGGGCTTCACCCTGGCGCCGAGGCCGGCGATCGCTTCGCCCCGGGGCATGCCTTGGTCCACGTTCACCGCGTAACGAAGCTTGGGCAGCCCGGGCCGCACTTCCTCGACCATCGCGGCGTAGTCGATGCCGAGGAACCGTCCCGTGTAGAACAGGGCCTTGCAGTCGGCCTGCTGGAGGCAATAGGCCAGCTCGGCGGCCTTGAAGCGCGTGTTGACCGGGACGGTAACACAGCCAAGGATTGCGGCGCCGAAGAAAAGCCTCACCCACTCGGCGTCGTTCCCCATCAGGATGCCGACGTGGTCGCCCTTGCCAAGCCCCATCGCCTGCATCCCCGCCGCAACCAGTCTTGCTTGCGAATCGAGCTGCGAGTACGTGAGCCGGGCCTTGTCGGTGACCAGCGCTTCCGAGGTGCCGCGCGCCTTCGCCTGCCGCTCGAGCACCTCGCCGAGGGTTGCCGCCTGCCAGGTCACGCCGCGTTCCTCAAGACCTGCCCATCCACTGCCCCGCGGCGAGCTGCTCCTCGATGGCTTCGATCTCGGCGGCCAGCGCGCCCTTGGGATCGAGCTCGACGCCACGGTCCATGGTGCGCTTGGCGAGGCGCAGCGCGCCTTGCGGCGCCTCCGTGATGGTCTTGACGATGGAAGCCAGCACTGCATCGAGCTCGTCCGCCTCGACCAGGCGCGCCACCAGCCCGTGCGCCAACGCTTCATCGGCAGTGAGCGTCCGCCCGGTGTACATCATGTCCTTCGCCAGGCGCTTACCGAGCACCCGCGCCAGGCGCTGGGTTGCGCCCACGGTGCCGCGGAGCGCTTCGGGCGTGCGGAAAGAGGCCGCGGGCGTTGCGACGATGAAATCGCAGCTCGAAGCGATCTCGCAGCCCGAGCCGACCGCCGGCCCTTCTACGACTGCAATCGCCGGCATGGGCAGCGCTTCCAGCTCGGCGTAAGCCTCGAACCCTTTGCCGCGCCGCGAGCGCACCTGCGCCTCGTCCATGCCCTGGCGCTCCTTGATGTCGGCGCCCGCGCAAAACACGCTGCCTTGGGCGCGCACGAGCACGAGCTTGATTGCTGGATCGGCCGACGCCGCCTTTGCCGTCGCAGCCAGTCCTTCGCACATTGCGAGGTTGAGCGCGTTGCGCGACTCCGGGCGGTTCAGCGTGATCGTCGCCACACCGCCGGCCACGGCATAGAGCACGGCGTCGCTCACAGCGCCTTGGCCTCGCGCAGCAGGGCGATTTTCTCGGCGCTGTAACCCAGGCGCGTCGTGAGGACTTCGTCGGTGTGCTCGCCCAACGTCGGCGGCCGGCCGAAGCTTGGATCGTCGAAGCCTTCGAACTTGTAGGGCAGGCCAAGTCCCTTGAACGCGCCGACCCCGGGATAGTCGAAGCCGCGCACCAGTCCTCTCGCGGCCACATGCGGATCGTTGAGAATCTCGGCCACGTCGTTGACCGGGCCGACGGGGACATCGACTGAGTCGAGCGCGGCGATCAGCGCGCCGCGCTTCCAGCCGACGATCGCCTGCGTGAGCTTCGGCATGATCTCCGCGCGATTGGCGACGCGCTTCGCATTGTCCGAGAATTGATCCTGCGCGCCCCATTCCTCCAGCCCAACGGCCTTGCACAGCGGCGCCCAGTGCTGGTCGCTCGCGGTGATGTGGAGATATTTTCCGTCGCTACAGCAGAAGGTCGCCGTGGGCACACGGCCCGGATGCTCTGTGCCCAGGCGCGGCGGCACTTCGCCGAGCGCGAAGTACCGTGCGGCCGCCAAGGTCAGCAGGCTCACCTGCGCATCGAGCATCGAGAAATCCACGTAGCAGCCTTTCCCGGTCTTCTCGCGGCCGGCGATCGAAGCGAGGATTGCGATGGCCACCCACAGGCCCGAGGTCAGGTCCGCCACCGGCAGCCCGGGCTTGACCGGCCCGCCGCCTTTCTCGCCGGTGAGGCTCATCAGGCCGCCCATCGCCTGGAACACCGTGTCGTAGCCCTTCTTGTGCTTGTACGGCCCGGTCTGGCCGAAACCCGTGCACGAGACATAGACGAGCCTGGGGTTGAGGGCGGACACTGCAGCGTAATCGAGGCCGTAGCGCTTGAACGTCCCCGCCGGGAAATTCTCCATGAACACGTCGGACTTGGCCGCCAGGTCGCGGATCACCTGCTGGCCCTCCTTCGAGCGCAGGTTCACCGTGATGGAGGACTTGGAGCGGTTGCAGGCGAAGTAGTACGCGCTGTCGAGCGCGAGCTGCGGCTCGAAGCTGCGCGTCTCATCCCCTGTCCCGGGCTGCTCCACCTTGATCACGGTTGCGCCGAGCTCCGCCAGGATCATGCTGGCGAACGGGCACGCGAGCACGCGTGCGAGGTCGAGGATGACGAGGTCTTGAAGAGGTAACATGGCCTTAGATCCGCTCTGGGAGCGGCTGTTGGGGAAGATAGTTTCCATTGTCAACTACCTGGGCCGGCGTTGTCAACGAACCCTCCGTCCCCTAGCCTGCGGCGGCAACCTCGAGATCTACCGTGACGCTTCCGCTCGAATCGACCTTTGCGCGCGCCCCCGCAGGCAGGACCAGCGTCGACGATGCTTCCTGGATCACGGCGGGTCCCGCCACGACCTGCCCGATGGAAAGCGCATCGCGCTCGTACACGGGAACCTCGGCGAACGCGGACAGGGTACTCACCCAGATTTTGCGAGTGCCGCGAACCGCGCTCGCGCCGGAAATGGCCGCCCCCCGTACGCTGAGCTCGGTGTTCCCGGCCACAGCCGTGGCCGCGACACGGATATTCACGACCTCGATCTCCCCGCCGGGCGGGACATGACCGAACGTCTGCCGATAAGCGGACAGGAACGTTTCACGGATTGCGGGCCCCGACGCTTCGGCATAGGGCCCGGCGGGCAGGTCGGTGACGATCTCGAATCCCTGCCCGACAAAGCGCAGGTCCGCGGCGCGCGCGATCGACGGCTTTACTTTTGCGTCGGCCAGCGTGGCGGCGATCACGCTGCGCGCGTCTTCTTCGAGTCGCTGGTAGGCCGATTCGAACTGCGCCCAGTCCAGCCGACCGAGAGGCTTCGCGATGGTCGCCATGCGATCGATCCGAGCGGGCGCCATGA
The DNA here is from genome assembly GCA_038329645.1 of Burkholderiales bacterium. GTDB lineage: Bacteria > Pseudomonadota > Gammaproteobacteria > Burkholderiales > SG8-39 > SZAS-79. The sequence continues at coordinate 10,106 of JBBQNG010000060.1, forward strand.
GCAGCCCCAGTGCTGAGGCCACGCCCGCGCCAGGCGGGCACACGACCTTCCGGATCCCCAGCCGGCGCGCCACCTCGCAGCCGTGCAGCGGGCCGCCGCCCCCGGTCACCAGCAGCGCGAACTTGGCCGCATGGTGGCCGCGCTCCGCAACGTGCACGCGCGCTGCGGCGGCCATGTTCTCGTTGACGATCGAATAGATGCCCCACGCGAGCTCAGGAACGCCGATGCCCGACTTGTCCGCAATCCTGGCGATGGCGGCCGTGGCCTTGGCGAGATCGATCGACATCGTGCCGCCGGCAAAGGCGCTCGGATCGAGGTAGCCGAGGACGAGGTTGGCATCCGTCACCGTAGCCTGCTCGCCCCCGCGGCCATAACACGCGGGGCCCGGCACCGCACCCGCGCTTTCGGGACCCACCTTGAGCAGGCCGAGCTGGTCGAGGTGCGCGATGCTGCCGCCGCCGGCCCCGATCTCGATCAGCTCGATGGTCGAGATCGAGATCGGCATCCCGCTGCCCTTGGTGAGGCGCTTTTCGCGTCCCGCCTCGAAACGGTAGCCGATCAGCGGCGTGCAGTCCTCGATGATGGCGAGCTTGGCGGTCGTACCGCCCATGTCGAAGGCCAGCACATCCCGGACGCCCGAGCGATTGCCGAAAAACGAACCCGCGAGGGCCCCCGCCGCCGGGCCGGACTCGAGCAGCTGGATGGGCACGCGCTTGGCTTCGTCCACGTGCGTGAGGCCGCCGTTGGACAGCATCATGAACAGCGGCGAGCGGATGCCGAGCCCCGCGATTTCGCGCATCATGAGTTCGAAGTACCCGGCGGCGAGGGGCGTGATGTAGGCATTCGCAACCGTGGTCGTGGTGCGCTCGTACTCGCGGATCTGCGGAGAAACCTCGGACGAGATCGAGACGAAGAGACCCGGGTGGGCCTCGCGGATCAAGTCTCTCGCGCGGCGCTCGTGCGCGCCGTCGGCGTACGCGTGCAGGAAAACGATGGCCACCGATGTAACGCCTTGGCGCAGGAGCGCTTCGGCCGCGGCCAGCACGCCCGCTTCGTCGAGCGGCGTAACGACCGCGCCGTCCGGGCCGATCCGCTCATCGACCTCGAGGCGCAGATGCCGCGCAACCAGCGGCCGGGGCATCTCGATATGCAGGTCGTAGAGCTCGTACTTGTTCTCGCGCGCCATCTCGAGCGTGTCGCGGAAACCGGCGGTCGTGATCAGCCCGGTGCGCGCGCCCTTGCGCTCGATCAGCGCATTCGTGAACAGCGTCGTCGCATGGATCACGCGGTTGACGCCGGCGTAGGCTATCTTCTCGCGCTCGAAGAGCTTGCGCACCCCGTTGATCACGCCGCGGTGCGGGGCGTCGCCGGTGGTCAGCTCCTTGTGCGAAGTGGATGCGCCGCTGGCGTGGGCGTACACGACGATGTCGGTGAACGTGCCGCCGATATCGATGCCAAGGGAATACGAGGCGTTGTTCATCCTGTCCCGGCCGACACGTAGCCGTTAAGCCGGTCGGACTCGGCGCGCTCCGGATCGCGGTCGGCGGCGGGACCGAAGCCCCCGCCGCCGGGCGTCCTGAGTTCGATGGTGCCGCCGGCGGCGATGATGTGACGCGCCTTCGGGTTGCTGCGTACGCCGTCGAGGATGACTTCGCCCGGGGCGCCCGCGCTGCCTCCGGCCAGGCCGGCGGCAGCGGCTTCGGGCCGCGTGCGCTCGGCCAAAAAGGTCACCGAAATCGGGCCGGCGGAGCGGTTCTCGAACTTGATTTCCTGTCCCGTGCCGCCGCGAAACCGGCCAGCGCCGCCCCCGTCCGTCCTGAGGCGGCGGTAGTGCACGCGCAAAGGCGAGAGCTGCTCGATCATCTCCACCGGCGTCGACGAAATGTTGCTCGGCCACGAAAGCACGTTCATGCCGTCGCGGCAATGCGAGGCGCCGTAACCGCCGTTCATGAAGAAGATGTTGGCGAAACTCCCGCCCCCGGGACGCGTCCCGGCGAGGTTCACGCACCAGAGCGGCGAGCCGACCGTCGCGATCACCCGCTCGGGCATTGCATCGGCCAGGGCGCGGATGACCATCATCGGCAGGAAATGGCCGACCAGCGCGCGCGCACCGCCCGCGGCCGGTGGCTGCGAGTTAAGGATGGATCCTTTGGGCGCGGTGACCTCGATCGGCCTCAGGACGCCCTCGTTGTTGGGCACGTTGGGCAGCAGCACTGCGCGCACCCCGTAGGACGTATACGCCGAGGTGTACGCGAGGCACACGTTGATCGACATCGGCACCTGCGCTGCGCTGCCGGCGAAATCGACCAGGATGCGCCCGTCTTTTACCGTCATCGCCATCTCGAGCACGATCGGCTCGGCAAAGCCGTCGCTGACCATCGTCTGGCGGTACACGCCCTCCGGGACCTGCCGGATCGCTTCGCGCATCGCAGCTTCGGACCGCCCGTGGATTTCAGCCGCGACGTCCTCGAGCGTGTCGAGGCCCTGCTCCGCCATCAGGCCCGCGACGCGCGTCTCGATCAGCTGCATTGCCGTGAACTGGGCGTACAGGTCGCCCATGACCTGGTCGGGCTCGCGCACGTTCTTGCGCAGGATGCGCTCGAACGTCGCGTCCATGACCCCTGCGTTCATGACTTTCATGACCGGAATCTGGAGGCCTTCCTCGAACACTTCGCGCGCGTCGGCGGAGCGCTGCCGCCCGCCGATGTCGGGTGCGTGCGCGACCGACCCCGCGAAGCCGGCCAGGCGTCCCTTGTGGAAAATCGGCTTGGCGACGGTGATGTCCGGCAGGTGGCCGGTCCCCATCCAGATGTCGTTCGTGATCATGATGTCGCCGGGCCGCAGGGTCTCGGCTGGATAGTCGGCGAGGAAATGGCGGATCGTGCGCGGAACGGTGTTGATGAACGAGGGCACACTGTCGGTCGCCTGGGCAAGCGACTGTCCGGAGGCATCGGTCAGCACGCATGCGAAGTCGTTGGATTCGCGCACGATGGTGGAGAACGACGTGCGCACAAGCGAGGCGGCGGCCTCGTCGACGATCGAGATCATCCTGGTCCAGATCAGCTCGAGCGTGATTGCATCGACGCGCATTTGATCCACCTACAGGCCGTATTCCTTCCAGCGCTTCTCCACCATCGCGCGGTGGTCGGGATGCGGCTCGACGGTCGGCGGGAAACGCTCGTTGTTCCATTCCTTCCGGCGCTTGAAGTGCCAGTTGCGCGTAGCGTCGAACAGCACCCGCGTCCAGGTGCCGGCGCCGAGCTGCTGCACGTCGCGCTCTTCCAGCGGCGTGCTGGGATCGAGCGCGTGGCCAAGCAACCCGGGGAACATGGTGATGCCCTCGGTGGACGCGTTCATGCGGTACGCCAGTGCCCAGTCGATCTGCTGGTAGTTCGAGACGTCGATGTCGTCCTCGAACACGAACACGTGCTTGTAGCGGCCCTGCCCTGCGCCTGCGCCCCACAACGCCGCCGCAACCTGCTTGGGCTGCGCCTGGTAGGTCTTCCTGATCTTGATGTAGACGTTGATGCCGCAGGTGATCGGGTCGCAGTAGACGTCCTGCACGCCGGGCACGCCGGCCGCGTTGAGGATGTTCCAGGCGATCCCGGCGCGCTGTGCAGAGGAGATCACCGCGTTCTCGCTGAACGAGCCCGGCATGTTGCCCTCCTGCGTGCCGCGCAGGATGGGATCATCCCTGTGCATGATGCAGCTGACTTCGATCGTCGGCCGCGGCGTCGGCAGGTCTGATACGTAGCCGGTAAATTCGGCGAAAGGGCCTTCGATCTCGTAGGTCTCCGGATCGGGGTCGATGAAGCCCTCGATCACCATCTCGCAGCTCGCCGGCACTTCGAGGTCGACGGTCTCGCACTTGACCATCTTGACTGCCTCACCCCGGTACGCGCCGAGCACCGCGAACTCCGACACGCCCGCCGGCAGCGGGCTGCCGCCGAGGAAGCCCATGATCGGGTCCCAGCCGATCACGCAGGCCACCGGCATTTTCTCGCCACGGTCGGCGTACTTGGCGAAATGCTGGCCCCAGTGCTGACCGCCCTTGATGAGCAGCGACGGGATGGTGTTTTTCTTGCCGACCATGCCGCGGTAGATGCCCGCGTTCTGGATGCCGGTGTCCGGATCCTTGGTGACGATGCAGGCGTAGGTGTTGATGTAGCGCCCGCCTTCGAGGTAGTGCCACTTCGGCACCGGAAACTGGAGGAGGTCGACATCCTTGCCCTTGATGATGTTCTGCTTCACCGGGCCGGTTGCGACCACCACCGGCTCGATCTGCTCGCGGTTCTTCTTCATGACGTGCTGGACGATCTCGTTGTTCGTCGCAGACTTGGGGAAACCGAGGGCGAGGTTGAGGCGGGCGCGCGTGCCGATACCACCGCAGAACACCTTGCGGCCGATGGTCTTTTCGTGGTCCTTCACGTTCTCAAAGAGCAGAGCAGGACCCTGCTTCTCGAGCACGCACCTCGATATGGTGCCGATCTCGCAGTCCCAGTCCACCTTGGCGGCGATGCGGTGGAGCTCGCCTTCCTTTTCCAGCAGCGCGATCCATTCGCGCAGGTCTATGCAGCCCATGCATCCTCCGGCCCTGTTGGCAAGACCAGAAGATTACAGATATTTACGGTCTTGCCTCATGCGCGCGAGGCATAATTCGGCGTCCCCCCAGAGCGCAGACATGCACGCAACCCTTGCCAGGGTCCTCCTGGCCGCCCTCCTCGCATTCGGCCTGCCCGCATCGACAGTTGCCCAGCCGGCCGGAGGCCTGCCGGTTCCTTCTGTAGATATCGAATACAAAGCCCAGCCGCGCGACACGATGATCGGCATCGCCCGCCGCTACCTCATCGAAGGCCAGCGGCACGAGGTACAGCGCGCCCTCTGGGAGCACAACAAGCTCCGCGACAAGGACCAGATCGCGCCCGGCCAGGTCATCCGCATCCCGGAGAACTGGATGAAGGAGGACGCCAACAGCATCACGCTCGCGCATGTGGAGGGCGATGTGCAGTCCAAGGGCCAGCCGCTGAGGGCGGGCGCCAAGCTCGCCCCGGGCGACGACTTCAAGACCGGGCGCGACGGCTACGTGACCATCAAGCTCTCCGACGGCTCGACGCTCGTGCTGCAGCCGGGCAGCGACATGGCGATCGAAGGAGTGAAGAAATCTCCGCTCGCGCCGGCAGCGGACGCACAGTTCACGCTCAAGAACGGCCGGGTCGAGGCGGCCGTCGCCAAGCGCAGCCCCGGCGGCGCGCGCTTCGAAGTGCGCACGCCGATTGCAGTCGCCGCCGTGCGCGGCACCAGGTTCCGCGTGGTGGCCGACGACGAGAAGCGCACCGCGACCAGCGAAGTGATCGAAGGCACCGTGCAGGTGAACGACACCGGCAACCTCGGCAGCGTCGCCGTGCAGGAGGGTTTCGGGACGCGCGTCGCCGAAGGCCAGGCGCCGCTCGCGCCGCGCGCGCTGCTGCCCGCGCCGCGCCTATGGACGGGCATCCGCCTTTGGGTGCGCCGCCCGGTGCGCCTCAATTTCACCCGGTTGGCGGGCGCCGTGCGCTACCGCCTGCTGGTGGCGCGCAAGGCCGACTTCGCCGACGTGATCGCCGAAACGCTGCTCGCCACCAACGAGATCCTGCTGCCGGAGCTGGACAACGGGGCCTACTTTCTCAAGGTGCGCGGCATCGACGACCTGGGGCTCGAAGGCCGCGACACGCTTGCCGACCTCGTGCTTTCGCTCGAGCCTGCGCCCGCCGCACCGCCGCCTGCCGCGCCTCCCGCCGCTGAACCGGCGCCCGCCCCCGCTCCCGCGGCGGATCCCGCCAAGTAGTCAGCGCAGGACCGGCAGGAAGACGATGAAGCGCGAGCCCTTGCCGGGTTCGCTCGTGACTTCGACCCTCCCGCCGTGCTTCTCGATAGCCGTCTTCACAAAGGCGAGTCCCAGCCCCGCGCCCCTTTCGCCGCGCCGCTTGGCCGCCTCGAGCCGCTCAAAGCGGTCGAACAGCTTCGGCAGGTCCCCGGCCTCGATGCCGTAGCCCTGGTCGGCGAAAGTGCAGCGCCAGCGGTCGCCCTCGGGCTCGATGGTGCATTCGATGCGCGTGTTCGCCGGGCTGTACTTGATCGCGTTGCTCAGCAGGTTGATGAACACGCGGAACAGCACGTCGCGCACGCCGCGGGTCAGCGCCGCCTCCGGCGCGAAAGCCAGCTTGAGCGCGATGTCCTTCGAGTAGGACTGCGATTCGGCCTCGTCGATCGCGCTGGTCATGAGGTCGACGAGGTCGACCCCGGTAAAGCGCGACTCGTCGATCGCCTCGGCCCGCCCGAGCTGGACGAAATCCTCGGCCAGCGTGAGCGAGCGCTCCACGCTTGCCCGGATCCTCGCGAAGAAGTTTTCCTTCTGGGTCTCGGGCGCGAGTTCGCGCAGGTCGAGCATCGCGGTGATGGAAACCAGCGGCGAGCGCAGGTCGTGCGAGAGGAAGCGCATGTATTCGTCGCGCTTGCGCTCGGATTCCTTGAGCACCGAGACGTCCACCAGGCTGAGGAGCAGGCCGCGGCGCTCGCCGCCTGAGCCGGAGAACGGCACCACCGAGACGAACAGGTCGCGCTTGTCGGTGTGCTTCGCCTCGAACGCGAGCGGCGCCTTGGCGAGCAGCGTGTTCCAATCGGGTGCACCCTGCGCCAGCACTTCGGCGAGGACTTCCGAAACGCGCCTGCCGCTCAGCACGACGGCGGCTTTGCCGATGAGGCTCGCGGCCTGCGCATTGACGAGCGTGATGCGCAGTTCCGTATCGACGACCACCGCGGCTTCGGGCAACCCGTCCAGCGTGTCGCCGACGAAGCGGCGCATGTCGCGCACGCGCGCGGAGGCGCGGCGCACTTCCTCGATGCGCCCCTCCACCTCGTCGGACATCGCGCTTTTCTTGCCGCGCGACATCGGCGCGGCGAACGGCAGCAGCTCGGGCTCACGCGCCGCGGCGGCGAGCTCCTCGTCCATATAGCGCTGCGCCGCTTCCAGCCGGCGCCAGCTCCACACCGGATAGCAGGCCGCAAGGCCGAACATGAGCGCCGACGGCGCGAACCACCAGCCGGTCACGACGAGCACCAGCAACGCGGCCGCGAACACGCCGACGATGGCCAGGCCGGTGACCAGCAGGCCGCGCCGCGCCGACATGCGCAGGTACGCGGCCATCAGCAGGAGCACCAGGATGGCGGAAACCAGGACCTGGATTGCCAGCGGCACGATCGAGATGAAGCCGGCGCCGCGCAGGCCCGCTGCCACGTTGGCCGACAGCTCCACCCCCGGCATCGAGCGGCCATAGCCTGAAACGGGCGTGGGATACGCGTCCATCATGCCGGCAGCTGTGGCACCAACGAGGACCAGCTTGCCGGCCAGCGCTTCCCTGGGCACCGAGCCGCGCAGCACGTCCGCGTACGACACGCTTCGGAAGTGCCCCGCCGGGCCGAGAAAAGCGATATGGACCCAGTGGTCGCGCAGCCACAGTCCCTTCTGGTTCTCGGTCGCCGACCCGCGCCGCTGGCCCGGCAGTTCGCCAGCGCCCTTGGGATCCAGAGCCGCAAGCGCTGCAGCGAGATGCAGGTATTGGCGTTCTCCGCCCGCCAGCCCTTCGCGCAGGTACAGGCTGCGCGCGATGCCGTCCGCATCCAGCTCGATATGCACGTGGCCGATTGCCGCCGCGCCTGCGGCGAACATCGGCGCCGGCGCGACCTCGCGCAGCTGCCCGCCCGGCGAAGCTTCCATGATCACGGGCAGCACCGCCTTGCCGCTGCGGCGGATCGCCTTTGCCAGCGCTTCGTCGCCGGCCACGTCCGCACGGTCGGGCTCGGCGAGCAGGATGTCGAAGGCCACGCCCTTGACGCCCGCGTCGGTCAGGCGGTCGAGGAGCGTCGCGTGGATCGCGCGGCGCCAGGGCCAGCGCCCGACCTGGTCGAGGCTCTGCTGGTCGATGGCCACGATGACGATATCGTCCGGCGCGGGACGGTGCTTTAGCACCAGCGCGGCGTCGTAAAGGGTCTGGTCGAGGCGCCAGAACCAGCCGAATCCCG
>JBBQNG010000061.1:0-17989 GCA_038329645.1 Burkholderiales bacterium
CAGCGACGACGCAGCCACTGCGGCGAAGGCCGCCGCAGACCTTGCCGACATCGCCAAGGACCTGCGCGCCACGAAGAACGACTACTGGGCGACCGAGGTGAAGGTCCAGTCGATGGGGGCCGAGGCCTGGTCGGCTTTTGCCTCCGGCAAGCGCAGCGAGGCGCTCGAACTCATGCGCGCTTCGGCAGACCTCGAGGACCAGAGCGAAAAGAGCGCGGTCTCGCCCGGTCGGCTCATTCCGGCGCGCGAGCTGCTGGGCGACATGCTCATCGAAAGCGGCCGGGCGGCCGAGGCGCTGGCCGAATACGAGCGCTCGCAGGTGCGCGACCCGAATCGCCTTCGCGCGCTGTACGGCGCCGGCCTCGCCGCGACAGAGGCGGGCGACAAGGACAAGGCGCGCGTCTATTTCAAGCGCGTGGCCGCCCAGGCGGGGTCGTCGGACTCCCGGCCGGAGCTGCGCCGGGTGCGGGAGTACCTCGCCGTGAACTGACCCTGGGCGCATTAAAGTCAAACTTTAAAATTCGTATATCCATTTAAGTAGCCATTCTTATGGCAATTTAAATGCCAATAATGACAAAAATATTCGGGAACTTCCAATGCGCAGCCTGATCCTTTCCTTCCTCGCCGCCCTGGCTTCGGGCTGCGCCCACCAGGTCATCCCGGCCGACGGCCCTCTCACGATCGCGAAGCAGGGCAGCTTCTTTGTCGGCGGCCGCAGCATCCAGTCGGACAACCTGTCGACGCTGCCTGCCTACGCCCCATCGGGCACCATCGCCGTCGAGCAAATGTACGTCCACTACCAGGTGCCGTTCGCAACCGTCGGCCGCCCGATCACGCTGATCCACGGCTGCTGCCTCACCGGCAAGACCTGGGAGACCACGCCGGACGGGCGCATGGGCTGGGACGAGTACTTCTTGCGCCAGGGCCATGCCGTGTATGTGATCGACCAGGTTTCGCGCGGGCGGTCGGCGGCGAATCCCTCGGCCATCAACAACGTGAAGCGCGGCAAGGGCGCGGCCGACACGCTGCCTGCCGTTTTTTCAGCCGGGCAGGAAGCGGCCTGGGCGATTTTCCGCTTCGGGCCCGAGTACCCGAAAGTCTTCCCCGGCATGCAGTACCCGCTGGAGGCGCTGCCGGAATTCTGGAAGCAAATGGTGCTCGACTGGAATGCGACGATGCCAACGCCCAACCCGACCGTGGTTGCGCTGTCCGAGCTGGCGATCAAGCTCGATGGCACCGTGCTCATGAGCCATTCGCAGTCGGGGATCTACCCGTTCCAGGTCGCGGCGATGAACACCAAAGGCATTTCGGCGATCGTGTCGATCGAGCCCGGTGCGTGCCCGGCCGCGACCGGCGACATGACCCCGTACACCAAGATGCCGGTCCTCGTCTTGTGGGGCGACTACGTCGACCTCGCGCCGCGCTGGGCCCCGCGCCTCAAGATGTGCCGCGCCTTCGTTGAGGCGGTAAACAAGGCTGGCGGCCGGGCGCAGAACGTGGTGCTGCCGGAGATCGGCATGAAGGGCGGCTCGCACATGCTCATGCAGGACAGGAACAGCCTCGAGATCGCCGACTGGCTGCTGGCGTGGATCGAGCGCAACAAATGACAGCCTCCATACGATTCACGGCGCTCGCCCTGGCGTGCGCTATTTCGGCGGCTGCCAACGCGCAAACCGCGTGGCCCTCGAAGCCGATCACCTTCATCGTTCCCTACGCCGCGGGCGGGTTTGCGGACATCCGCGCGCGCAAGATCGGCGCGGAGCTCAACAAGGTGCTCGGCCAGCCGGTCATCATCGAGAACAAGGGCGGCGCGGGCGGCGTGTTCGGCACCGACTACATCGCCAAGGCCGCGCCCGACGGCTACACCATCGGCTCGGGCAACCTCGCCGCGCTCGCGGTCAACCCGAGCCTTATGAAGAAGCTGCCCTACGATCCGTTCAGGGACGTCGCGCCGGTGATCCTGATCGAGAACAGCCCGCTGATCCTCACCGCGGGACCGGGCCTGGCGGCGAAGAACGTGCAGGAGCTGATCGCGCTGGCGAAAGCGAAACCCGGCCAGATCGCCTTTGGCTCGTCGGGCGTGGGTGGCGCGCACCACCTCTCGGGCGAAATGCTCAAGCAGGCTGCCGGCATCGACATCGTCCACGTCGCCTACAAGGGCGGCGCGCCGGCGGCGGCCGACGTCCTGGCCGGCCACGTGCCGATGATGTTCGAGCTGGGCTATGCGGCGCTCCCCTCGGTCAAGGCCGGCAAGATCCGCGCGCTTGCCGTGACCTCGACCAAGCGGCTCGCCGTGCTGCCCGATGTTCCGACCATGGCCGAAGCCGGCGTGCCGGGCTTCGAGTCCTACAACTGGCAGGGCGTGATCGTGCCCGCCAGGACACCGCGCGAGATCGTCGAGCGCCTCAACCGCGAGCTGAACCTCATGCTGACCCAGCCGGCGCTGCGCGACCTGATCGTCAACGACGGCAGCCAGGTGGGCGGCGGCACGCCCGAGGCCTTCGGCGCGTTCATCCGCGCCGAGGCGGAGAAGTGGGGCAAGGTGGTGCGGGCGGCGAAGATTTCAGCCGAGTAGGGGGTAAACTCGCGCAATGCCGCTCTATGACTATTCGCCCACATCGGGTGCCTGCGACAAGTGCCACGGCACCTTCGAGGTGTACCAGAAGCTTGCGGACGACAAGCTCACGGCCTGCCCGACGTGCAACCAACCTTGCGAGCGACGGATAAGCGCGGTGGCGCTCGGCGGGAAGTTTTCGACTTCCGACGCCAGGGTCAAGGAGCTGGGGATGACCAAGTACGTGAAGAACGGCGAAGGACACTACGAGCGCACCGTTGGCACCGAAGGCCCGGAACACATTCACCGGTAGCGGAAGAAAATAAACTGACTAGCCGATGAAACCCAACCGTGCCGTCCCGCCAGTGTCGCCGCCGGATGTCCGGGAGTCGTCATCCGATTCCGAACGCGACCAGGTCAGCCAGAATATCGAGGCCATTCTGGAGTTCTACTCGCGGGAAGAGCAAAAGATCAGCCGCCCGCAACGCATCCTGGAGCGCATCAGCAGGTTCATTGCGAAGCCGGTTTATCTGGCATTGATTCTGCTCTTGGTGGGGCTCTGGATATTCGCCAACGTCGCATTGCGCCAGTTGGGCATGGCTCAATTCGATCCGCCGCCGTATTTCTGGCTGCAGGGGATCGTCGGTTTGGGCGCGCTGCTGACAGCAACCGTGGTTTTGAGCAAGCAGCACCGGTTCGCCAGGCTCGCCGAACAGCGGGAGCATCTTGACTTGAAAGTGACGCTATTGACCGAGCAGAAAGTCGCCAAGCTGATCGACCTGATGGAAGAGTTGCGGCGCGATTTGCCCAATGTCAGGGACCGCCATGATCCCGATGCGGCAGCACTGCAGCAATCGATGAATCCGTCCCAGGTGCTGGCCGCGCTGGACGAACGCGGCGAGCTGGAGGAGCGGGTTAAAGCCAGCGTGGAATCCAACGAGGACGCGGGCAAGAATTCAGGCGGCAGAAAATGATTGGGCAATCGCGGGCACTGTCCGCTTTCGACCCATAGCGGTGATTCAAGGGAAGCGGCAGGAAGCTGCCGCCCCCCGCGTTACTTCTTTTTCTTCCCGGTCAGCTTGCGTCGGCCCCGCGCTGGCGCGGACACGGCTTTTTTCGTTTTTCCTGCAGGCCGGGCCTTCAGCGCGGCCTTCTTCTTGGCGGCCGGAGCCGGCTTGACGCTGCCGCCCTCGCTCTTCTGCTTGGTCGCAACCTGCACTTCATTGGGCATCGGCGCGTTTGGCGCGACCGACGACTGGCCGGGCAACATCGCCCGGAAAGAATCGAGCCACTGCGAATAGATCGTCGCGAACGGCGTGGGGATCTGTGCTACCGAGGTTTGGGTTTTCATGCGTGCATCTTGCCCGGCGGCCCCGCGCCCGTCCGTGCGGCAGCGCACAAGAATCATACAATTCTCAATATCAAGGCCCGCGAGGCGACCTGAGCGACCGGCCCTAACTAGCCTTGATGCCCGCGAACTTGATCACCCTTGCCCACTTTTCTGTGGCATCTGAAATGATGGCCCCGAATTCCGCAGGCGAGCCCCCAAGCACTGTGCCGCCCAGCTCGACGATTCGTGCCTGGACTTTGCTATCGGCGAGGCCGGCATTGAGCTCCTTGTTCAGCGTGGCGATGATTTCGGCCGGGGTGTTCCTGGGCGCGCCGATACCCGCAAATCCACTGGCCTCATAACCAGGAACGAACTCTGCGATCGCCGGAACGTCCGGCAACACGTTCAACCGCGACGCGGTCGTTACTGCCAGGGCGCGCAGCTTGCCGGCCTTGATCTGTTGGATCGATTCCGACACCGGAGCGAAAACCACCTGCACGTGGCCGGCGATCAGATCGACGACCGCAGGCGCGCCGCCCTTGTACGGGACGTGGACCAAATTCACTTCGGTCATCATCTTGAAGAGTTCGCAGGAAATGTTTTGCGGAGTGCCGCTGCCGGCCGACCCGTAGTTGATCTTGCCCGGGTTGGCCTTGGCATAGGCGATGAACTCAGGGATCGTATTGGCGGGCACGGACGGATGCACCACGACGACGTAGGACAGCCGCGCGGCGCAGACGACCGGGGCGATGTCCCGGACGAAGTCGAAATTGAGATTGGTGTAGAGCGCGGCATTGATCGCATGCGGGGTAACGACTTGCAGCAGCGTGTAGCCATCCGCAGGTGCCTTGGCAACCGCCTCGGTCCCGATGTTGCCGCTGGCGCCGGGGCGGTTCTCAACGATGAATTGCTGGCCGAGGCGGTCCGACAGCCATTGACCCATCAAGCGCGCCTGGATGTCGGTAGCCCCTCCGGGGGGGAAGCCGACGACGATGCGCACCGGCCGTAATGGATAGGCTTGCGCCCGTGCAATGCGGGGCACGGCCGCCAACGCAGCGGCACCCGCGGTGGCGCCCACGGCCAAATTCAGGAATGTGCGGCGGGGAAAATTCATGGGGCTCCCTCCATGTGTGTGCTGCCCTGCGTCGCGGACATGCAACTAGCCGATGACTGCTTGGCGGCTGGACGCGCTGCGGGAACAGGCTACACCTGTCTTGTGAGGTCACCAATAGCGGCGTGCGCCGGACGCGGGTCTCGCTTCACTCCGCGGTCGCGCCCGATTCCTTTACAACCTTCGCCCATTTGACGACCTCGGCCTGAATGAACGCGGCGAACTGCTCCGGGGTGTTAGGCGCAGCTTCGATGCCCTGCTCGGCCAGGCGCTGCTTCGTATCCGGGCTAGTGATCGCCTTGATGAAATCGGCGTTTATTTTCTGCAGCAGGTCCCGTGACAGTCCGGCCGGCGCGCAGATGCCCTGCCACACCGTCACCTCGTAGCCCGGCACGCCCGCCTCGGCGATAGTGGGCACATCGGGCAGAAGGGCCGCGCGCTTCAGGGTGGAAACGCCGAGTGCGCGCACGCGCCCCGCTTTGATGTAACCGATCTGCTCGGGAAGGTTGGTGATGAGGACCTGAATCTGCCCGCCCACCAGGTCGACTCCGGATTGGCCACCGCCCTTGTACGGCACATGTACGAGGTTGACGCCCGCCATGTACTTGAACAGTTCCACCCCCAGGTGCGGGGACGAACCGACACCCGAGGAGCCGTAGCTCAACTTGCCGGGGTTCGCCTTTGCATACCGTATGAACTCCGCCACAGTCACCGCAGGTACGGAAGGATGGACCACCAACACGTTCGGGGTGATGCCGAGGAGCAAGACCGGCGTGAAGTCCCTGACCGCATCGTAAGAAAGTTTCTTGTAGAGGGAAGGCGCGATGCCGTGCGTGGCGATATTGCACATGAACAACGTATAGCCGTCTGCGGGCGACTGGGCTGCGATCGTGGCAGCGAGCGTGCCGCCCGCGCCGAGGCGGTTCTCCACGTTGATCGGTTGTCCCCATAGCTCGGTCAGCTTGCTGCCGACGATCCGAGCGGTGATGTCCGCACCGCCACCAGTCCCGAATCCGACCATTAGGCGCACGGGCTTGGTCGGATAGGATTGCGCCGCGGAGTCGCAAATGCCTGCAAGGGATGCGAGCAGTGTCAGTACGCAAGCCAGAGCCGTCAGCCTGTTTTTGATCATCATTGCCTCTTCCTGTTGGTGTGCATGGAGAACCAGACCGGCGCCGGATTCGTGGTCCCGCGTCTGGTCGAATTGCGCCTTTTCAAACTCTATAGGATTGACGGAGCCACTGGCTGAGCAATCTCGAGGGGTCTTCTGTCGAGGCAATTGCCGCACTGCGACCAATGATCGTTCGTGGCCGAAAGCGGCCCCCGTAAAGTCCGCTTTCGACCCGAAGCGGACGAACGCAAGAAGCGAAATTAGCCGTTTCTTGACCCTCTGATCGCAGCCGTCTAGAGTCGGCTCGTCCGTTGTGAACACTTTCTTGGGGGGGGGCGAAATAGTGTGTGCCGATCGCGTGATCGAATGACAACGCGCCGCAAGGTTCTGCTCGCGCTTGGTGCCGGAGTTCTCGCAGCGCCGTTTCACTCGTACGCTCAGGCACCTAGCCGGATGAGCAGGATCGCAGTTCTTCTCACCTCGTCGCCGACTAACGGAGATGCTCTTGTCGCCGCCTTTGTCAAAGGTCTAAACGCGCTCGGCTACTACGAGGGCAAGAACGTCCTTCTGGACGTTCGGTTTGCGAGCGGCCAGCTCGAACGGCTTCCGGGGCTTGCCGCAGAACTCATGAATCTCCGGCCCGACGTCGTCTATGCGCCCACAGGCCCTTCGGCGCTGGCCGTCAAGAAGATTTCCGGCGACGCACCTATCGTCTTTTCGAACGTCTTTGATCCTGTGAGTTACGGATTGGCTTCCACCTTGGCGAGGCCGGACCGAAACATGACCGGCCTGTCGCTAATGTCGGCGGACTTGGTGGCAAAACGCGTGGAACTGCTGAGTGAAGTCGTCCCCGGCCTCTCCCGCCTGGGTGTGATATATATCCTGGGGTATGCTGGCAACGTTATTCAATTGCAGGAGGCGAAGCGCGCAGCCACCGCGCTTGGCAAGTCAATATTTCCGGCCGAAGCCGTCAAGCCTGAAGACCTGGCGGCGGCGATAGGCTCGATAACCAAATCACGCGCCAATGGGTTGCTCGTGATCGGGAACACCACGTACTACACAAACCGTGCTCAGATCGCCGCAATTGCGGTGCGGAGCAAACTTCCTACGATGAACGGCTCGTCGGAGTACGTGGTGGATGGTGGGCTGATCAGCTACGGACCCGTATACACCGACCTTAGTCGGCGCGCCGCAAGCTATGTCCACAGAATCCTCAAGGGCGCGAAGCCCAGCGACCTTCCGATAGAGCAGCCGGAGCAGTTCGAGTTGGCAATCAACATGCGGACCGCAAAGGAACTTGGCTTAAAGATTTCCCAGGCGGTCTTGGTACGCGCTGACCGTGTGATCGAGTAACAGTCGAACTTAAGTCCGATCGACGCACCGCAGAAGAGGTCCGCTACTGGCCGAAAGCTGACTTATGCGGGGCGCCCACTTCCGACTAAAAGCGGACTAACCCAAGCCGTAGTTTTTGTTCCATTCTTGACCCTCTGATCGAAGCACCCTAGAGTGCGCCTGGTCATGCAAAGGCAGATATTCGGCATATGAAAATGGCGCGTGTCGCAGGGTTGAACTGGTGAACACGCAACGGCGAGTTGTTGTTGCACTCATTGCAAGCGCTATGGCGGCGCCGGGTTCGCTGCTCGCACAGCCAACCCCGAAGATCGCGAAGATCGGTTTCCTTAGCGCCCTCAACGCCGAATCCATGGCACACCGTGAAGAGGCTTTCCGTGCGGGAATGAAGGACCTCGGCTACGTCGAAGGGAAAACGTTCGTCATCGAGCGTCGCTACGCGTATGGCGACCCCGCTCGTCTACGCTCGCTCGCGGAGGAGCTCGTGCGTATGAAGGTGGACGTGATCGTGTCGACTGGCCCGACGACGACCCCCGCGGCGAAGCGGGCCACTTCGACGATTCCGATCGTGATGGGTTTCGACGGCGACCCAGTCGGCGCGGGCCTGATCGCCAGCCTGGCTCGGCCGGGCGGGAACATTACCGGGCTGTCCGGCCTGACCGCGGAGTTGACCGGCAAGCAGCTGCAACTCCTCACGCAGATTGTGCCGAAGCTCTCGAGGGTGGCCGTGCTAGGAAACTCAAGGGCCGCTGGCAACGCGCAATCACTGAGCGCCGTCGAGCGGGCGGCGAAAGCCTTCCAGGTCCAGGTGCATTTCCTCAATGCGACCAACCTCGACGAGGTCAAGGCCGCATTCGTCGCGGCAGGCAAGGCGCGAGATGACGCGATCATCGTGCTCCCCAACCCGGCCACTACCGGCCGCCCGTCCGAAGTTGCGCAACTCGCCCAGAAGGGGCGGCTCCCTGCAATCTACTACGCAATCGAATTCGTGAAAGAAGGCGGGCTGGTCGTCTATGGCGCGAACAATGTCGACTCGTTCCGGCGCGCGGCGATTTTCGTGGACAAGATCCTTAAGGGTGCAAAGCCGGGCGACTTGCCCGTGGAACAGCCCACCGTCTTCGATCTAGTGATCAACTTAAAAACCGCGAAGGACCTTGGAATCAAAGTTCCTCCGTCCGTGCTCCTCCAAGCAACGCAAGTGATCGAGTAGCGCAAATTACCTCACTGGCGAAAACGTCCGCTCCTGGCCGAAAGCGGAAGATAAGGAATGTTGGCTTCCGACTTGATGCGGTCGTTCCAGGCACCTGAAGTCGGATAATAGGCGGATATAAATATTCCAGTCATCAAAAGTAAATGTCAATGTAGGTCGCTTGTACGATAAAAAATAAAGGATCAGTTACATGGCTCGTAAGGAAATAGGTTTCACGGAACGCCTGCAAACGGCGACCAGCGCAAAGCAGGCCCAGCTGGAAAAGATTCGCTTAAAAACGCAGGCTGGCGCAGCGCAGTCAGCCCAGCGGAAGGCCGAACGCGTGGCAGCAGAGGAAGCACGGCAAATTCGTAGTGCGGAACGCGAATCCGCGAAGCGGGCCTCCACTGAAAGGAGAAACGCAGAACACGCAGCGGAGAAAGTCAGGCAAGCACGCGATGAAGCGGATGAAAAGGTACGCAAGGACGCCGCGCGCATTGCCAAAGCGGAGGCCGACGAAGCGCTCAAAAGTGGGCAGAAGGCCGCGCGCGACGCCAAATACGCCGCGCGCAAAGGACGCCAGAGTTAGGCAGGTAGAATCCCAGGATACGGCTGCGGACGCAGCGCCGGACCTGCCGGTTGCCGCCGCCCCGCTATGTTCGGCGCCGTACGGAGAGACCCGCGAAAACGGCCCACCCTGACCAGAACCTTGGCGGAGAATCAATTGCTCGATTACTCGATCATGAAACCCGAAGGCATTCTCGTACTCAAGCCCGGCGCGCCGCTGAGTAAAGAGGATTTTGGCCGCATGGGCGCTGCTGTCGATTCTTATCTGTCCGATCATGCAATGCTGCATGGCGTGCTGATCCATGCGAAGGGATTCCCCGGTTGGGAGAACTTCGGGGGCTTCACCGCGCACATGCACTTTGTCCGCGAGCACCACGCGAAGGTGGAGCGTGTGGCGATCGCCACGGACAGTTCATTCGCTGGCATCGCGAAATCCTTGGCCGGGCACTTTACCTCTGCGGAATTCAGGAGCTTCCCGTTTGCCGACGAAGCAAAGGCGCTGGCTTGGCTGCAGGGCGCATGAAGCGGATCCGATAAAAGAAGTCCTGCTATGGTGCTGCAGCGTCGCCGCCAATGACCGCTTCTGGCCGATAGGCGACCTATCCGGAATGTCGGCTCCCGACCTGAAGCGGTCATTTATTAGTAAGAGCGCCAATCCCAATCCGCTTTAGGAACGTATTGTGAGATGTCGCACTGTGCGGCCCTTGACGCAGGGCCATGATTGAATATGCCGGCAAAATCCAGAAGCGCAAACGGGACGACCCTCAAAGTCATCGGGGTCTTCAAGCTGATCAAGGCATTGATTCTGGTGGGCGTGGCCCTTGGGGCGCTCAAGCTCCTGAATCCCGCGACCGCGGACCACGCCGACCGTTTGGCCTCCGCATTTGCCTGGCGCTTCGGTCCCCAGGCCGCGTTCAGCGTCCACCACGGGCTGACGGACCTCGCCAGCTCCCAATTGACGACGGTAGCGCTGGTGGCATTCCTGTACGCCCTTCTGTTCGCCGTCGAGGGCGTTGGGCTTTGGTCAGGCAAACGCTGGGCCGAATACCTGACGATCGTTGCGACTGCGTCATTGGTCCCGTTCGAGATCTACGAGCTGCTGCAGCGCGTAAGCTGGCCGCGCATCGCGACACTTGCGATCAATCTTATCGTCGTCGGTTACCTCGTGTGGAAAGTAAGGCAGCCGCCGAAGGCGACGAAAGTTGTCGAGTAGCCAGGTTTTCTGCGCCGCGCAAGTACCTGGCAACGGTATACGATGTGTCTCGCCCCAGCGTAAGTGGGTTATCGAACAGATCGTGCGCGGCTTCCCGCGAACAATGAACCATGCTTCCACTGAAAGGAAAAATCATGAACATCGAAAGTGCAAGGGCCGGCCTGAGCCGCGACGCGGCCTTGGTGGTTGTCAGCGCGGCTCTCCTGCTTTGCCCGGCGCTCGCGTTGGCGCAGTCCTCCAATAGCCCTCTTAAGACCAGTTCCCTGACCAATCGCTCCGCCCCCAAACCGGTCTGCGTGTACAAGGGGGTAATGAGCGACGCGGAGGTCGAGGCGTGCACGGGGCATCCGGTTCAATACGACTACCGCATCCGTTAGAGTAGTAACGCTGGCGCCCGTGATTGCTGCCGCACTGCTGTTGAGCGCCTGGGCGGTTGAGGCACGAGGCCGGCCCCGGGTGTCATGGTCGACTTAGCCCACCCATATTACTACCCGCCTGGCTACGGCGCCGGGTGCTGGTACGGCGAATGAGGCGGGCGCAGCGGCGGCCACGGCAGATACCGATAGCGGCCTAAAATGCCAATTCACCCGGGACACCCCCGCATCCTGCGGCTGCGCACTCTGGTCATTCTCGCCGGATTGCTGCTCGCCTACGCGCTGGTCGGGTTCGCGCTGGTGCCGTGGATCGCCAAGCGTGAACTGCCAATGCAGGTCGAGCAAACGATTCACCATCGCGCGCGCATTGGCGCTCTGGAGTTCAATCCCTTCACGCTCACACTGCACGCCAAGGATCTTGCTATCGAGCAGATGGACGGGGCAAAAGTGGTCGGCCTGGGCGAACTGAACGCGCGCCTGCAATGGCGTTCGATTTTTCGTCGCGCCATTATCCTATCGGAGTTGCAGCTCAAAGACCCTTCCCTGCATATCGAGATCGGCAAGGATGGGCGTGTCAATCTTGCGGCATTGATTCCTCCGCAAACCGGCACCGTGAAGCAGCCTGTCCGCTTCGCAGTCGGCCGTATCGCAATCGCCAACGGCCTGATCGAGTTTGAAGACAAGCGTGGGGGCTACCGCAATCGTCTCGAACGGCTGTCGATTGAGCTCTCGTCGCTGTCTACTCTGGAGGAAGAAAAAGGTCCCTATGCTCTGGTCGGGGAGACTTCGGGCGGTGCGAAGTTGCGCTGGAAAGGTGAAATGTCCCTGCAGCCGATATTCGCGTCGGGGACACTCGACCTCGAAGCCGTGGCGCTACCCGAGCTCAACCCATATTTCGACGGCCATACTACGGCGAGCTTCGTGTCGGGCCGCGCCGATTTCCAACTGCCTTACCGATTCGAGCTGGTTGGCGGTAGGCCGCAATTCACGCTAAATGGCGCCAAACTGCAGGTGCAGGACCTGGGTATCGCGGCCCGCGGCAGCAAAGTGGCATTTGCGAAAATCGGCCGCATCGAATTCGAAGGTGTGGCATTCGACTTGCAAGCGCGCCGCGCCCACGCGCAACTGCTTCGCGTCGCCGCAGCCACGCTGGATGTGAACCGCGACAAGCGGGGCGAGCTGGACATTGCACGTCTGGTTGTGCCGTCGAAAATGATCCCTGGGGCCGCGGCTGCAGAGCGTGAAGCGGGGTGGCAAGCAAGCATCGCTACGTTAGACCTCTCCGGCATTGCAGCGAATTTCACCGACTCGAGCGCCAAGACGCCGCTATCGGTGTCTGTGCGCGGCCTGGAGGCGAAGCTAAAGTTCGAAGCAGAATCGGGCGTGAAAGGCGTGCGCGTAAGCGTCGGGCCGGGCGAACTCTCGCTTGCAGAGGTCCATGCGGGCGCGACAGCGCAAAAGCAGCCGGCACTAACGCTCACCAACCTCCAGGTCGCGGGTGTGCGCTTCGACAGCGTCGCCAATACGCTGGCGGCCGACACGGTGCGCGTCGCCAAGCTCGGCGTGGATGCGACCCTGGACGGCAACCGCCTGTCGTTGCTCGACCTGGTGCCCGCCCCTCTACCAAAGTCCGACAAACCGGTCAGCGTTGTGGTGAAGTCGGTCGAGCTTGCCGACGGCTGGGTGACTTTTGCCGACCGTGGAACGGGTGTCGCGCTGGCACTCGAGCGTGTAACAGCGAAGCTCAGCGGCGTATCGTCGGACACGTCCCAGCCCCTCGCATTCCAACTCGGTGCGGGGGTGAAAAGTGGCGGCCACATTAGCGTGCGCGGCAGCGCGGTTCCTGCAAAAGGCACGCTGCAGGCGCGCGTGGAGGCTACCGCGTTGGCGCTTGCACCCCTGCAGCCGCTTACCGCGCGCTACGCCAGCGTTAAGCTCGCGGGCGGCGAAGCGGCACTCGCCGGCACGCTGAATGCGGGGGCAAAAAACGCCAGGCTGGGGTTTACCGGCTCGGCGCGCCTCTCGAATATCGCGATCGACGACACGGCCGGGACACGCCTGATTGGCTGGAAGTCGCTTGCTACCGACTCGCTACGATTGACGTTGACGCCGGACAGGGCGGAAATCGACGAGCTGCGCTGGACCGCGCCGGTCGGGAAACTGGCCATCGCCACCGATCGCACCTCCAACATCAGTCGCGCGTTCGCGCGCGAGGGTGCGGCCTCGACATCCACATCTTCGCCTGCGCCAACTTCGGCCCCCGCTGCGCCGAACGCGCCGCCCATTGCAAAGGACGAGGATAGCGGCGAAGCGATCGGCTTCCCGGTGGCCATCCGGCGCGTCCGTATCGAGCAAGGCCAGCTCGAATTCTCGGACGCGAGCGTGCAGCCTGGCTTTGTCGCCAAAATCCACGAGCTCGCCGGAAGCGCGACCGGTCTGTCGAGCGACCGCAGCACGCGCGCCCAGTTCGCGCTCGAGGGTAGCGTTGATGAATTCGGCTACGCCAGCCTATCCGGCTCACTCAACCCGTTCGCGTTGCGCGATCGCACTAACGTCCGCGTGCAGCTCCGCAATCTCGACCTCGCCGGGGTTACACCGTATTCAGTCAAGTTCGCCGGCTACCGGATCGCCTCGGGGCACACATCGATGGACTTGAATTACCGCGTGCGCGAGAACCGGCTGGAAGGCGACAACAAAATCGTGTTCGACAATCTCGTCTTGGGCGAGAAAGTCGACAGTCCAGGGGCAATCGACCTCCCGATCGCGCTGGCCATCGCCATCCTAAAGGACTCGGAAGGCAAAATCGATATCGCCCTGCCGGTGACGGGTAACCTGAACGACCCGCAATTCGACTATGGCGCGGTAATTCGCACCGCCTTGTTCGGCCTGATCAAACGCATCGTCACCGCGCCATTCCGCGCACTCGCGCACCTGTTCGGCGGTTCGGCTGAAGGCGATGAAGCCGGAGCGATCGCCTTTGACCCGGGCTCCGGCCAATTATTGCCACCGGAACAGGAGAAAATCGGCCGCCTCGTCGGCGTTCTGGTCAAGCGTCCCGAGATCAGAATTGCGATCCCGGCGCGCTACGACGCCGGCGCCGACGCGCGCGCACTCAAGCGCGCCGCGCTGGCCCGCGAAATAGGCAAGCGTGCCGGCTTCACGGTCATCGCAATCGAAGAGCCGGGCCCGATCAGTGTCGATGACCGGCCGACGCGAGCGGCGTTGCGCGAGCTGTTCGTCGAACGCTTTTCTCCAGCCGAATTCGACAAGCTCAAGGCCGAGGCCGAGGCCGAGGCCAAGGGCAAAGAATCGGTCACCGGGCCCTCGCGCTCCGTCCTCGACCGAGTGCGTAGCCTTGCCGCAGGCGATCCACAGGTTGCCGATCCGCGCGAGTTTTACCAGACGCTGGTGCGCCGCTTACGCGACACGCAGCCGCTCGCGACGAACGCGCTTGCCGAGCTGGCGCAAAGCCGGGGTACGGCGATCGAGGCCGCGCTCAAAGCTAGCGGCGTGGATTCCACGCGCATCGCGCGATCGAACGCCGAGCCGACTTCGAATGCGGAGGCGAAGCAAGTGACGGTGCAACTCGCCCTTCAAGCACGCTGACCGGACTTCAATGTCAGCGTCGTCCGGTTGAAGCCGCCGCGGTGTTCTCTCAGAACGCCATCGCCCGCTTCACCGCCGGGCGCGCGCCGATTTCGCCGAGCCAGCGGTCCACGTTCGGCACCCCACCGCAAATCGCCGGCACGACGCCCTTGGCGCGCGCAATCGTCCCGTAGAGCGCGAAATCCGCGATCGTCACCGTGCTGCCGGCGGCGTAGCGCTGTCCCGCTAGCGTGGTGTCCCAGACCTTGAGGTATTCCTTCCAGCGAGCTTCGAACCCGCCCAGCGTGGGCTGATGCGGCTCTTTCGATCGCGCGATGCCGAAGATCGTGCCCAGCAGCGGACCCATGTCGGTCGCTGCGCTCATGAAGGCCTGCGAGAACGCCGGGCGGAGCTCGGGCTCGGTGGGGATGAATTTTCCCGCCTTCTCCGCGCAATAGACCAGGATCGCGAGCGACTGCGAGAGCGTAAGCTTCTTGCCACCCGGGCCGTCGGAATCGACTATCACCGGGATCTGGCCGTTCGGGTTCATCGCGAGGAACGCGGGCGTCTTGTTCTCCCCCTTGGCGAGGTCGATCGGGTGGAAGGCGTAGGGCAGGCCGCATTCTTCGAGCGCGATGCGGGCCCTCATACCGTTCGAGGTGCCTGCGGCGTATAGGTCGATCATTTGGGTCTTTCCTTAGTCTGAGATGGATTGATAAACAAGCTGCCGCATGAGCGCGCGGTAATGCCTGCGCAGGTCCGGGGCGCACAGCATCAATACCCCAATCAGTTGCTCCCTCGGATCGATCCAGAAGTACGTGCCGTGCACCCCAGACCAGTAGAAATCGCCGACCGAACCCGGAGAGGGATTGCGCCCGGCTTCCTTACGCACGCAGAAGCCGAGGCCGAAGCCCTGGCCGAATTCGGGAATCGGCGCCGACTCCTCGAACTGCGCGCGGGTGGTGCCGCTGAACGCGATGCCCGGCGGCAGGTGGTCGCTCGACATCAGCTCGACCGTCTTGCGCGAAACGATTCGCACGCCCTCGAGAGTCCCGCCGTTGAGGAGCATCTGCGCGAAGCGGCGGTAATCCGGCGCCGTCGACACCATCCCGCCGCCGCCGGAGAGGAACTTCGGCCGTGTGGTGAGCGTGCGCGACATCGGCGGACGCTCGCCCGTTTTCGGGTCGGCCTGCGCCTCGGCGATGCGCCCGGCGTTCTCCACCGCCACCATGAAGCCCGTGTCGCGCATGTCGAGCGGCCCGGTGATGCGCGAGGCGATGAAGCGATCGAGGTCCATGCCCGAGACGACCTCGACCAGGCGGCCGAGCACGTCGGTGGACATGCTGTAGTCCCACACCTCGCCCGGCTGGTTGGCCAGGGGCAGCTTCGAGAGCTTGGTGACAAACTCGGCGTTGGTCTGGCCGGGATCGAACACGTTGGCCGCGCGGTAGGCCTGCTTGACGAGCGAATCGCCGAATTGCCCGTAAGTGACGCCGGAGGTGTGGCGCAGCAGGTCCTGCACGGTCATTTCGCGCCGCACGGGCTCGAGCGCCAGCGTGCGGTTGCCGGCGGAATCGGTTTTTTCCACCCCGACCTGGAGGTTCTTAAGCTCCGGGAGATAAGTCGACACCGGGTTGACGAGGCGGATCAGCCCTTCCTCCACCAGCATCATGATCGACACCGACACCATGGGCTTGGTCATCGAGGCGATGCGGAAGATCGAGTCCACCGCCATCGGCAGCTTCTGCTCGCGGTCGCGGTAGCCGAACGCCTCCAGGTGTTCGAGCTCGCCGCGGCGAGCGACCAGCGCAACCGCGCCGGGGATGATTCCCGCGTCGATGTCGCCCCTGAACGCGGTGGCGATGCGCGCAAGGCGCTGCTTGGACAGGCCCATGATTTCGGATTTGGACACCTTGATTCCTCCCGGCGATATGCAAGTTACTCATCGTTATTGTAGCGACTGCGACGCCGGGCGGAAGGGGACGAGCGTCGCGTTTTTGATAGAATGGGCTTCCCGTTGCAACAAGGAGCAACCATGTCATTGAGAATCAACGATACGGCCCCGAATTTCACGGCCAAGACCACCCAGGGCAGCATCAATTTCCACGACTGGATCGGCGACAAGTGGGCGATCCTCTTCTCGCACCCGAAGGATTTCACCCCGGTCTGCACCACAGAGCTTGGCTACATGGCGAAGATCGAGCCCGAGTTCACCAAGCGGAACGCCAAGCTGATCGGCCTGTCGGCCGACGCGGTCGAGAACCACAGCAAGTGGGCCGCCGACATCAAGGAGACGCAAGGCTCCGAGGTGAAGTACCCGATGATCGGCGACACCGATCTCGCGGTGGCCAAGCTGTACAACATGCTTCCCGCCGACGAAGTCGCGGCCGATGGCCGTACCGCGGCCAACAACGCCACCATCCGCTCGGTATTCATTATCGGGCCGGACAAGAAAATCAAGCTCATGCTGACCTACCCGATGACCACCGGGCGCAACTTCGACGAGATCCTGCGCGTGCTCGACTCGATGCAGCTGACGGCCAAGCACAAGGTCGCCACTCCGGTGAACTGGAAAGACGGTGACGACGTGATCATCGTGCCGGGGGTCTCGGACGACGAAGCCAAAAAGGTCTACCCGGCCGGCTTCAAGACGCTCAAGCCCTACCTGCGCCTGGTCAAGCAGCCGAAGTAACGCAACCCCCTCGGCCGCTGGCGATGCGCGTTTTCACAGGGTCGCTGGCCACCGAGACAAATACCTTCGCCCCGATGCCCACGGGGCTGAGCGCATTCCACGAGCGCGGGTATTACCCGGCCGGGAAGCATCCCGATCGAATGACGCAGTTCGCGGGCCCGCTGTGGGCGGTCCGCGAGCGCGTGAATTCGGAGGGCTGGACGCTCATCGAAGGCATGGTGGCGGGCGCGCAGCCCAGCGGCACCACCACCCGGCACGCGTACGAAACGTTGCGCGACGAGCTGCTGGCCGACCTCAAGGCCGCGCTGCCGGTCGACATGGTCGTGCTCGGCCTGCATGGCGCGATGGTGGCCGACGGGTACGACGACTGCGAAGGGGACCTGCTCGAGCGCGTGAGGAAGATCGTCGGCCCTAAAGTCGTAGTCGGCGCCGAGCTCGATCCGCACAACCATCTCACCCCGGCGATGGTCGGCAACGCCGACCTGCTGGTGTCGTACAAGGAATATCCCCACACCGACATCCTCGAGCGTGCGCGGGAGCTCGTCGACCTCTGCGCCCAAACCGTCGCAGGCCGCATCAAGCCGATTGCCTCGGTAGTCGACTGCAACATGCTGGTCAAGATGCACACGTCGCGCCAGCCGGCGCGCGGCTTCGTCGATCGCATCATGGCGATGGAAGGCAAGGACGACGTGCTTTCCATTTCGGTCACCCACGGTTTCCCGTGGGGCGACACGCCCGAGATGGGCAGCAAGATGCTCGTTTACACCAACGACCTTGCGCCAGGCGCGGCCGCCAGGGGCCAGGCGCTGGCGCGCAAGCTCGCCGACGAGCTGATTTCGCAGCGCGACGCGCTCGACGTCCCGATGCCCGGCATCGATGCGGCCCTCGACCAGGCGCTGGCATTTTCCGGCGG
>JBBQNG010000062.1:0-17956 GCA_038329645.1 Burkholderiales bacterium
GGAAGTTGCCGGTGGCCGAAACGAAGATGTCGGCCTTGTCCGCGGCATAGTCCATGGTCACCACGCGGTAGCCTTCCATTGCCGCCTGCAGCGCGCAGATCGGGTCGATTTCGGTAACCCACACCTGCGCCGACAGCGCGCGCAGCGCCTGCGCCGAGCCCTTGCCCACGTCGCCGTAGCCGCAGACCAAGGCGACTTTGCCCGCAATCATCACATCGGTTGCTCGCTTGATGCCGTCGACGAGCGACTCGCGGCAGCCGTAGAGGTTGTCGAACTTCGACTTGGTGACCGAGTCGTTGACGTTGATCGCGGGGAAGGCCAGGCGGCCTTCCTTGTGCATCTGGTACAGGCGATGCACGCCGGTGGTGGTTTCCTCCGTCACGCCCTTGATTGCGGCAAGGCGGGTCGAGTACCACTTGGAGTCCTTGGCGAGCTTCGCCTTGATCGAGGCGAAGAGGAATTCTTCTTCCTCACCCGAAGGCTTCGCGATCACCGACGGGTCTTTCTCGGCCTTGGTACCGAGGTGCAGCAGCAGGGTCGCGTCGCCGCCGTCATCGAGGATCATGTTCGAGTGGGCACCCTTCGGCCATTCGAAAATGCGGTGCGTGTAGTCCCAGTACTCCTCGAGGCTCTCGCCTTTGACCGCGTACACAGGGGTGCCGCCTGCGGCAATCGCCGCGGCCGCATGGTCCTGCGTGGAGTAGATGTTGCAGGAGGCCCAGCGCACTTCCGCGCCGAGCGCTTCGAGCGTCTCGATCAGCACCGCAGTCTGGATGGTCATGTGCAGCGAGCCGGTGATCCGGGCGCCGCGCAGCGGCCGGACGGCCGCGAATTCCTCGCGGATCGCCATGAGGCCCGGCATCTCGGTCTCGGCAATGGCGATTTCCTTGCGGCCCCAATCGGCGAGGGCAAGGTCGGCGACTTTGAAATCGGTGAAGCCCGCAGGGGCTCTTTTGACCTGCTTTAAAACTGCGCTCATCACGCGCTCCTTTCGGTTAAGAAAAAAGTTCGTGAGCGCCGTTGCAGTGGGGAAATCCCCGAGCCTAGCGACAGTGACGAACCTGTCGTTGCAACGCTCCTCAGGAACCCACTATTCTACGCGAATCCGAGACATTTCTGAAGACCCCCATGCCCCCCAACGATCGCAGCCAGCCCAACACGCGCGCCCTTGAACGCATCCTCGCCGTCGGGCCGCGCTGGACCGCGGTACGGCCCGCCAGCGAAGCCATCGGATTGGCCGATCGGGTGCTGCTGCACGCGGGCCCGCCGCTGCCCGACACGACTCGCCCGCCGCCGCCGATGCTGAACTCGGCGGTCCTGGCCTGTCTGTACGAAGGCTGGGCAAAGGATGACGCGGAAGCCGGGAAGTTGATCGCAAGCGGCGCCGTGAAGCTCGAGCCGACTTTCACCCGTCGAGTCTCCTCCCCTCTGGTGTCGATGGTTTCCAGGAACACCACGCTCGCGGTGATCGAGGACGCCAATTCGAAGGCGGCGTGGTTCTCTTTCCTCGGCACCGGCGGCGGTGCCCAGATGCGTTTTGGCGCACGAGACCGCGCGATCATCGAGCGCCTGGCTTTCCGCGAGCGGGAGCTGCTGCCGGGCTTCACCGACCTGCTGTCCGAGCCGGTCGACCTGCTGTCGATCGCAAGATCGGCACTCACGGAAGGTGACGATCTCCACAACCGCCTGTCGAGCGCCACCTCTGTGCTCCACGCGGTGCTCGGCACGCGGAAGGCGGATTTGCCAGCCGCGCAGGTCGCGCTGCGCACTGTGCTCGAGGCGCCGCTCTACTTCCTCAATTTCTGGATGCCGGCCTGTGCGCTGATGCTCGATGCGGCGGCCGGCACCGAAGGCTCGAGCCTGGTCACGAAGCTCTCGGCCAACGGGCAGATCGCCGGCATCCAGCTCGCCGGGATGCCCGGGCGCTGGTTTACGGCGCCGGCGGCGTTGGTGCAGGGACCATTCATGAAAGGCGCACCCGAGAATCCGCAGTTTCCGCCTGCGACAGGCGACAGCGGGATCATCGACGCGTTCGGGTTGGGCGGACAGGTGTTGCGCCGTGCGCCGAGTTTGTTGGCGGCGTTCGAACCGTGGCTTGCGAAAGACGATGAGCAGCGCGCGCTCTCAATGCTGGGAGGCATGCATCCCGCGCTCGGCGTGCCCGTGGGGCTCGATGCGGCCGCAATTGTGAACACCGGGAAATCCCCGTTGCTCTCCACCGGCATGGTGTCCGCCGACGGCAGGGGCCTGTTGGGGCGGGGACTGTGCGCAATGCCGGTGGCGCTGTTCAGGGAAGCAGTCGCTGCGCTACAAATGTCAGGAAGTTAACTGAAGAGCCGCGCCAGTCCTATGGACAGGGACTTGCCTTGTCAGTAGCGCGCCCCTGCCGAAGCTTCAGGCCGCTGCCTTCAGCGCCAGCGCCTTGTCCGTCGCCTCCCACGTGAATTCTGGCTCGTCGCGGCCGAAGTGGCCGTACGCAGCGGTTTTCTCGTAGATCGGGCGCAAGAGATCCAACATCTGGATGATGCCTTTCGGGCGCAGGTCGAAGTTCGCCAGCACGAGCTTGGAGAGCGCCTCGTCGGAAATCTTGCCGGTGCCCTGCGTAGTCACCATGACGCTGGTCGGTTGCGCAACGCCGATCGCGTACGACACCTGGACGAGGCACTGCGTCGCGAGACCCGCGGCTACGATGTTCTTGGCGACATAGCGCGCGGCGTAGGCGGCCGAGCGGTCGACCTTGGAAGGATCCTTGCCCGAGAAAGCGCCGCCGCCGTGCGGGGCCGAGCCGCCGTAGGTGTCGACGATGATCTTGCGGCCGGTGAGGCCGCAGTCGCCCTTGGGCCCGCCGATCACGAATTCGCCGGTCGGGTTCACGAGATACTTGATCTCGTGCTTGATGAGGTTCTTGGGGAGCACCGGCTTGATGATCTGCTCGATCACCGCCTCTTCGATCTGCTTGTGCGTCATGCCGGGGGCATGCTGAGTGGAGAGCACCACGGTTTCGATCGAGTGCGGCTTGCCCTTCTCGTAGCGGATCGTGACTTGCGATTTTGCGTCCGGGCGCAGCCAGGGCAGCCGTCCATCGCGGCGCACTTCGGCCTGGCGCTCGACCAGCCGGTGGGACAGGTAGATCGCCATCGGCATCAGGCCGGCGGTTTCGTCGCAGGCATATCCGAACATAAGGCCTTG
Source organism: Burkholderiales bacterium (assembly GCA_038329645.1). Classification (GTDB taxonomy): domain Bacteria; phylum Pseudomonadota; class Gammaproteobacteria; order Burkholderiales; family SG8-39; genus SZAS-79. The sequence continues at coordinate 3,190 of JBBQNG010000062.1, forward strand.
GTCGCCCGCACCCTGGTCGAGATCGAGGCCCTTGCCTTCGTCGACGCCCTGCGCGATGTTCGGCGATTGCTGGCCATAGGCGAGCTGCACCTTGCAGCCGGCGGCATCAAAGCCAAGGGCGGGGTCGTTGTAGCCGATGCGCTTTATCGTGGCGCGCGCAACTGCGTCGTAGTCCACCTTTGCGTGCGTGGTTACTTCGCCCGCGAGCACGACGAGGTTGTCCTTCACCAGCGTCTCCGCGGCGACGCGGGAGCGCGGGTCCTGGGCTAGAATCGCGTCGAGGACCGCGTCCGAAATCTGGTCTGCAACCTTGTCCGGGTGTCCTTCAGAGACCGACTCGGAGGTGAAAAGAAAATCGCTCATGTCGCTGCCGCCTGGGAAGAGTTGAAACGATGGCTCAAAAAGAGGCGGCAAGGATACCAAAACTTTGCTGATTGCCCAACCTTTTCCGGGGCTTGCATAGGGATATGGCCGCATTCCTGATGCGGCTTGCCGCGGCGCTGCCGCTGCTGTTCATGTCTGCGGTGGGTGGCGCGGTCGGCTGGCTGATGTACCTGGCTTCGCCGCGTTACCGGGCCCACCTGAATGGAAACCTTGCCGCCGCCGGGTACGGCGCCGATAAGGCGGTGCGCGCCGACGCCATCGCATCGGCAGGGCGCCTCCTCACCGAGCTTCCTGCCCTCTGGCTGAGGCCGCACGAGAAAGTTGCCTCATTGGTGCGCGAAGTCACCGGCTGGGAGCTGGTCAGCGATGCGCAGGCCGCCGGCCGGGGCATCGTGTTCCTCACTCCGCACCTGGGTTGCTTCGAGGTCAGCGCGCAATACGGCGCGTTCCATTTCCCGATGACGATCATGTACCGCGCGCCCAAGCTCGGCTGGCTCGAGCCTTTCATGCTCAAGGGCCGCGCACGTCCCGGCGTGAAGCTCGCAACGGCCGATCGCAGCGGCGTGCGCGAGCTGCTCGGCGCGTTGAAGCGCCATGAGGCCATCGGCATACTTCCCGACCAGGTCCCGGGCCAGGGCGAAGGCGAGTGGGCTGATTTCTTCGGCAAGCCAGCCTATACGATGACGCTCGCCCCGCGCCTCGCGGCCCGCGACAACGCCGTTTGCCTGGTTGCTTTTGCGCGCCGCCTGCCCTGGGGCCGCGGCTACGCGCTCTCGATCCGCAAGCTCGCCGATGCGCAACCCGGCGAATCCGAAGTGCGCCGCCTCAATCGCAGCCTCGAGGACCTGATCCGCGAATGCCCGGGCCAATACCTTTGGGGCTACAACCGCTACAAGACCCCGGCCGGGGCCGCAGGGCCGCCATGAGCCGGATTGTTTTTGCCTTGATGTGGCTCATCCACTGGCTGCCGTTCGGCGTGCTTGCCGCGATCGGCAATCTGGCCGGCACGCTGGCGTTCTGGCTGATCCCGGAGCGGCGCAAGGTGCTCAGGATCAATCTCGCGAAATGTTTTCCGCAAATGCCTGCCGAAAAGCGCGAGAAGCTCGCGCGCTCCAATTTCCAATTCTTCATGCGCAGCTTCATCGATCGCGCGTTGGTCTGGTGGGCGCCGCGCGAGCGGTTCCTGCGGCTGTTCACGCTCGAAGGCGCAGAGCACCTGCGCGCGCTTGCGGGCAAGCCGGTGATCCTGCTTGCGCCGCACTTCGTCGGTGTCGACGCGGCCTGCACGCGAGTGTCGTGCGATTTCCCCCTTGCGGGGATGTACCAGCACCAGAAAGACCCCGTGTTCGACGCGTTGCTGCTCCGCGGGCGGACGCGCTTCCAACCGGATGGCCTCGCAATTTCCCGCCAGGGCGGTGTTCGACAGGTCCTCGCGGCGCTCAAGGCCCGCGTGCCGGTGTATTTCGCGCCAGACCTCGATTTCGGCCGCAACGATGCGGTCTTCGTGCCGTTCTTCGGTGTCGAGGCGGCGACCGTCACCAGCGTTTCCCGTCTCGCGAGGGCGAGTGGCGCGAGCGTGGTTCCCGTGATCACGCGCATCCTTCCGGGGGGCGCCGGCTATAGGAGCACGATATTGCCTCCCCTGGAGGATTTCCCGACCGAGGATCCAGTCGCCGATACGCGGCGCATCAACGCATTCATCGAGGCGCAGGTCCTTGCAATGCCCGAACAGTATTTCTGGGTGCACAAGCGCTTCAAGACGCGACCCGCAGGCGAAGGGTCCTTTTATGCCTAGAATCGGACCATGAAAGTCGAGTTCACGAAAATGCAGGGCGCCGGCAACGACTTCGTCGTGTTCGACGCGACTTCGCAGCCGTTCCAGCTCACGAGGGCGCAGATCAGGGCGGTCGCCGATCGACGGCTCGGCGTCGGCTGCGACCAGGTCCTGGTGGTCGAGAAGCCCTCCGGCGCCGGGGCGGATTTCCGTTACCGCATCTTCAACTCCGACGGCGGCGAGGTCGAGCAGTGCGGCAACGGCGCGCGCTGTTTCGTCAAGTTCGTGCGCCAGCGCAGCCTCACGCAGAAGAAGCAGATCCGCGTCGAAACGCTTTCCGGCCCGATCGAACCGCGCCTGGAAGACGATGGCGAAGTTTCGGTAAACATGGGCGCGCCGATATTCGAGCTGGCGCGCGTGCCCTTTACCGCGGTCAAGCCGGGAATGGTCCAGGCCATCCGGGTCGACCGTGCGGAGGTCGAGATGGCGGTGCTTTCGATGGGCAACCCGCATGCGGTCCAGGAGGTGCCCGATGTCGATGCGGCGCCCGTGACGACGCAGGGCCCCTTGATCGAGCGCCACCCGCAGTTCCCGAATCGCGTCAATGCGGGCTACATGCAGGTGACAGGGCGGCATTCGATCCGGCTGCGCGTGTTCGAGCGCGGCGCCGGTGAGACGCTTGCTTGCGGCACGGGTGCGTGCGCGGCGGTGGTCGCGGGCATCGAACGCGGGCGGCTGGACTCGCCTGTCGAGGTTGAAACCCGCGGCGGGCGATTGACCATAGCTTGGGCGGGCGGCGACAATCCGGTATGGATGAAGGGCCCGGCCATTTCAGTCTTCGAGGGAACCATTGAACTCTGACGAAGTAGAGCAGTACCTGAAGGACCATCCGGAGAAATTCGCGGAGTTTTTCGGGCAGTTCTTCGAGCTTCACCCGGAGCTGCTGGAGTCGGTCAACGTTCCCCATCCCTATGGCGGCCATGCCATCCCGCTCTCCGAGCGGCAGACGCTGGGCCTGCGCGAGAAGGTCAAGCTGCTGGAGGGCAAGCTCTCCGAGCTGATCCAGTTCGGCGAGGAAAACGATGCGATCAGCGAAAAGGTGCACCGCGCGTCCACGGCCCTGCTCGGTGCGAAGAATTTCGCCGCCGTGGTGCATGCCCTGTACTTCCACCTGCGCGAGGACTTCTCCGTGCCGCATGTCGGGCTCAGGCTCTGGGGCTATTCTCTTCTTGACGGCACCATGGAAGGCGAGGCGGTCAGCGACGCGCAGCGCACGCTGGTCGATACGATGGGCGGGCCTCAATGCGGACCCGCAGAGGGCAGCCTGTTTCTGCCCTGGTTCGGCGAATCGGCCGAGCATGTGCGCTCGATTGCGCTGATTCCCCTGGGCGCGACGAAGGCCGTCGGGCTGCTCGCGCTGGGCAGCGAGGATCCGCATCGCTTCTATCCGGAGATGGGCACGCTGTACCTGCGCCGCATCGGAGAACTCGCGGCGGCGGCAGTCTCCTCGAGATTGTGACGGCCGCCGGCGTGGCAGAAGCGAGCGCCGCCCCCCACCCCGACGCCGGCCTGGTCCGGGAATACCTCCAGTCGCTTGCCCACCAGCGGCACCTGGCCGCAGTTTCGATCTCGAACTATTCACGCAGCCTCGCGCGGTTGCTCGAGCTTCTCGGCCCCGCGCGCCTGGCAGCTCTCGACAGCGCGCAGGTGCGTCGCTCGATCGCGCGGCTGCATTCGACCGGTCTCTCGCCGCGCGCGCTGGCCAACATGCTCTCGGCGTGGCGCGGCCTGTACCACTGGCTCGTGCGGCACAAGAAATATGCAGCCAACCCCTGCCAGGGGATCCGTGCCCCCAAGGCATCGCGCACGCTTCCGAAGGCGCTTTCGGTCGAAGCCGCGCAGCGGCTGCTCGATGCGGTGCTGGGCGATGCGGTCGAGCTTGTGCGCGACCATGCGATGTTCGAACTCATGTATTCGTCGGGCCTGCGGCGCGCTGAGGTCCTGTCGCTGGATTGTGCGGACGGAAGGCTGGACCTGAAGGAAAGCCTGGTCACCGTTACCGGCAAGGGCAGCAAGACGCGCACCATCCCGGTGGGCGCCAAGGCGCGCGAAGCACTGGCCGCCTGGCTCGCGGTACGGGCACAGCTCGCCGCACCGCAGGAAACCGCGCTCTTTGTCGGCGCGCGAGGGCGGCGCATGTCGGGATCCACGCTGGCCCTCCGTCTCCACACCTGGGCACAGGCGCAGGGCGCCGAAGGAGCCGTTCACCCGCACATGTTGCGCCACTCGTTTGCAAGCCACGTACTGCAGTCTTCCCAGGACCTGCGCGCCGTCCAGGAAATGCTCGGGCACGCCAGTATTTCAACCACGCAGATCTATACCCACCTGGATTTCCAGTCGCTCGCCAAGGTCTACGACGCGGCGCATCCGCGGGCGAAGAAGAAATGAGCGCCGGCTCGAGCGTCGCGCCGCGCTCGCCCGCGGAACTGTTCTTCGCTTTCATGAAGCTCGGCTTGCAGGGGTTCGGCGGCGTATTGCCGGTGGCAAGGCACGCGCTGGTGGAGGACTACCGCTGGCTCACGATGGAGGAGTTCACCGACATCGTGTCGCGCTGCCAGGCGCTGCCCGGGCCGAACATCGTCAACGTATCGATCTGCATCGGTGGGCGCCACTTCGGCGCGCGGGGTGCGATTGCCGCCAGCGCAGGGTTGCTTGCCGCTCCCTTTGTGCTTCTCCTGGCGTTGGTCGCGCTCTATGCTGGCTATTCCCAGGAGCCGGTGGTGACGAACGCACTGCGGGGCGCTTCGGCCGTGGCCGCCGGCCTGATTCTCGGCACGGTATTGCGAATGGCCGCGTCGCCGCGCCTGCGCACCTGGCGCACCGTCTTCGGCGTGGCGGCATTCGCCGCGGTGTCGTGGCTGCGCCTGCCGCTCGCGCTCGTGCTTGCGATCATCCTCCCGCTTTCGATCGGGGCGGCGTGGTTCGTCCGCTCGCGGCGGTTGACCCAATCATGATCGACCGGCTCGGGATCCTCGCACTCGACTTCGCCATGCTTTCGCTGCTGTCGGTCGGCGGCGCAAGTTCCGTGCTGCCGGAAATGCACCGCAGCCTGGTCGAAGTGCACGGCTGGATGTCCAGCCGCGAGTTCACCGAGCTGTACGCGCTCGCCCAGGCCTCGCCAGGCCCCAACGTGCTGGTGGTGAGTCTGTTCGGCTGGCAGGCAGCGGGCCTCGCCGGTGCGATCGTCACCACTCTCGCGATGGTGGTTCCCTCCAGCGTGCTGACTTTCTACGCCGACCGCATGCTCTGGCGCGCCGCGGGCGCGGCGGCCTGGCGCGAAATCATCGACAACGCGCTGGCGCCGGTGACGGTAGGCCTGATCGCAGCCTCCGGTGTGCTGGTCGCGAGCGCTAACGCGAGCCACGTTACGGCTCTGCTGCTGACCGCAGCCTGCGCGCTCGTCAGCTGGCGCACCAAATTCCACCCGCTCTGGATGATCGCCATCGGTGCCCTCGCGGGCGTTGGGGGCCTCGTATGAGTGCGCGCGGCGCGATGCCAGTCCTCGTACTGAAGCCCGGACGCGACAAGTCCATCAAGCGGCGCCACCCGTGGGTGTTTTCGGGTGCGATCGAAAAAGTGGTCGGCGAGCCTCAAAGCGGGGACACGGTGCTGGTGCGCAGCGCCGAGGGCCAGCAGCTCGGGCTGGCCGCCTACAGCCCGCAGTCCCAGATCCGCGGGCGCCTTTGGACCGCGGACGCTGCGGCCAAGATCGATGCCGAATTCCTGCATGCAAGGATCAAGGCTGCGCTCAAGATGCGCGAGCGCCTTCCGCTCGCGCAACACACCAACGCAATACGCCTGGTGCATGGCGAGTCCGACGGCCTGCCCGGCCTGATCGTCGACCGGTATGCAGATGTGCTTGTCGCGCAATTCCTATCCGCCGGTATGGAGCGCTGGCGCGACGCCATCCTCGATGCGCTTGTCGAGCTCACGCGCTGCGAGGCGGTGTTCGAGCGGTCGGACGCGGAGGTGCGCACGCTCGAGGGGCTGCCGGAGCGCGCGGGGTTCGTGCGCGGCAACAGCGATGCGGCGCGGTGCGCAATCAGCGAGCATGGGCTCGTGTTCCGTGTCGACGTGGCGGCGGGACAAAAAACCGGCTTCTTCCTCGACCAGCGCGCCAACCGGCTGAGGGTGAGGGAGCTTTCGGCCGGGCGCGACGTGCTCGATTGCTTTTGCTACACGGGCGGGTTTGCGATCGCCTCGCTTGCGGGGGGAGCGCGGGAGGTCAGTGCGATCGACAGCTCGGGCTCCGCGATCGCGGTGGCGCGCGAAAATCTCGCCGCCAACGCACTCGACGCCTCGTGCCTCGAGTTCAAGGAAGCCGACGTGTTCCTCCACTTGCGCGAGTTGCGCAACCGCGGCGAGAAGTACGACCTGATCATCCTCGATCCGCCCAAGTTCGCGCCGACCGCGGCGCAGGTGGAGAACGCCTCGCGCGCCTACAAGGACATCAACCTGCTCGCGCTGAAGCTGCTCGCGCCGGGCGGGCTGCTCGCCACCTTCTCATGCTCCGGGGGCATAACGCCGGACCTGTTCCAGAAGATCGTGGCCGGGGCGGCGCTCGATGCGGGCGGCGACGCGAAGATCATCGAGCGGTTCGGGCCGGCGGCCGACCATCCCGTGGCGCTGGAGTTCCCGGAAGGCGACTATCTCAAGGGACTGCTGGTGTACCGAGATTGATTTCCAGTTATGGCAAGTAAACTGGCTTTATACCGGCTCTGGTATTGACTCCACGTATATAATAGTTCAACTTTCTCAGCGCGTTGGGATCCATGGGGCGCGCCGGCCCACGCATTTCTCCAGCATGTCCATCTCGGCGTCGGTATGGGTCTGGAAGGACGCGGGCACGAACAGCTGGCCGTCCCTGGGCTGGGCCAGGATCATGCGCGGATTGTTGTGGCGCGTGGCTTCGATGCTTTCGCGGTCGGCTGCATTCGCATTGGCCTGCAGGTCCACGGTGCCGTAGCAGCTGCAGAAGTAGGTGCCCTCGCCGCGGGTTTCCAAGTACACGCCCGTGCCCCGGATGCCGGCAGTGACCGTGGCGGCTGCGATGTTCACCTTGCCGCGCGGCCGCTTGCCGAATACGGCGCCGAGTGCCCCCGTCACGAGGCGCAGCCCCGAAATCAGGACGTTGTCGGAATGCGGCTCAAGCCGCAGTTCGCCCCGCTCGCGCAGCATGAAAGCATCCTGCCCGAGCGCGAACACCACATAGCCATTGGAAGTCGTGACGACGGTGTCACCGGCCCGGATCACCGCGTTTCGGTCAATGCGCTTGCCGTTGACGAGGACTTCCCCACGCAGGTCGTGGATGCTCGTTTCGGCCGCGGCAGCCGAAAGCGGTAGCAGCAGGCCCGCCACGGCGGCGGCCGAGCCGGCGAGAAAATCGCGCCGGCCGAGCGGTGTTTTGAGACCGGGGGTTGAATCTTTCATGACCTTCCTCCAGAAAGGGGCTTGCCGGAATTGGTCGGCGGCACGGTCGGTTCCTTACAGCCCGCCCCCCGGAGTAGAATCCGCCCTCCCCAGCGCCCGCAGTATCAGGAGTGAGCCATGCAGCAGGACAACATGATCCCCGTCACCATCCTCACCGGCTTTCTCGGCAGCGGAAAAACCACGCTGCTCAATCGCATCCTCAAGGAAGACCATGGCCACAAGATCGCCGTGATCGAGAACGAGTTCGGCGAAGTCGGCGTGGACAACGACATCCTCGAGACGAGTGACGAGCAGATCGTCGAGATGAACAACGGCTGCATCTGTTGCACGGTGCGCGGCGACCTGATCCGCATCCTCGGCACGCTGAAGGAGAAGCGCGACAGCGGTGCGCTCAATTTCGACCGCGTGATCATCGAGACCACCGGCATGGCCGATCCCGGCCCAGTGGCGCAGACGTTCTTCACCGACGAGGAGATCGGCAACAACTACCTGCTCGACTCCATCCTCACGCTGGTGGATGCCAAGCACGCGCCCGAGACGCTGGACGAATTCCACGAGGCGCAGGAGCAGGTGGGCTTTGCCGACCGGATCCTGATGTCGAAGACCGACCTGGTGTCCGAGGCGGACGTGAAAAAGCTCTCCGACCGGCTGCGCAAGATGAACCCGCGCGCGCCGATCAAGCAGGTGAATTTTGGCGACGCGCCGATCGCCGAGGTGCTCGACATCCGCGGCTTCAACCTCAACGCGATCCTCGAGCTCGAGCCGGACTTCCTCGTCGATTCGCACCACGAGCACCACGACGAGGTCGAATCATTCGTCTACCGCAGCAATAAGGCTTTCGATGGCGCCAAGCTCGAGCAGTTCCTCGGTGGCATGATCCAGGTCTACGGGCCGGACCTGCTGCGCTACAAGGGCGTGCTGTGGATGAAAGGCAACGCCAACCGCGTGGTGTTCCAGGGCGTGCACATGATGATGGGCGGCGACGTGGGTAAGCCGTGGACCAAGGGCGAAAAGAAGGAATCGGTGATGGTGTTCATCGGCAAGAAGCTGCCGAAGGACCTCTTCATCGCCGGCCTCGACCAGTGTCTGGCGGGCGCCAAGTAGCGTGCCAACCCTAGGCGTATGATATTGGCGTGATCTCCCGCGCCCTTTTGCTGCGCCTTTTCGTTGCCTTTGCGCTGGCCTTTTCCGGCAGCGCCGCGCAGCTGCACTCGCTGGCGCACGCCCAAGCCGACCTCGCGGCCGCCGGGCAGGGGCAAAAGGCGCCGGCCCCGCTCAAGCATTCGACGGACCAGTGCCTTGTCGTTCATGCGCTCGACGGGACGCCCGCGGCAGCCGGCGCCTTTCTGGTCGCTGCAGATTCTTCGCACCGGGCCGTCCCGGTTGCCGATGTAAGCAGAGGCGAAGCGCCCGCCGCTGCGTTCCAGTCGCGCGCACCGCCGCTCCTCTCCTAGCTTTTCCGTGTTCCGGCCGCCTCCGCGCGGCCCAGTCGCGCGCTCCTGTTCACCGGCGCGCCACACCCCGGATTCGAGGAGAGATCATGTTCAGGTTCATCGCAGTCGGCATCGCCGCAGCCGCGTTTGCGCTGCCGTCGGCCGCGGCCACCGAGGACGACCTGAAGGACCTGCGCGAGCAGGTCCGGCAGATGAAGGAGCAGTACGAAAAGCGCATCGAGGCGCTAGAAAAACGCCTCGGGCAGGCGGAGCAGGCGAAGAGCGTTGCGCCGGCCCCGGCCCAGAGCGCCGAGAGCCTGGCGAGCGAGGCCGCGGCGCAATCAAGCGGCCGCGCGCCGGCAGGGGAGAACGCATTCAACCCGGGCGTATCGCTGATCCTTAACGGCACGTACGGAAACCTCAAGAACGATGCGGCGCGATACCGGATCAACGGCTTCGCGCCCACGCGCGGGGACGTGGACCCGCCGAACCGCGGCCTGAGCCTGGGCGAATCCGAACTCACCTTCAGCGCCAATATCGACCAGCTTTTCCGCGGCACGCTCATCGCCGCCATCGGTGCTGACGACAGGATCGGCGTCGAGGAGGGCTACCTCCAGACGCTCGCCCTTTCCAATGGCTTCAGTGTCAAGGCCGGTCGCTTCCTTTCGGGCGTCGGCTACCAGAACGAGATCCACGCGCATGCCTGGGATTTCACCGATGCCTCGCTTGCCGCCAAGGTGTTCCTGGGCAACCAGCTTGCCGATGACGGCGTACAGGCGAAATGGGTCGCGCCCACCGAGCTCTTGTTCGAGCTGGGCGCCGAGGCCGGCCGCGGGCGCAAGTTCCCCGGCGGCCCGGACGGCGGGCGCAGCAAAAACGGCTTCGGCTCGGGCACGCTGTTTGCCCACCTGGGCGGCGACATCGGCGATAGCACAGCCTGGCGCGTGGGCTTGTCCCACCTGCAGACATCGCCTCAGGGTCGCACTTACGAAGATCTCGTTTCCACCGGCACTGTGACAAACGGGTTCACCGGCAAGAGCAGGCTCTGGGTGATGGACGGGATCCTCAAGTGGGCCCCGAACGGCAATCCGACGGAGAAGAATTTCAAGTTGCAGGGCGAATATTTCCGCAGGACCGAAAGCGGTAACCTGACCTATAACGCCACAGGGGCAGCGCAAACAGATTCCTATGCCTCCCGCCAGTCGGGTTTCTACGTCCAGAGCGTCTACCAGTTCATGCCGCAATGGCGTGCGGGTTACCGGTACGATCGCCTGAGCGCGGGGACGACGAGCATCGGGCTGGTGAATTCCGGGGCGCTCAAGGCGGCGGACTTTCCCATCCTCAACGCGTACAACCCGACGCGCAATACCTTCATGGTCGATTGGAGCCCGAGCGAGTTTTCGCGCCTGAGGCTGCAGTACGCGCGCGACCGCTCGCAGTTCGGCACCGTCGACAACCAGGTCTTCCTCCAATACATCATGAGCCTCGGTGCCCATGGTGCGCACAAGTTCTGAGGTGAGCCATGAAAACCATCCTTAAATTCCTGTGCACGGGTCTCGCATTGGTCGCCGCGCTTCCTGCGGTCGCTGCCCTCAATGTGTTCGCCTGCGAACCCGAGTGGGCGGCGCTTGCAGCCGAAATCGGCGGCGACAAGGTCACGGTGTACTCGGCGACGACCGCCCTGCAGGATGCACATCGCATCGAAGCGCGCCCCAGCCTGATTGCGCGCATGCGTTCGGCCGACCTGGTCGTGTGCACCGGTTCGGACCTCGAAGTCGGCTGGCTGCCGCTGCTTTTCAGGCAGTCGGGCAATGCGAAGATCCAGCCAGGCTCGCCCGGTTATCTCGAAGCCTCGCAGGCGGTTGTGCGGCTCGAGATTCCCAAGGTGATCGATCGCTCGATGGGCGACATCCATCCGGGAGGCAACCCGCATATCCAACTCGATCCGCGCAACATCGCCAAGGTCGCCGTGGTGCTCGCCGGGAGGATGGCGCAGATCGATCCGGTCGGTGCGGACGCCTACAAGGCGGGTTCGACGGCGTTCCTGCAGAAATGGCAAGCGGCGATCGGGCGGTGGGAGGCGGAGGGCGCGCGGCTCAGGGGCGTCCCGATCGTCGTCTACCATAGGGACATGTCCTACTTCATCCAATGGATGGGAATGCGGGAGGTGGGCAGCCTCGAGCCGAAGCCGGGCCTCCCGCCGACGCCCTCGCACTTGGGCGACCTGGTCGAGCGCATGAAGCGCGAGCCCGCGAAAGTCGTCGTTTACTCGGCGTACAACAGCCCGAAGGCCGCCGACTTTCTGAGCGAGCGTTCAGGCATTCCCGCCGTGATGCTGCCCTTCACGGTCGGCGGCAGCGACAAGGCGAAGGATCTTTTCGGCCTGTTCGATGACACTATCGCGCGATTGCTCGCGGCGGTGAAGTGAACCTGCACGACACCATCGGCCTCCTTGCACCGGCGATGATCGCCGGCCTGCTGGTGACCGCGACTCACGTGCCGCTGGGCATGCAGGTGATCGGGCGCGGCATCGTGTTTATCGACCTGGCTATCGCTCAGATCGCGGGACTGGGCGTGATCCTTGCGGATGCGCTGGGTTGGGAGCCGCAGGGCGTGGCCATGCAGGTGGCGGCGCTTTCCGCGGCTCTGCTGGCCGCCCTGCTGCTGACGTGGACCGAGCGGCGCTGGCCGCAAGTGCAGGAGGCGATCATCGGAGTGACGTTCGTGCTTGCGTCGAGCGTGGCGGTCCTGTTGCTGGCTGGCAATCCACACGGTGGCGAGCACTTGAAGGACCTGCTGGTCGGGCAGATCCTGTGGGTGAATCCAGCGCGGCTGCCGCTCGATGCGCTGGCCTATGGCCTCATCATCGCGGTGTGGTTCGGCCTTGGCGATCGGATTGGCCGGGTCGGGTTTTACGTGTTGTTCGCCTGTGCGGTCACCATTTCAGTGCAATTGGTGGGCCTCTACCTCGTTTTTGCGACCCTGGTAATCCCGGCGCTCGCTACCTTCTATGTGAAGCGGCTGCGACTGCCGAAGGCGTACGCCCTTGGGATTATCGGCTATGCGCTGGGCCTGGTCGCCTCGGCCGTCGCCGACCTGCCTTCGGGCCCGATGATCGTCTGCGCGATGGCCGCGGCCGGCGCGGCCGGCGCGCTCGCAATGGGACGCGGATAGCCGGGGTTGCATTTCCCGCGACGCGTCCCCACTTTCCCACGATTCCCCCTCGCGGATTTCCCATGGAACAGTTTCACGGCACCACCATCCTTTCGGTCCGTCGCGGCAACTCCGTCGCGCTCGGCGGGGACGGCCAGGTGACCCTCGGCAACATCGTCATCAAGGGCGGCGCCCGCAAAGTCAGGCGCCTGTACCACGACCGCATCCTCGCGGGCTTCGCGGGCGGCACGGCCGATGCGTTCACGCTGTTCGAGCGCTTCGAGGCCAAGCTCGAAAAGCACCAGGGCAACCTCATGCGCTCTGCCGTGGAGCTGGCCAAGGACTGGCGCACCGACCGCATGCTGAGGCGGCTGGAAGCGATGCTTGCGGTGGCCGACCGCGAGAATTCGCTGGTCATCACGGGGCAGGGCGATGTCCTCGAGCCCGAGCTCGGCATCGTCGCCATCGGGTCGGGCGGCCCGTACGCACAAGCCGCGGCGCGTGCGCTCTATGAGAACACCGAGCTCGGCGCACGCGACGTGGTCGAGCGTTCCCTCTCGATCGCCGCGGACCTCTGCATATATACCAACCACCAGCGCGTGATCGAGGTGCTCGAGTGACGACCATGACGCCGCAGGAAATCGTCCACGAGCTCGACAAGCATATTGTCGGGCAGGGCAAGGCCAAGCGCGCGGTGGCGATCGCGCTGCGCAACCGCTGGCGCAGGCAGCAGGTCGCAGAACCCCTGCGCCAGGAAATCACGCCGAAGAACATCCTCATGATCGGGCCCACCGGCGTGGGCAAGACCGAGATCGCGCGCCGCCTGGCCCGCCTGGCAGATGCGCCGTTCATCAAGGTCGAGGCGACCAAGTTCACCGATGTGGGCTACGTCGGGCGCGACGACGACACGATCATCCGCGACCTCGTGGAGATCTCGGTCAAGGGCGCGCGCGAGCACGCCATGCGCCGCGTGCGCAGCCTCGCGCAGGAAGCCGCCGAGGAGCGCATCCTCGACGCGCTGGTCCCGGCCGCACGCGAAGTGGGTTTTACATCCGCAAACGATACTGCCGAGAATCCCACACGGCAGAAGTTCCGGAAGAAGCTGCGCGAAGGCGAGCTCGACGACAAGGAAATCGAGATGGAGGTCGCCGCCACCCAGCCGCAGATGGAAATCATGGCCCCGCCCGGCATGGAGGAACTCACCACGCAGATCCAGGGGATGTTCCAGAACCTGGGGGCGGGACGCAGGAAGACGCGCAAGATGAAAATCCGCGACGCGTTCAAGATCGCCACCGACGAGGAAGCCGCGCGCCTGGTGTCGGACGAGGACCTCAAGACCCGCGCGCTCGAGAACGTGGAGCAGAACGGCATCGTGTTCCTCGACGAGATCGACAAGATCGCGAGCCGCTCCGAGGTCGCCGGCGCGGATGTCTCGCGCCAGGGCGTGCAGCGCGACCTGCTGCCGCTGGTCGAGGGCACCACGGTGTCGACCAAATACGGGATGGTGAAGACCGACCACATCCTGTTCATCGCGAGCGGCGCCTTCCACTACGCCAAGCCCTCGGACCTGATCCCCGAGCTGCAGGGCCGCTTCCCCATCCGCGTCGAGCTCGATTCGCTGTCGGTGGACGATTTCGAGAAGATCCTGACCGGCACCGACGCCTGCCTCACGCGCCAGTACGAGGCGCTGCTTGCAACCGAGGGCGTGAACATCGAGTTCGTGCCCGGCGCGATCCGACGCCTGGCCGAGATCGCCTTCAGCGTGAACGAGCAGATGGAGAACATCGGGGCACGGCGGCTGTACACGGTGCTGGAGAAGCTGCTCGAGGAGATTTCGTTCGAAGCCGGCAAGCGGGCGGCCGGGGCGGTCGTCATCGACGCTGCGTATGTCGATGCGCGGCTAGCGGAACTTTCGAAAAATGAGGATCTTGCGCGCTACGTCCTGTGAGCGCGCCGGCCCTTTTTTGTTTGCTTTCCCTTAGAATCGCAGCGCCATGAACTCCAACGCACCCCCCCAGGCGCCCGAGAAGGCGCGCATCCTCGCCGAGGCGCTACCGTACATCCGCCGCTTCCACGGCAAGACTATCGTGATCAAGTTCGGCGGCAACGCGATGGTCGACACCGCACTGCAGGCCGACTTCGCGCGCGACGTCGTGCTGCTCAAACTGGTCGGCATGAACCCGGTGGTCGTGCACGGTGGCGGCCCGCAGATCGAGAAGGTCCTCAAGGAGCTCGACATCAAGAGCGAGTTCATCCAGGGCATGCGCGTGACCGACGCGGCCACCATGGATGTGGTCGAGATGGTGCTCGGCGGCGCGGTCAACAAGGACATCGTCACGCTGATCAACAAGGCCGGCGGCAAGGCGGTCGGGCTCACCGGGCAGGACGGCGCCTTCATCCGCGCACGCAAGCTCATGATGCCCTCGAAGGACAAGCCGGACGAATTCGTCGAGATCGGGCAGGTCGGCGAATTCGAATCGATCGAGCCCTCGGTGATGACGGCGATCGAGGCCGGCGGCTTCATCCCGGTCGT
>JBBQNG010000063.1:0-17953 GCA_038329645.1 Burkholderiales bacterium
CCGGAATCGAAGCTGGATCGGTGGAATCGTCACATCCCTTCGGCTAGACTGCATCTCATGCGCTACGTCGTTGTCGCCATGCTCATCCTCATCATCGCCAGCCTGGCCTCGGGCCTGTACTTCGTCATGCATGACGATGCCAAGTCCAAGCGGGCGGTCAAGGCGCTCGCGATCCGCGTCGGATTGTCGATGGCGCTGTTCCTGATTTTGATGGGCAGCTACTACTTTGGTTTCATCCCCGGCCGCGCCGGCGGTTAGCCAAGGCCCGCAAAAAAAGATGCCGCACTGGGTGCGGCATCAAGGCTTGCTACCTCCGGAGTTTCCAGGGCGCGTCTGAGTGCGCGCGCAGGAAACCCTCCTCCTCGTTGTTGGTTGCCCCCGCCTACAGCCAGTAGACGAAGATGAACAGGCCGAGCCACACGACGTCCACAAAGTGCCAGTACCAGGCCACTGCTTCGAAAGCGAAATGGTGGTTCGGGGTGAAATGGCCCGCCAGGCAGCGCGCCAGGATCACCGTCAGCATGATCGCGCCCAGGGTGACGTGGAATCCGTGGAAGCCTGTGAGCATGTAGAACGTCGAGCCGTACACTCCGGTGGACAGCTTGAGGTTCAGCTCCGAATAGCCATGCCCGTATTCGATCGCCTGGCAGGCAAGGAAGGTGAATCCCAGCGCTATCGTGAAGAACATAAAGAGGTTCAGCAGCCCCCGCTTGTTCTCCTTGAGGGCCCAGTGGGCGACGGTGATCGTCGCACCGGAGGACAGGAGCAGGAAGGTATTGAGCGCCGGCAGTCCCCAAGCGCCCATGGGCGAGAATTTCTCGGCGAATCCCGGACCGGCCGACGGCCAGTGGGAGGTGAACCCGGGCCACAGGATTTCGTTATGCAGGAGGCTGCCGAGGTCCGGCACCGAGATCACGCGTGTCCAGAAAAGCGCGCCGAAAAAGCCGGCGAAGAACATCACCTCGGAGAAGATGAACCAGCTCATGCCCCAGCGAAACGACATATCCACCTGCTTGGAGTACATGTTTGTCTCGGATTCGCGGATCACGTCGCCGAACCAACGGAACATCATGTACAGCAGGATCACGAATCCCAGCGCAAGCCCGATCCAGCCGCTGCTAATGCCGTTGAATACGAAGACGGCGCCCAGCGCCATGCAAAACAGGCCTACCGAGCCCATGATGGGCCACGGCATCGGCTGCGGTATGAAGTAGGCTGGCGTGGCGCCTGCTGCAGTCGGATGTTGCGACATTTCGTACTCTCCCGTGTTCCAGAATTGCGTCTGCGGTCAGCTGGTGACCAGCTTGACCACCAACAACAGCGTCAGGACGAACAATGCGGCGCCCACCAACCCGGCCACCACGACCTGTACCGGGGTGATGCTCGCCGAATCGCTGTCATAGTCCTTCTTCTTGCGCACCCCGAAGAACGACCAGAACACCGCCTTCGCGACGTCCCCGAAGGGGGCCTTGCGCGGAGCTTCCTGCGCCATCACGATTTGCCGCCCATGCCTGCGACCTCGAAGAAGGTGTAGGACAGCGTGATGGTCTTCACGTCCGCCGGCAGTTTCGGGTCGATCAGGAACACCACCGGCATGCGCCGCGTTTCGCCCGGGGCAAGGGTCTGCTTGGTGAAGCAGAAGCATTCGAGCTTGTTGAAATACTCCCCGGCGCGTTGCGGGCCGTAGCTGGGCACCGCCTGGCCGGTGATCGCGACGTTGCGTGTGTTGACGATCTCGTATTCGATCGTGGTGAGCTCGCCCGGGTGAACGTCGACGTGGTTCTGCAGCGGGCGGAAGCGCCAGGGAAGATGGTGGGCATTCGCATCGAGCTCGATGCTCACAGTACGCGCGAAATCGACCTGCGTGTTCTCCGCGGTGGCGGTCGCCACCGGCACCAGGCTGTTGAGGCCCAGCGCCTGGCAGATCTGCTTGTAGAACGGCACCATCGCGTAGCCGAACCCGAACATCAGCGAAGCGACGATGGAGAGCTTGACCAGCGTGCGCCGGTTGTCGACGCTCAGTCCGTGGCCGGCGGGGTTCATCTGAGCAGCCAGTATTTGGCGATGATGGCGAGGAAAAATGCGAACGCCACGCAGGCGAGGATCAGCCCGGTTTTCGCATTGCGGCTCACGTGCCCTCCGGCCTGCGAACCCTGCGTGAGTCCGCCGCTCACTTGATGACCGGCGGCGTTTCGAACGAGTGGTACGGCGCGGGCGACGGCAGGTGCGTCCACTCCAGGGAATCGGCGCCCTCCCACTGCTTGTCGGCCGCCTTCTCGCCGCGCGTGAGGGCCGTCACGATGATGTACAGGAACAGCAGCTGCGACAGGCCGAACCCGAACGCGCCGATCGAGGAAATCTTGTTCCAGGTCTCGAAGATCAGCGGGTAGTCGGGGATCCGCCGCGGCATGCCGGCCAGGCCGGAGAAATGCTGCACGAAGAACGTGAGGTTGAAGAAGATCATCGACAGCCAGAAATGCCACTTGCCCAGCGTCTCGTTGTACATCCTGCCGGTCCACTTGGGGAACCAGAAAGAGATGCCGCCGAACGCGGTGAACAGGGCGCCGGCCACCATCACGTAGTGGAAGTGCGCGACCACATAGTAGGTGTCGTGCAGCTGGATGTCGACCGCGGCCAGCGAAAGCACCAGACCCGAGAACCCGCCCATCGTGAACAGGAACAGGAACCCGAGCGCGAAGAGCATCGGCGTCTCGAAGCTCAGCGAGCCGCGCCACATGGTCGCGAGCCAGTTGAAGATCTTACAGGCCGTTGGCACCGCGATCAGGGTGGTGGCGTACATGAAGAAGAGCTGCCCGGTGACCGGCATGCCGACCGTGTACATGTGGTGCGCCCAGACGATGAACGACAGGATTGCGATCGACGCCGTCGCATAAACCATCGACGCGTAGCCGAACAGGGGCTTCCTCGAAAACGCCGGCAGGATCTGCGAGACGACGCCGAACGCCGGCAGGATGATGATGTAGACCTCGGGATGGCCGAAGAACCAGAAGATGTGCTGGTACAGGACCGGGTCGCCGCCGCCCGCCGCGTTGAAAAACGACGTGCCGAAATGGCGGTCGGTGAGCGTCATGGTCACCGCCCCCGCCAGCACCGGCATCGACGCAATGAGCAGGTACGCCGTGATCAGCCAGGTCCAGCAGAACAGCGGCATCTTCATGAGTGTCATGCCGGGCGCACGCATGTTGAGGATCGTGGTCACGATGTTGATCGAGCCCATGATCGAGGACATGCCGAGCAGGTGGACCGCGAAGATCGTGAGGTCCATGCCCATGCCCATCTGCACCGTGAGCGGCGCGTACATCGTCCAACCCACGCCGGGCGCGCCGCCGGGCACGAAGAACGAGATGATGAGCAGCGACCCCGCGAACGGCAGGAGCCAGAACGACCAGTTGTTCATGCGCGCAAAGGCCATGTCGGGCGCGCCGATCTGCATCGGGATCAGCCAGTTCGCAAAGCCCACGAACGCCGGCATGATCGCGCCGAACACCATGATAAGGCCGTGCATGGTGGTCATCTGGTTGAAGAAGTCCGGGTTTACGATCTGCAATCCGGGGCTGAACAGCTCGGCGCGGATGACCAGCGCCATGACCCCGCCCACCATGAACATCGTGAAGCTGAACCACAGGTACATCGTGCCGATGTCCTTGTGGTTGGTGGTGGTGATCCACCGCATCATCCCGCCGTAGCCGTGATGGTGATCGCCGTGGTGCTCACCTTCCTTGCCGTGGCCGTGGTCGTCGAGGACTGCGCTCATTGGGGTGTCTCCTAAGGTATCCGTTACTTGCGCAGGGGCTTGATCTCGGCGGGCTGGATCACTTCGCCGGTCTTGTTGCCCCACGCATTGCGCTCATAGGTCACCACCGCGGCGATGTCGGTGTCGCTGAGCTGCTTGCCGAATGCAGCCATCGCGGTACCGTTCTTGCCGTTGATGACGATGTTCAGGTGGTCGGCCTTGGGACCGGTGGCGATCTTCGAGCCGTCCAGCGGCGGGAAGGCGGGCGGCGTGCCCTTGCCGTTGGCCTGGTGGCAGGCGACGCAGTTGGCGGCGTAAACCTTCTCTCCGCGTGCCCTGATCTCGTCCAGCGTCCAGACCTTGGCCGGATCGTCGGCGAGCGCGGCGATCTTCTTTTTCTCGCCGTCGACCCATTTCGTATAGTCGTCGGCGCTGACCACCCGCACCACGATCGGCATGAAGCCGTGCTCCTTGCCGCACAGCTCGACGCACTGGCCGCGAAACGTGCCCACCCTGTCGGCCTTGAAATGGATGTCGCGGATGAACCCGGGGATCGCGTCCTGCTTGGCGCCGAAGGCCGGTACGCCCCACGCGTGGATCACGTCTGCGGCGGTGGTGAGGATGCGCACTTTTTTGCCCACGGGAACGACGAGCTCGTTGTCGACCTCCAGGAGGTAGTGCTCGCCTTTTTCCGCCTTGTTCTCGATCTGGTCGCGCGGGGTCGACAGCTGCGAAACGAAGCTGATGCCCTCGCCTTCGCCCTTGATGTAGTCGTAACCCCATTTCCACTGGTAGCCGGTGACCTTGATCGTCATGTCCGAGTTGGCAGTGTCCTTCTGCGCGATCACGGCGCGCGTGGCGGGCCAGGCGATCACGATGAGGATGAGAAGCGGGATGACGGTCCAGATGATCTCCACAGTGGTGTTTTCGTGGAAGTTGGCCGCCTTGTGCCCCTGCGACTTGCGGTGCGCGAACACCGAATAGAACATCACCCCGAAAACGCCGACGAAGATGATGACGATCAGGACCATCACGTATTCGTGCAGGTTGTGGATGTCGTCGGCGATTTTCGTCGCGGCCGGCTGCAGGTTCCATTCCAGCGCGTGCGCGCTGCCGGCGGCCGCGAGTGCGAGGACGCCCGCAATCAGCGCCCATTGACCGATCTTTCGTCCCGAGAACAGTTGCATGCTCACCCTTTCGATTCCTAGTTCTGTAGTCTTCTTTTCAGCTCGCCCGCCAGAGCCAGGCGCGCCTGCTCGTGCAGGTGGCGCCCGATCTCGAGCCGGCGGCCCGGCGCTTGCAGAAGGACGCGCATGCTGCGCCCCTCGCCGGCCACCATCACGCTCGCCCGAGCCGGATTGAACTCGTGGCGGCTGACCGAATCCAGTTCACACACTTCAACCATCAGGCGGCCCTCCCCAAGCTGGATCCGCTCGTAATCCGCGGCGTGCCTGCCGTTCAGCGCGAATGCGACCGCCAGTCCGGCGATCTCGAGCCCCGCAAACGGCAACACCAGCCACGCCCCCAGCGCGGCAAAAAACGCCGCGATTCCCAACGTCACGAACGCGATCATCCCAAACACCAGCATTGAGCCGGACGGAGAGATCGAGCAATTGCGCTTGAGGAGCAGGCTGAATCCGGACCCCTGCCCTTGGAACGCAAGTTCCTGGCGGGGAAACTCCTGACTCCAGCCGTTCATGGAAGCGTCCTGGCGGCACCGCAAAAAAAGCCCGCATAAGTTACCACAGTGCCCCGGGCCAAACAAGCCGGAACCCGAGATAAAGCCTCGGATTTAGACGCGTTTTCGGGATTCAGTTTCGCAGGCGCGGCGCGCCGCCGAGATTTACGATCGCGTGCCCTTCGGGTGTCCGGCGCGGCACCGGTTTCCAGGCGTGCCCGTACACCACCTCCATCGTGGCGGGCAACCTGCCTTCGCGAACACATGCATCGAGCGCGGTCCGCACTTGCTGCCAGCGCCGCACCCCAAGCAGCCCGCGCGGACGGCCGGCGAGCGCACAGGTCTGACCCGTCGCGCGCAGGTCGGCGATCATCGCGTCTATCCCCGCATAAGTGAGCGTAATGGTTTCGGTATCCATGACGGGCGCCGCAAAACCCGCGGCCACCAGCATGTCGCCCAGGTCGTGCATGTCGATGAATCCGTGCACGCGCGGCGGTCCGCCGATTGCCGCGAATGCTGAGCGCAACTCCTTGAGCGTGTCGGGGCCGAGCGTGCTGAACATCAGCAGCCCTTCCAGCTCGAGCACGCGATGGAATTCGGCCATGGCCGCTGGGAGATCGGCCGCCCAGTGCAGGGCCATGTTCGACCACACCAGCGAAACGCTGCGCGCTGCCAATGGGATGCGCGTAAGTTCGGCGCACATCCGCGCTCGACGATCCAGGCCGAGGAAGCGCTTCAGCCGCCCCGCACTTTTCCCCTGGTACAGCATCGGGAGCGAGAAATCCATGGCGACGACCTGCGTCGCGGGGTAGCGCCGGCTGAGATCGTCGGCCTGGGGCGAGGGTCCCGCGCCGGCATCGAGGATGCGTCGGGGAACGAGCTTTACGTAGTCGAGCCGCTCGAGCATGCGCACGCCCACTTCGCGCTCGAGGCGGGCGGCGCCCGGATAGGTCGGCGCGGCCGCATCGGCGTTGAGGCGTGCGCGCCGCGTTTCAATTGCGTACGGGGCAGGCGGCGCTGAAATAGGCGTCAGGCGGCGGCGCGCTTCGTTACGGGCTCCAGTGCCCGCTCGACAGCCTGCGCAATCGCCAGGATGCGCCGGTCGGCACCAGCAAAGCCGGCGACGGAAAAGCCCACCGGAGCCTCGTCCGGACTGTGGCAAGGCAGCGTCGCCCCGCATCCGTCGAGCACATTGCCCAGGCCGGTGTTGCGCAGCAATCGCAGGTTCCAGCGGAAATACTCGTCGTCGCTCTTGTCGGTTTCGGCTATCGTCGGCGCCACTGCGGGCACGGTGGGATACACCATCGCATCGTAGGGGGCGCAGAGCGCCTCGGCGGCGCGGATGAATTCCGCCCGATCGAAGCCGAGCTGGATGTAGTCGGCGGCGGAAAAATCCTTCGCAAGCACAACCCGCTTCGATACGCGCGGGTCGTAACCTGCGGCGCGGGTTTCAAGCCGTTTGCGATGGATGAGATACGCCTCGGCACCCGCGAACCCGCCGTTTCTGTACAAATCCATCGACCGGTTGAAGAGCGGCGCGTCGACCTCGGTCACCAGCGCCCCCGCCTTCGAAAGCGTGGCAAGCGCGCGCTCGAAAGCCTTGCCTACCACCGGGTCGAGGTCCTCTGTGAGGAGGCCCTTGGGCACCATCAGGCGCAGGCCCGCGAGCGGCGGTACCTGCAGCGGTTCCGGCGCGATTCCGGCCAGGATTGCGTCGAACACGGCACAGCACGCCGCGCTGTTCGCCAGCGGACCCACGGAATCCAGTGTCCACGAAAGCGGAAACGCGCCCGCCTTCGGGATTCGGCTGGCTGTCGGCTTGAATCCGGCGACGCCGCAGAGCGCCGCGGGCAGCCGCACGGAGCCGCGCGTGTCGGAACCGAGCCCCATCGCGCACATGCCGTCGGCGACCGACACTGCCGCGCCCGACGAGGAGCCGCCCGGAACGCGTCCGGTTTTTCGGTCATAGGGATTTTTCGGCGTGCCGTAGTGCGGATTGAGACCGACGCCGCCAAAAGCGAACTCCACCATATTGGTGCGGCCCACGATTACGGCGCCCGCCGCTCGCAAGCGCGCCACAGCCGGAGCGTCGGCCTTCGCCGGCGCCGCATCGTCGAGGACCTTCGACCCGGCATGTGTCACATCGCCCGCGACGTCGTACAGGTCCTTCACCGAGACCGGGATGCCTTCGATCGGGGAGCGGACGATGCCCGCGCGGCGCAGCTTGTCCGAATGCGCGCCCTCGGCAAGCGCGGTTTCGGCGTAGGTCTTGATGAAGACGCGCGCGCCTTCGCCTGCTGGGTCGGCAATGCGCCCCAGCGCCTGCTCGACGAGCGATCGGCTCGTGAGCTTGCCATTGGCGAGTCCTTCGGCAAGTCCTGCGACAGTCCACATGACCGGTTCGTCCGCTTCGGGGGAGGCGCAGATTCTGCGGCGCGCCGCAATGCGGCGTCAACAAGCCCCGGCGGCTTGCCGCATAATCGTTCACGATGCGAACGTCTCCGATGCGCCCCTCCTTCTGGTCACGCGGCGCGACCGCCCTGGCCGAAGGAATCTTCGGCGGCACGTGCTACCTGTGCCGCGGCGCAAGCACGGGCACCCTTTGCGCACCTTGCAAGGCCGACCTGCCTTACCTGTCCCGCCCGCGCTGCCCGTCCTGCGGCCTGCCCACCATCGATGGCACGCTTTGCGGCCGGTGCCTTGGCGAGCGGCCGGCTTTCGACGCGACAGTTGCCGTGTTCGCGTACGCGTTTCCCGCCGATGTCCTGGTGCAGGGATTGAAATTTCGCAGCGAGTTGGCGCTGGCCCGCCTGCTCGCAGACGAAATGTGCGCGGAGATCCGCTCGGCATCGGGAGTCGCGGTGGACCTGGTCGTGCCGGTCCCGCTGCACGACTCGCGGCTGCGCGAGCGCGGCTACAACCAGTCGGTCGAAATTGCACGCGGCGTCGCATCGCGCCTGGACATCCCCGTTACGGTGGACGCCTGCCACAGGGTGCGCAACACCGCCGCGCAGCTGGGCCTGCCGGTAAACGAACGCCGCAAAAACGTGCGCGGCGCATTCAGCTGCACGCGCGCGCTGGACGGTAAAACCGTGGCGGTCGTCGACGACGTGATGACCACCGGGGCGACGCTCAATGAGGTCGCCTCTACGCTCAAGCAATTCGGGGCGGTCCGGGTCGTGAACTGGGTCCTCGCGCGAACGCCGCCGGATTGAGCGGTCCGGGCCCATGTTTCACATCGTCCTGTACGAGCCCGAGATCCCGCCCAATACCGGCAACGTCATCCGGCTCGCCGCGAACACCGGTGCGCAACTGCACCTGGTGGAGCCGCTGGGCTTCTCGACAGAGGACCGCCAGCTCAGGCGCGCGGGCCTCGACTACCACGAGTTCGCGACGCTGCGAGTGCACGCAGACTGGCAAAGCTGCATCGCGGCGCTGGCGGGCGCACGCATGTTTGCGTGTTCGACGAAGGCGAGCGTGCGCCACACCGAACCGGCCTATATCGCCGGCGACGCGTTCGTGTTCGGCCCGGAAACCCGCGGCCTGCCCGAATCGCTTATCGCAAGCCTTCCGGAGCAGCAGCGCATCCGGCTGCCCATGCGCCCGGGCAACCGCAGCCTCAACCTGTCGAACGCCGTGGCGGTGACGATTTTCGAGGCGTGGCGCCAGTGCGGGTTCGCAGGCGCAGCGCAATGAGCCCGCGCTAGCCTTCGCTCCGCGGATCGCGGGCAAGCAGCATTTGCAACGCAGCCCCAGGCGAGGTGGAGCCTTCAAGCACTGCGCTTACGGCGCGCGTAATCGGCATTTCGACCTGGTTGCGCTCGGCAAGCCTCAGCGCTTCGCGCGCGGAGCGCACACCCTCGGCCACGTGCCCCAGCGTTGCAAGGATGGCCTCGAGCGGCTTGCCCTGCGCAAGCTCCAGGCCCACCTTGCGGTTGCGCGAGAGGGTGCCCGTCGCGGTAAGGATCAGGTCGCCCGCCCCCGTGAGACCCATGATCGTTTCGGCACTCGCGCCGAGCGCCACGCCGAGCCGCTGGATTTCGGCGAGGCCACGCGTGACGAGGGCCGCGCGCGCATTCTGGCCCAGGCCCATTCCGTCGGAGATCCCGACCGCGATTGCGAGCACGTTCTTTACCGCGCCGCCGATTTCGACCCCGACCAGGTCGGACGTGTAGTAGATGCGCATGCGCCCGCCGTGCAGCAGTGCCGCCGTGCCGCGGGCGAATTCCGCATCCCGTGCGGCAAGCGTAAGCGCGCAAGGCAGGCCCTGCGCCACCTCAAGCGCGAACGATGGCCCCGACAAGGCCCCCGAGGCCGGCGCTTCGCCGCCGAAGACTTCGTCCACCACCTGGTGCGGCAGCAGACCGCTGCCTTCTTCAAATCCCTTGCACAGCCAAACCACCGGGATCCACGCGTTGCGCTCACGCAGCAATTGCGCGAGGGAGCGCAGTCCCGCCACCGGTGCAGCGAGCACGACCAGCCCCGCGTCGGAGATCGATTCCCCGAGGTCGGCCGTGATGCGGACCGCATCGGGAAGCGCAATTTCGGGCAAGTAACGCTGGTTGCGCCTCGCCGCGTCGATCGCGCCGGCCTGGGCTGGGTCGCGCGCCCACAGCGTGACCGTGTGGCGGGTAGCGAGCGCAGCGGCAAGAGCGGTGCCCCAAGCTCCGGCACCCAGGATCGCGGTTTTCATCCGAGGCAAGGCGGCAGTTGCGCGCGGCCGCGGGCTAGAGGCCCCAGACCTGGCTGGACTTCAGGTAGCCGTTGGATCCGTCGGCATGTTTTACGCGCAACCATCCGCCGGGGACGATCTCGACCAGGTCGAGGGCGACGTGCTGCGTCGCCTGGAACACGACCGGCGCGCCGTCCTCGGCGCGGTTGCGCACGTCGGCAGCGGGAGCGGTGACGATCACCATGCGTCGCTCGAGCAGCGCTTTCTTCTCGACCCAGGACAGCGTGCCGGTGTGGTCGCGCACCTTGACCCAGGCGTCGAGGTTGACGATCACCTCCACGGGGTAATAGCGGGAAGCGACAAATACCGGAGTCGACGCCCGCGACGGCGCGTCGTACATCACGACCGCGTTCTCGCCAACGCTGCGGAAGTCCGCCG
Source organism: Burkholderiales bacterium (assembly GCA_038329645.1). Taxonomy (GTDB): domain Bacteria; phylum Pseudomonadota; class Gammaproteobacteria; order Burkholderiales; family SG8-39; genus SZAS-79. Next base: position 10,543 of record JBBQNG010000063.1, read on the forward strand.
CCTGCGCGGTCGCCGCGCAGGCCAGGGCCACCGCTGCGAAAGCCGCGCGCATGGCTAGTGCGCGATCTCGATCCGGGGCGCGTCACCGGCGCCCTGTTGCTGCTGCCGCTGCATGTAGAGCGCCTCGAACGACACGGGCGCGAGCAGCACCGGCGGAAAGCCGCCGCGCGTTACGAGGTCGGAGACCGCCTCGCGCACATACGGGTAAAGGATCGTCGGGCAGCCGATGCCGAGCAGCGGGTCGAGCTCTTCGGCCGGCACATTGACGATCGAGAACAGGCCCGCCTGCGCGACTTCGGCCAGGAACATCGTCTTGTCGCCCGCCTTGGCCGTCACGGTCACGGTCACGACCACCTCGTAGAGCGCGTCCGACACGTGCTGCGACTCGTTGTGGATCTGGACATCGAGTTGCGGCGAGTCGGCCTGCAGGAAGACCTGCGGGGCGTTCGGCAGCTCGAGCGAAAGGTCCTTCACGTAGAGCTTCTCGATGTTGAAGGACGCCTGCGGTTCGGCCATGTGAATCCTTTGCGGGTTGTATGGTTGCGCTGTCAGCCGGCGGCAAGCAGGGGATCGAGCTTGCCCGTGCGATCAAGCGCCTGCAGTTCGTCGCAGCCGCCGACGTGAGTGTCGCCTATCCAGATTTGCGGCACCGTGCGGCGGCCGCTCTTCTGCGCCATTTCGGCGCGTCGCTGCGGCTCGAGGTCGACGCGGATCTTTTCGATGCCGGCGACGCCCTTGTCGACCAGCAGCCGTTCCGCGGCGATGCAATAAGGACAGGTCGCCGTCACGTACATGGTCACCCTGGACATGCTATTTCACCACCGGCAGGCCGGCCTGCTGCCATGCCGGGAAGCCGCCCGAGAGGTTGACGACGTTGGCGAAACCGCGTGCGCGCAGGACTGCAGCCGCCTTGGATGCCCGGCTGCCGTCGCCGCAAAGCACGATTACCGGCTTGGCCTTGTGCCTGTCGAGCTCGCCGGCACGTGCCTCGATGCTGGCAAGCGGGATGTTCTTGGCGCCCAGCATGTGGCCGCCTGCGTACTCGGCGGTGTCGCGCACATCCAGCACCAGCGCGTCCTCGCGGTTGATGAGCTGCGTGGCTTCCAGCGTGCCCACCCAGGGGCCGCCCGCGCCGCGGCGCAGATAGGGCCAAACCAGCATCGCGCCGGAAACGAACGCCACCGCAATCAGCATGATGTTGTTCTTGACGAATTCCAAGGGGATCGGAAAGGAGTCCAAAGGCGCCGGAGGGGAGGAAGCAGGGAGGCTATTATAGAATATGAAGCCGCGACCGACCGGCTGCGCGGTAGCGGAGACCGAGTTGCGCGCATCCCTTGTTTCGACCCTCCAATGCACAAACTAGTTCTGCTGCGTCATGGCGAATCCGACTGGAATCGCGAGAACCGGTTCACCGGCTGGACCGACGTGGACCTGTCGGCCAAGGGCGTTGAGGAAGCGCGGGCCGGCGGAAAGCTGCTCAAGTCCGGAGGCTACGAGTTCGACCTGGCGTTCACCTCGGTGCTGCGCCGGGCGATCAAGACCCTCTGGCTGGCGCTGGAAGAGATGGACCGCATGTGGGTCCCGATCGAGCACAGCTGGCGCCTGAACGAGCGCCACTACGGCGCCTTGCAGGGCCTCAACAAGGCCGAGACGGCGGCGAAGTTCGGCGAGGCCCAGGTGCTCGTCTGGCGCCGCAGCTACGACACCCCGCCGCCGGCGTTGGACAAGACCGATCCGCGCTACCCCGGCGGCGACCCGCGCTATACGGGTCTGTCCGAGACCGAACTGCCGCTGACCGAGTGCCTCAAGGACACCGTGGCGCGGGTCCTGCCGTACTGGAACGCGACGATTGCGCCTGCCGTGCGCAGCGGCCGGCGCGTGGTGATCGCGGCGCACGGCAATTCGATCCGCGCACTGGTGAAATATTTGGACGGCGTCGCCGATGCCGACATCGTCGGCCTCAACATCCCCACCGGCATCCCACTGGTCTACGAGCTCGATGCGGCGTTGAAGCCCCTGCGCAATTATTACCTCGGCGATCCGGCCGAAGTCGAAAGGCGCATCGCGGCGGTCTCAAGCCAGGGGAAGGCGAAAGCCTGAGCGATGCGGGTCGCGCCGTTCCTCGCGGCCGCCATGTTTTCGAGCGCGATCGCCGCGGCGGCGCCGAAGGAGGCCGAGGACCTCGCCGCGCTACGCACGCGCATCGAATCGCTCAAGTCCGAGCTCGACCAGAAGGAAGCCTCCCGGCGCGAGTCGCGCGACGCCCTGCGCGAATCGGAGCGTGCGATCTCGGACGCAAACCGCGAACTGGGGTCGCTCGAAACCGAAAGCCGCGCCGCCCAGGAAGCGCTGAAATCACTCACCCTGCGCCGCCGCGGGCTGGCCGAAGGCCAGGAAAAGCAGCAGGCAGCCCTTGCTCGCATGTTCGCGGCGCGTTACGCCGCCGGGCCGCCGGACATCCTGCGCATCGCGCTCTCCGGGGACGACCCCAACGACGCCGCCCGCGAACTCCACTACCTCGGGATGGTCTCCCGAGCCGCGGCGCGCCTGCTCGGCCGGTTCCGCGCCGACGCCCGCGAGCTCGAAAAAGTCACCCTTGAGGCGAGCGAAAAGGCTGCCCAGCTCGACGTCATCGAAGCGGGCAAGCGCACCGAGCGGCAGAAAATCGTGGCCGAATCGAAGGCCCGCCGGCGCGTACTCGACCAGCTGGCCGGCGATATCCGCGCCGGGCGCAGGGAAATCAAAGGACTGGTGGCCGACGAGTCGCGGCTGTCCAGGCTGGTGGAGGAAATCGGCAAGCTGCTAACCGCCAAGCCCGGCGCCGGCTACGCCCGCCTGCGCGGCACGCCGACCGAAAAAGTCCCGGAAGCCGGGCAGGCGGGTGCCGACGGGGCCTTTTCACGTCTGCGCGGCAAACTTCGGTTACCTGTTCGCGGGGAACTACTGAGCCGCTTCGGCAGTCCACGTACTGAAGGCAACGGCAGTTCGAAAGGGGTATTCATCCGATCCATCGAGGGCCAGCAAGTCCGTTCGATCGCTTCGGGCCGGGTGGTGTTTGCGGACTGGATGCGCGGTTTCGGCAACCTGCTGATCGTGGACCACGGAGAAACCTACCTTTCGGTCTACGGCAACAACGAAGCGCTACTCAAGCAACCCGGCGACGCGGTCGCCGCCGGGGAGCCGATAGCCACCGTCGGGAGCACGGGTGGCAGCGCCGAAACGGGCTTATACTTTGAATTGCGCCATCTCGGAAAGGCTTTCGACCCACTGCGCTGGTCGAACCTCAAGTAGATCGGCCTCCAGGAGCGAACCACCATGGGCAGTAACGGCAGGGGCAGCAGAATCAGACAGATAGGCCTGGTCCTCGGCGGCGTGATCGCCGGTGTGCTGGTCAGCCTCAACTTCCAAGCGATTGCACAGCGCGACCGCTCGCCGTTGCCTATCGAGGAACTGCGCGCATTCACCGAGGTGTTCGGCGCGATCAAGTCCAACTACGTCGAGCCGGTCGAGGACAAGAAGCTGATCAGCGAGGCCATCAACGGCATGCTGACCGGGCTGGACCCGCATTCGGCGTATCTCGATGCGGACGCGTTCAAGGAACTGCAGGTCGGCACCCAGGGCCAGTTCGGGGGCCTCGGCATCGAAGTCGGCATGGAAGACGGTTTCGTCAAGGTGGTGTCGCCCATCGAGGACACACCCGCGTACCGCGCCGGCGTGAAGCCCAACGACCTCATCGTCAAGCTCGACGAGACGCCGGTGAAGGGCATGTCCCTCAACGACGCGGTCAAGAAGATGCGCGGCAAGCCCAATACCAGCATCACCCTGACGATCTCGCGCAAAGGCGAACCGCAGCTCATCGTCATCACGCTGCAGCGCGCGATCATCCGCGTGCAGAGTGTGAAATCCAAGGTCGTCGAGCCCGGCTACGGCTACGTTCGCGTCTCGCAGTTCCAGGAGGCCACCGCCGAGAGCCTCGTCAAGGCGCTCGACAACATGTACAAGCAGGGTCCGCCGCTGAAGGGGCTCGTGCTCGACCTGCGCAACGATCCGGGCGGTCTCCTTTACGGCGCGGTCGCGATCTCGGCCACCTTCCTGCCGCAGAAGAGCCTCGTCGTCTCGACCGACGGCCGCACCGAGGATGCCAAGCGCAAGTACTTCGCTTCGCCCGACGACTACCTGCGCGGAGGCGGACGCGACGACTTCCTCCGCAACCTGCCGGCAGGCGTGAAGAATGTGCCGATGGTGGTGCTCGTCAACGGCGGCTCGGCCTCGGCCTCGGAAATCGTTGCCGGCGCGCTGCAGGATTACAAGCGCGCCACCGTGATGGGCACGCAGAGCTTCGGCAAGGGCTCGGTGCAAACCATCATGCCACTGGGTAACAGCACCGCGATCAAGCTCACCACGGCGCGCTACTACACGCCGAGCGGCCGCTCGATCCAGGCCAAGGGCATCACGCCGGACATCATCGTCGAGGAGCCGGGAGCGAACACGGTAGCGCGCCTGCGCGAAGCGGACCTTACGCGCCACCTGATCAACCCGAAGGACAAGGAAGCCGCCGAGAAAGAAGAAGCCGCGGCCGCCGAACGTGCCGCGGCTTCCGCCAAGAACAAGCCCGCGGCGGACGATCCTGCCAGGAAGCCGATCGAGCTCGGCTCGAAGGACGACTTCCAGCTCATGCAGGCGCTTGCGCACCTAAAGGGCCAGCCCGTGCTGGGCGCGCCGCCGAAGACCGTCGCCGACGCCAAGGTTCCCGGCGGCTGATACCCGGGGAGGGGGCGGTGGATGACGCGCAGCTGCTGCGCTACAGCCGCCACCTCCTGCTCGAGGAGTTCGGCATTGAGGCGCAACAGCGCCTCGCCTCCAGCCATGCATTGATCGTCGGCGCGGGCGGCCTGGGCTGCCCCGCCGCGCTCTACCTCGCGGCAAGCGGCATCGGCAGGATCACGATTGCCGATGGCGACAAAGTCGATGCGACCAACCTGCAGCGCCAAATCCTCTATCGCGACAAGACCGTCGGCGCGCCGAAAGCCGCCGCCGCACGCGAAGCACTGCGCGAAATCAATCCGCAAGTCGAAGTCGTCGCGCTTGGGGAGCGGCTGGAAGGCGCCGCGCTCGAACACCTCGTCGCCGGCGCGGATGTGGTGCTCGACTGCACCGACAACTTCGCCACGCGGCATGCGCTCAACCGCGCCTGCGTAAACGCCTCTAAGCCGCTGGTATCGGGGGCGGCGATCCGGTTCGACGGCCAGCTCGCGGTGTTCGACCTGCGGTGTGCGGACTCGCCCTGTTACTCCTGCCTGTTTCCGGAAAGCGCCGAAGCAGAAGATGTGGGGTGTTCGGTGATGGGCGTGTTCTCGCCGCTCACCGGCACCATCGGCACGTTGCAGGCGGCCGAAGCGATCAAGCTCCTGTGCGGCATTGGCGAGTCGCTCGACGGGCGGCTGCAGATGTTCGATGCGCTGCATGCAGAATGGCGCACGGTGCGCGTGCCCAAAGACCCGGCCTGCCCGATCTGCTGCGCAAAATCATGAACAATTAGTTTGGTAGAATGGCTACTGGAGCCATTAACAGGCGTATAGGTTTGCCTGTTCTGAAAAATATACCTAGCCGATATAACGCCAGTGGCCGGCGAGCGATTCGGATGGCTTTTTCGCAAAGCCGCTGTGCGCGTAGGAGTGCAGGCAGCCGATCGCATAGCGCGTCAGCGCGGCCGCGTGCGAAGCCGGATCGCTGCCGTTATCGGGCGCCTCCTGCGAGGCCGCCACTTTCAGCGACTGCTTGAGCGTCGCCTCGAAGCGGTCGAAGAACTGGTTGATGCGCGCCTGCAGGCGCTCGTGCTCGCCGACCAGCGCCTCGCCGGTGAGCACGCGCACCATGCCCGGGTTGGTTTCCGCGAACGCGAGCAGCGTCTCGATCAGGCGTGGTGCCTGGCGGCGCACGTCGGACTCTTCTTCGGCAATGCGGTTGGCAAGCGTGAAGATCGAGCTCTCGATGAATTCGATGAGGCCCTCGTACATCTGCGCTTTCGAGGCGAAGTGGCGATACAGCGCGGCCTCGGAAACGTCGAGCCGCTCGGCGAGCGCGGCCGTGGTGATCTTCTCCCAGCGCGGCGACTCGAGGATTCCGGCCAGGGCCTTGAGGATCTCCAGGCGCCGTTCGCCCTTTTTGCGTTCACTCTTCTCGCGCGGCATCTCAGGCGTCGGTGTTCATGGTCGCGCAGATTGTATCGCTAGAACGCGCCGCGGGGGATTTGCGGCGCCGCGTTGCGAAACACGTGGCGCGGGAGTTCGAGCACCGACGCGATCCTGAGGTCGACATAGCGCGGCTTCGAGACGCCGCCGGCCACCCAAACGGTGGCGATGCCCAGGCGCTTGGCCGCCTGCAGGTTCTCGAGCATGTCATCGACGAACACGCAGCGGCGCGGGTCGAGCTTGTGGGCGCGCATGAGCACATGGAAACCCGCCGAGGCGGGTTTGGGGCGGTAGCGCGTGCTCTCGATCGTATACACGGCGTCGAAATGCCGCCGCACGCCCATCGCGCGCAGGATCTGCTCCACGTAATGGCGCGGCGCGTTGGAGAACACGAGCTTGGTGCCGCCCAGGCGGACCAGCGCGTGCCGCAGCGCGTTGTCGTGGACGAGCATCCCACCGAGCTCAGGGAAGCGGTGGGTCGCGCTCAGGAATTCGCGCGGGTCGGTGCCGTGGTGGCGCATGAGGCCCGAGAGCGTTGTGCCGTACTTCGCCCAGAATCCGGCGCGGATTGTATTGGCGCCCGCCTCGTCGACGCCGAACTTACGCATAACGAACTCATTGATCTGTACGTGCATCGACGGGAAGATATGCACGCGCGCATCGTGCAGCGTGTTGTCGAGGTCGAAGATCCACACCCGCCGCGACGGCGGGATGCCGGCGATGCGCATTACTTGGAGCGGATCAGCGTGCCCACGCCCTGGTCGGTCAGCACCTCGAGCAGCAGCGCGTGCGGCACGCGCCCGTCGATGATGTGGACCGCCTTGACCCCGCTGCGCGCGGCTTCGAGCGCCGAGGAGATCTTCGGTAGCATGCCGCCCGACAGCGTGCCGCTGGCCACCATCTCGTCGATCTGGCGCGGCGTGACGCCGGTGAGCAGCTTGCCTTTCTCGTCGAGCACGCCGGGCGTGTTGGTGAGGAGCACGAGCTTTTCGGCCTTGAGGACTTCGGCGAGCTTGCCCGCGACGAGGTCGGCGTTGATGTTGTAGCTCTCTCCCTCCTGCCCGACTCCGATCGGCGCGACGACCGGGATGAAGCCGCCGGCCTCGAGCGCCGTGATCACCGAGGGCTCGATCGATTCGATTTCGCCGACCTGCCCGATGTCGACGAATTCGTCCGGCTTGTCCTTCGAGGGCATCAGCAGCTTCCTCGCGCGGATGAAA
>JBBQNG010000064.1:0-17918 GCA_038329645.1 Burkholderiales bacterium
CTTCCAAGCTAGGCGGCGCGCTGGACTCGGTGAAGCCCTGGGTGGAACAGCGGCTCTGAGGGGTTTGCTCGCAAGACCTCTCAGAACCCGATGCGCTGCTTTTTCGTGGCGCGGTTTTCCTGCACGTCCTCGGGGGTGATTTCAGAGCGTCCCGCGAGCTTGGCATTGCCGAAGCCCGACTGGATCACCCGGCGCATTTCACGCGGGCCGTAGGCAGCGAGCTTCTCAACCAGCACGCTCGAGGGCTCCTCGGGGAACGCCTTGCCCCAGTCGTGCCCGTTGCGGATCTCGCGATAGATCGAAATGGCAATGCGCGCCGCGCCTTTCGCGTCCGGCGGCTCGATCTGGTAGACGTTCATGCGGTTGAGGATCGGGTCGGGAATGCGCGATGCGTCGTTGGCGGTGGCGAACCAGACCGCGCCGGAGGCGTCGATCGGAACCTCGACGAATTCGTCGACGAAGCGCGTGGCGGTGTCGATCTCGAGCAGCTCGTAGAGCGAGCCGAGCGGGTCGTAGTGGCCGTCGGCCGAGGCTTTGTCGATCTCATCGACCACCATGACCGGATTCGCGTAGTCGCCGTTCATGAAGGTGTCGAACACCTTGCCGGGCTTGGCGTTTTTCCACTGCGAGGAAGACCCTGACAATACCCATCCGGCGGTGAGCGAGCTCATCGGCACGAATCCGTAGCCGGTACCGAGCAGCTGCGCCACGCGGCGCGCGAAATGCGTTTTGCCGATGCCGGGCTCGCCGAGCAGCAGCATCGGCGGCAGCTCGATTGCGTCGTTGGAGTCTACGCACAGGGCCAGGTGCTTCCGGATGTCTTCGAGGACCTCGGAGAAGTTGGGCAGCTCCTCGAACAGGTCGTCCATGCCGGGCATGGCGGAGGGCTTGACGGTGAAGCGCTGGCCGCCGAGCTTGAGCATCTTCTCGTAGAGGGCGCGCAAGGCTTCGTTGGCGCTGGAAGGCAGGCCCTGCAGCGCCTTGTCGACGCTTGAGACGTGGTACACGTCCCGGAATCCGGCGATGGGAAGCACCGGAGGCGCCGTTTCAGGCACGGCGACAGGATTAGCGACGGTTGCCGACATGTTGTTATCTCCTTCGTTTGTGCGACGGGAACAACGCGCTGTGCAAAACGTAACACGGCCCTAACGGTGTAGCAATACTCGGACCACATAACGTTTGGCGTAGGCATTGCGCTGACGTTCATCGCGTGTTCGCCGTGTATTTCTCTGGCACTCACTGCCGTCGAGTGCCAGCGCGTTATATATTTCGCGCATTGGATGTCCCGAGGAACCGCATGGCCGCGCACCCGACTTTCCATCCGGAGATCACCGCCGAGCTGCTCAACGCCAGGGGCCCCGGCCATCTGCCGGGACTCATCGGAATCGAGATCCTCTCGGTGCGCCCCGAGGGCCTCGAGAGCCGGGTGCTCGTGCGTCACGAACTGTTTGCGCCGAACGGTTACCTTCATGCCGCCACGGTGGTGGCTTTGGCTGACACGAGCTGCGGATACGGATGTACCTCGCACCTTCCGCAAGGCGCTTCCGGATTCACGACCGTCGAGCTGAAGAGCAACCATGTAGGCACTGCGCGCGACGGCAGCATTTTTTGCCGGGCCGTGCCGGTGCACCTGGGCCGCACCACCCAGGTATGGGACGCCACCGTGACCGTGGAAGGGACGGATCGCACCGTCGCCTTGTTTCGCTGCACCCAAATGATCCTGTGGGCGAAGCGGTGAATTTGCCAGAACCGCCGGTTCATGCTTGAATCCGCCCTTATGTGCCCCCGGTTTTATGCGTACTTCCACTTTTTCTCCCGCCTGGCGGCGGAGGGAACCGGTTAAGCTCAGCCGAAATTTTCCCCCAACGAACCGCCAGTGCAGGAATGCCTGGCGGTTTTTGTTTTTCAAGGCCCGATCATGACCAAGCCTGTTGGTACTTATCTCACCACCGTCCCCGGGGACAGGACTTCGCTCACCGACGACGAGCGCATCGAGAACATCATCCCGCTGCCGCCGCCGGAGAACCTGATCCGCTTTTTCCCGATCCAGCACACGCCGGTCGAGGCGCTCATCACGTCCACGCGCCTGAATGTGCGCGAGATCCTGGCCGGCAAGTCCGACCGCCTGATCGTGATCGTGGGCCCGTGCTCGATCCACGACCCGGCCGCGGCTGTGGCCTACGCGGAGAAGCTGCGCGCCGAGCGCGAGCGCCACGCGGGCGACCTGGAGGTCCTGATGCGCGTTTATTTCGAGAAACCACGCACCACGGTGGGTTGGAAGGGCCTCATCAACGACCCGTACATGAACGGCAGCTTCCGCATCAACGAGGGACTGCGCATCGCGCGGGACCTCCTCGTGCGCATCAACCAGGCCGGCGTGCCGGCGGGCTGCGAATTCCTCGACGTGATCTCGCCGCAGTACATCGGCGACCTCGTTTCGTGGGGCGCCATCGGCGCGCGCACGACCGAATCGCAGGTGCACCGCGAGCTGGCGTCGGGACTGTCCGCGGCGGTCGGGTTCAAGAACGGCACCGACGGGAACGTGAAGATCGCGGTGGACGCGATCCTCGCGGCGCGCCAGAAGCACCATTTCCTCTCGGTGCACAAGAGCGGGCAGGTGGCGATCGTGGAAACCCGCGGCAACGAGGACTGCCACATCATCCTGCGCGGCGGCAAGGCGCCGAACTACGATGCGGGGAGCGTGCAGGCCGCCTGCCAGGACTTGGTGAAGGCCAAGCTGCCCGAGCGCCTGATGGTCGACTTCTCGCACGCCAACAGCGCCAAGGACTACAAGCGCCAGCTGAACGTGGCGAACGACATTGCCGGTCAGATGGCCTCGGGCGAGCGGCGGGTGGTCGGCATCATGGCCGAGTCGAACCTCGTGGAAGGCCGCCAGGACCTGGTCCCCGGCAAGCCGCTGACCTACGGGCAGAGCGTGACCGACGCGTGCCTGGGCTGGGACGACACGACGCGCATGCTCGAGCTGCTTGCCGGGGCGGTGCAGGCGCGCCGCAAGTTGAAGAAGGGTTGAGGCCGGCTGCCGCGCGGGCGGCATGAGCCTGCCCCTCGAGACCTTCGCGCTTGCGGCGCTGATCGTCGCTGGCGCCTACGTGATCTTCGGGCTTACCGGGTTTGGCTCGACGGTGATGGCCGTGCCATTGCTCGCCTTGATCCTGCCGCTCAAATTCGCGGTGCCCCTGATGATGATGCTTGACCTGGCTGTCACCGCCGTGCTGGGCGCCCACCTGCGCAGGGGGATCCGCCTCGATGAGGTGTCCTGGCTCATCCCGTTTATCCTTGCGGGCATGGCGCTTGGGCTGACCCTGCTGATCAATGTGGCCGAGGGATCGCTGCTACTCGGACTTGGGGCATTCGTGCTGCTGTACGCGGCCTACGGCTTCATGCGGCGCGGTGTGCCGATGACCCTGGGACGCATCTGGAGCGTGCCGGTCGGGCTTGCGGGCGGTGCGTTGTCCGCACTGTTCGGCACCGGCGGCGTGTTGTTCGCGCTTTACTTCATGGGGCGCATCAAGGACAAGAACGAACTGCGCGCGACCAACGCGTCGATGATCATGTTTTCTGCAATTGTGAGGGTGGCGCTGTTCGGCGCAACCGGGCTGCTCGCGCAGCCGGACCTGCTGGCCTGCGCAGCTCTGCTCATACCTGCCATGCTCTGCGGGTTCTACGTGGGCAACCGCCTGCATGCGGTGATCCCGGCTGCCAGCGTGGTGAACGTCGTGTACGCGGTATTGTTGTTCGCGGGGATTTCGCTCTTGGTAAGAGGGGCCGCTTGAGCGGGGGCGGCATGGACGCGCCCAGCGCCCGAAGATGGTTTTTCGGTACCCTCGCGGCCACGCTCCTGTTCAGGACCTGGCTTGCCGCGGCAGCGCCCTTCACCGGGGACGAGGCGTACTTCCTGGTCTGGGGCCAGATGCCTGCCATTGGCTACTACGACCATCCGCCCATGGTCGGCTGGCTGCTTGCGCTGCTTGCGCCGATATCCAGGGCCGAATGGTTCCTGCGGCTGCCGGCGCTGTTGCTTCCCGTGACGCTCGCATTCGGCACGCGATGGGCGCTGAGCGCCTGGTTCGGCCGTCCGCAGGCCACGGCCGACCTGGCCGGCGCGCTGGTGATGCTGGTCCCGATGAACGTGTGGAACGTCCTCATCACCACCGACACGCCGCTCATTTTTTTCTCGTTCGGCGCGATCGTCTTCTTCGCCCGCGCCGCGGAAAGCAACCGGAGGGCGGGATTCCTTGCCGCCGGGATCTGCCTCGGCCTCGCGTTCCTGTCCAAGTACTTCGCCGTGCTGCTCGGCCTGGGGATGATTGCGTGGGCGCTCGGGCAGCGCGACAGGCGCGGCGCCTGGTCCGCCCTTGGACTGGTTTTCCTGGGCGCGCTGCCCTCCGGCCTGCTCAACCTGTTCTGGAACTACGAGGCCTGCTGGTCGAACGTGATGTTCAACGCGATCAACCGGCACGAAGGCTCCGGCCTGGGGTGGGTGAACCCGCTGCTGTTTCTCGCTGGCGTTGCCTATCTCGCCGCGCCCATGCTCTGGTACGCGTGGCGGGAACGGCGCGCGATTTTCGCCGGGCCGGGCGAGCCCGGACGGCAGGCATTGCTGTTCGCCTGGCTGGTGCCGTTCGCGGTATTCGCGCTGCTCTCGCCGCTCAAAAAGATCGGTTTGCACTGGATGCTCTCCTTCGTCCCGCCGCTGGTGCTCACAATTGCGATCGCGCTGCCCGTCGAAAGACTCGCGAGTTGCGCGCGGGTCCTGGCCGTTTTCGCGGTCCTGCATGCCATCCTGGCGGGCGTGCTTGGGGCGGTGCCGCTCGAGGCCTGGAAGTCGAACCGCCTCTATTCGCGGCTCGTGCTGCAGTTCCGCACCTCCCAGGTCGTCGACAAGCTTGCGGAATTCAAGGGGTTTGAGCCGGCGACCGACAACTACACGCTCTCGTCAATCCTGTCGTACTACGCCGGGCGTTATTTCTTCGTGTTCGGCGCCGGCACCTCGCATGCCCGGCATGACGACATCGTCACCGACGTGCGCCGCTTCGAAGGCAAGGACATCCTCATCGTGCGCCGCGACCCGCCGCCGGAGCAGGACTACCGGCAGTATTTCCGCGCCGTCGAAGTACGCCCGCTCGAGGTCGAAGGTGCCACGCTTTATGTGGTCCTGGGCCGAGGCTTCGACTACGCCGCCTACCGCGAAGGCGTCCTCAAACCGGTGCGCGACCGCTGGTACAGGATCCCGGCGGCGCTACCGATCGGGCGATGCTACTTTTGCGAAAAGTATTTCCCTGACGATGCCTGCGGCAGATGAAGCTCGCGTCCTACGTCACCCTGGCTCGCCCCTGGCAATGGGTGAAAAACGCGTTCGTCCTGCCCGGCCTGGTCTTCGGCCACGCACTCGGTGATCCTGCCAAGGTGACCGCGGCGCTGCTGGCCACGTTCGCGTTCTGCCTGATGTCGAGCGCAGTCTACGCAATGAACGACTGCTTCGACCGCGAGCGCGACCGCGAGCACCCGGACAAGCGGCGCCGGCCTATCGCCAGCGGCGCGGTGAGCGTACGCGCGGCCGCCCTGTACGGGCTCCTCCTTGCCGCCGCCTCGCTGGCGGTGGGTGCGTGCGCGAGTCCCCTTGTGGCTGCGATCCTCGCCGCCTACGCGCTCATCAACCTGGGTTATTCAACGGGGCTCAAGCGCGTGCCCGTGGTCGACGTGTTCATCATCGCGGCCGGCTTCATGCTGAGGATCCTGGCCGGAACCTTGGGCATAGGGATCGAGCCGTCGCGCTGGCTGCTGTTCTGCGGCTTCCTGGTGACCCTGTTCCTCGGCTTTGCCAAGCGGCGCGCGGAATTGATCCGCTTGGGGGAAGACGCCGGGCAGCATCGCCCCGTGCTCGACGCGTACACCGAATCGTTCCTCGATGCGGCGGTCCTGATTTGCGCCACCGGTATGGTCGTCGCATACGGCCTGTATACGGTCTCGCCCCTGACCCTCGCCCAGCATGGCACCGACCTGACGCTTACGCTCCCGTTCGTGCTCTTCGGCACTTCCAGGTATCTCTTCCTCCTTCACCACCGGGGCGGCGGGGGCGACCCGTCGAGCGAGCTCCTCGACGACCGCTGGCTGCTGGGTTCGGCGGCCGGGTGGATCGCGACCGTGGTGCTGTTGATCGGCTAGAATGAGGCGACAACAGGCAATCAAACACCCATTAAATGTCCGACCGCCCCCAACAGCTCGCGCACCTCGATTTTCTCGGCGACGCGACCAAGTTTTCCGGTCAGATCCATGCGCTGATCCCCAAATGCGTGCTGCTCGAGAATTTCTCCCACGCCGAAGTACGCCTTCTGTCGCATTTCATGGACGTCTACATGTGCGGGCAGGGCGCCGAGATCATCCGCGAAGGCGAGGGCGGCGATTTCATGCTCATGATCATCGAGGGGCGCGTGGAGGTGATGAAGCGCGACCGCTGGAACACCCATCAGGTGATCGCGGTGGTGGACGCGGGCAAGACGCTGGGCGAGATGTCGATGATCGACGGCGAGCCGCGCTTCGCCACCTGCATCGCCGACCAGCCGACCATGATCGCGGTGCTCAACCGCGAGAACCTCGCCCGCATCATCGTCGAGCAGCCCATGCTGGGCGCCAAGATCCTGATGGAATTCGTGCTCATGCTCTCCCAGCGCCTGCGGGCCACGAGCTCCCGGCTGGTTACGGTGCTCGACGAGCGCATGCAAAGCGGCACCGTATGGCCGCCGCCCTGAGACTGTAAGGAAACCGGCGCGTCCTGCGACCAACCCGGATTCTATTTTTTACGACAAGGAAATAACGAGTGCACGCCACATTGCCCCTGATCCAGCAGTTCGGGTTTCCCAAGTTGCGCCGGGGCCGCCTCGAAACTCTGCAGGTCAACCTGGGCTACAAATGTAACCAGAGCTGCCTGCACTGCCACGTCAATGCCGGGCCTACGCGCACCGAGCTCATGTCGCGCGAGACGGTCGGCGATGTGCTCGCCTTCCTTGCGGTCGCCGGTATCAAGACGCTGGACATTACGGGCGGCGCGCCCGAGTTGAATCCGCATTTTCGCGAGCTCGTGGTGCGCGCCCGCGAGCTCGGCGTGCACGTGATCGACCGCTGCAACCTCACCATCCTAGAAGAGCCGGGGCAGGAAGCGCTGGCCGAATTCCTCGCCGCCAACCGGGTCGAGATCACCGCATCGCTGCCCTGCTACACGGAAGAGCTGGTCGACAGGCAGAGGGGCAAGGGAGTCTACGAGAAGAGCATCGCGGGCCTGTTGCGGCTCAACGCGCTCGGTTATGGCGCCCCGGGTTCCGGTCTGGCGCTGAACCTCGTGTACAACCCGCAGGGGCCCTCCCTCCCTCCGGGGCAGGAAGAGCTGGAGGCCGACTACAAGCGCGAGCTGGGAAGCAAGTACGGGGTGATTTTCAACCGGCTCTATACGCTGGCCAACATGCCCATCCAGCGCTTCGGCAGCACGCTCGTGTCGAAGGGGCAGTTCAATGACTACATGACCTTGCTCAAGGGCGCCCACCGCGACGAAAACCTCTCCGGGGTCATGTGCCGCACGCTGGTGTCGGTCGACTGGCAGGGCGCCGTGTACGACTGCGACTTCAACCAGATGCTGGACCTGCCCATCGCGCTCGAAGGAATGCGCCGGCCACAACTCTCGGACCTGATCGGTCGCGACCTTGCTGGCAACCCGATCGCGGTCCGCGACCATTGCTACGGATGCACCGCCGGGCAGGGCTCCTCTTGCGGCGGTGCGTTGGATGGCTGAAGGCCCCGGGCGCGCCTGCCCGGTCGGTTATCGATATGGGACGGGCGCGCTGCAAGCGCAGACCGCCGCAATCGAGGCCGATACGCTTTACGTTGCCGGTGGCCTTTACGGCAACCCGTTCGCGCTCGATGCATTGCTCGAAATGGCGGCCGCCGATCCGGGTGCGAAAGTCGTGTTCAACGGCGACTTCAACTGGTTCGACTCCGACAGCGAGGATTTCCGCCGCATCAACGAAGCGGTCCTTGCGCATTACGCGACGCGCGGCAACGTAGAAACGGAGCTCGCGCAGCCGGCGAAGGGCGCGGGCTGCGGATGCGGCTATCCCGACTGGGTCGGCGATGCCGAAGTCATGCGCTCGAACCGTATCCTGGAAAGGCTGCGGGAGACGGCGGCCGGCCACCCCGGCGTCGTTGCGCGCCTCGGCGCCCTGCCCATGTTTGTCATCGCGCGCGTCGGGAAAGCGAGGGTCGCAATCGTGCATGGCGATGCGCAATCGCTCGCCGGGTGGGGATTCTCGCAGGAGGTGCTGGCGACGCCGGACGGATACGCAGCCGCCTGCCACGCGTTCGAGTCGGCGGATGTCCAGGTCATTGCCAGCAGCCATACCTGCCTGCCCGTGCTGCAGCGGTTCGAAACGGCGGCGGGCGAGGCGGTGCTGGCAAACAACGGCGCGGCGGGCATGCCCAATTTCCGCGGCACGCGCTCCGGGCTGGCCACGCGCATCTCTACGCGCCCGCCTGACGCGATTGCACGATACGGGGTGTTTGCGAACGGTGTTTACATCCATGCGATCCCCATTTGCTACGACACCACGGCATGGGAAAAGCGGTTTCTCGAGCAGTGGCCCGCGGGAACCGATGCGCACCTGTCCTATTTCGCGCGCATTTGCGCCGGGCCGCTTTACACGCCGGCCCAGGCGATGCGCTCTTTGCCGGCGCTCGCGCTGCAATGAACAAGACCAAGCTTCTGGTGGTGGCCGGGATCGCAATCGCGGTCGGGGCGTTTTTCGCGCTCGGCGGCCACAAGTACCTGAACTTCGAACAGGTCAAGGCGCAACAGGCGGTTATCGACGCCTGGTACGCGTCGAACCCGATTGCGACTGCACTGTGCTTTTTCGCGGCTTACGTGGCGGTCACCGCGCTCTCGCTGCCGGGCGCGACGATCATGACGCTCGCCGCGGGTGCGATCTTCGGCCTCGGCTGGGGCACGCTGATCGTCTCTTTCGCTTCGTCCATGGGCGCAACGCTCGCCTTCCTTGCGTCGCGCTTCCTGCTGCGCGACTGGGTGCAGAAGAAATTCGGCCGCCAGCTGAGGTCGATCAACGAAGGCGTCGAGAAGGACGGCGCCCAGTACCTCTTCACCCTGCGCCTGATCCCGGCCGTCCCCTTCGTGGTCATCAATCTCGCGATGGGCCTGACGCCGCTCCCCACCTGGACTTTCTACTGGGTGAGCCAGGTCGGGATGCTGGCTGGCACGCTCGTGTACGTGAATGCGGGCACCCAGCTCGCGCAGCTGCAATCGCCTGCGGGGATCCTGTCGCCGGGACTCGTCGGGGCATTCGTCCTGCTCGGCATTTTCCCGCTTCTCGCGGCGCGGATCGCCGAATTCGTCAAAGCGCGCAAGGTGTACGCGCGCTGGACCAAACCGGCGAAGTTCGACCGCAACATGGTCGTCATCGGCGCCGGGTCCGGCGGGCTGGTGGTGGCGCTGATCGCCGCGGTCGTGAAGGCCAAGGTCACCATAATCGAAAAGCATGAAATGGGCGGCGACTGCCTGAATACCGGCTGCGTGCCCTCCAAGGCGCTCATCAAGACCGCCCGTGTGCTTGCCCAGATGCGCCGGTCGAAGGAGTACGGCATCAGGAGCGCAGTGGCGGAATTCGACTTTGCCGATGTGATGGAGCGCGTCCAGCGCGTAGTAAAGACCATCGAGCCGCACGATTCGGTCGAGCGTTTTACGAGTATGGGCGTCGAGTGCGTGATGGGCGAGGCGAAGATGGTGTCGCCCTGGGAAGTCGAGATCCGCGTTGCCGATGGCACGACCCGACGCCTGACGACGCGCTCGATCGTCATTGCTGCCGGCGCCGCGCCTTTCGTGCCGCCCATTCCCGGCCTCGACAAAATCCGCTACCTGACCTCCGAAAACCTGTGGGACTTGCGCACACTGCCGCCCCGCCTCGTCGTGCTCGGCGGCGGGCCGATCGGCTGCGAGTTGGCGCAGGCCTTCGCGCGGCTGGGCTCGAAAGTGACCCAGGTCGAGATGCTTCCGCGCATCATGATCCGCGAAGACCCGGAGATTTCGGACCTGGTCATGAAGAAATTCCGCGAGGAGGGCGTCGATGTGCTCGTCGGGCACAAGGCCAAGCAGTTCCTCACCGAAGGCGCGCAAAAGGTGCTGGTCTGCGAGCACGAAGGCAAGGACATCCGGGTCGCCTTCGACGAAGTCCTCGTGGCGGTGGGACGCGCGCCACGCGTGAAGGGATACGGCATCGAGGAGCTTGGCATACCGATTACCAAGACGAAGACCGTGCAGACCAACGAGTACCTGCAGACGAACTATCCGAACATCTACGCGTGCGGCGATGTGGCCGGACCCTACCAGTTCACCCATACGGCGTCGCACCAGGCCTGGTACGCCTCGGTAAATTCGCTCTTCGGCGGGCTGAAGAAATTCCGCGCCGATTATTCGGTCATCCCGTGGGCCACGTTCACCGATCCCGAAGTCGCCCGGGTGGGCCTGAATGAAATCGAGGCGAAGGAAAAAAGCGTGCCTTTCGAAGTGGCGGTCTACGGGATCGACGATCTCGACCGTGCAATCGCCGACGAGGATGCCCACGGGTTCGTGAAGGTGCTCACGGTGCCGGGCAAGGACACCATCCTGGGCGTCACCATCGTCGGCGAGCACGCGGGCGACCTGATCGCGGAATTCGTGACCGCGATGCGCCATGGGCTGGGGCTCAACAAGATCCTCGGCACCATCCACATCTACCCCACGCTGACGGAAGCCAACAAGTTCGCCGCAAGCGTGTGGAAAAAAGCGCATGCACCGCAGGCCCTGCTCGCCAAAGTCGAGAAATTCCATACCTGGATGCGAGGTTGAAATGAACGGGACGAAAGCTTTCCTGGTTGCGTTGCTTGTGTTCGCGGCGCCAATTGCGGTTTCGGCGCAGGGGTTCGATCATTCCCACAAGGCGTGGGACGCGCTGCTGAAAAAAAATGTCGTCGTGCTCGAAGGGGGCAAATCCTCCCAGACGCGCTACGCCGAGTTCGCCAAAGATCGTGCCGCGCTCAAAGCCTACCTCGATTCGTTGTCGAAGGTCTCTGAGGCCGAGTTCAACGGCTGGCCGAAAGAGCAGCGCATGGCCTTCCTCATCAACGCCTACAACGCATTCACGGTCGAGAAAATCCTCACGCGCTATCCCAACCTGAAATCGATCCGCGATTTCGGCACGGTGTTCGGCAATCCGTGGAAGGACAAGTTCTTCACCCTGTTCGGGCGCGAGTCCTTCCTCGACCAGATCGAGCACGAAACGTTGCGCAAGCCCGGCGCCTACGACGAGCCGCGCGTCCACTACGCGGTGAATTGCGCTTCGATCGGCTGCCCGATGCTGCGCGAGGAGGCATACACCGCGGACAAGCTCGAGCGGCAGCTCGACGAGCAGGCGACAAGGTTCCTGTCGGACCGGTCGCGCAACCGGTTCGCTTCCGGCAAGCTGGAGGTGTCGAAGATCTTCGACTGGTTCAAGGAGGACTTCGGCGTGCGCGAGCAGTATTTCGCGAAGTACGCGAAATTGCTTGCCGACGCACCCGACGCCCAGAAGATCGTCGCCGAGGGCAGGGCGCCGCTCGCCTTCCTCGACTACGACTGGAGCCTCAACGACGCGAGGAAGTGATCGCGCGAGGCCGGCCCGCGTTGCGCCTCTCGGTCATCGTCCCGGTCCTCGACGAGGCGGCAGGCATTGCCGCCGCGCTGGCCGACCTGCAGCCCATGCGTGCCCGCGGCAGTGAAATCATCGTGGTGGACGGCGGCAGCCGTGACGACACTGTGCGCATTGCCCGGCCTCTTGCCGACCGGGTGATCGACGCGCCGCGCGGCCGCGCCGCGCAAATGAACGCCGGGGCCGCGGCTGCGGCGGGCGATGCGCTCCTGTTCCTGCACGCGGACACGCGTTTGCCCGCGAGCGCGGACGAGCTGGTGGCCGGCGCGCTCGTCCGCCGCCAGTGGGGACGTTTCGATGTGCGGATCGACTCGGAGCACCCACTCCTCGCGGTCGTCGCGTTCATGATGAACCTGCGGTCGCGGGTCACCGGAATCGCCACCGGTGACCAGGCAATGTTCGCTACGCGCACGGCATTCGAGAAGGCAGGAGGATTTCCGGCGATCCCGCTCATGGAGGACGTCGCGCTTTCGAAGCGTCTCAGGCGTGCGGGCGCGCCCGCACGCCTGCGGGCCAGGGCGACGACCTCCGCGCGGCGGTGGGAAAACGCCGGCGTCCTGCGTACCATCGTTTTGATGTGGCGGCTGCGGCTGCTGTATTGGTTCGGTGCGGATCCGGCCCGACTCGCGCGCCTCTACTCCCGGGAGAACTGATCCTTGCGCAAGACTCCCCTGCTTGTGGTCGTATTTGCCAAGGCGCCCCAGCCGGGCCGCGTAAAAACCCGGCTGGCGCAATCGATCGGGCCGCAAGCGGCGGCCCGGCTGCACCTCCGCCTCTTGGAGCGCACGCTTGCAACCGCGCGGGCGGCTGCCTGCGGCCCCGTCGAGCTTCACGGTACACCGCCCGACCACACCTTCCTGCGCGAGCTGGCCCGACGCCACGGCATTGGATTTCGCGGCCAGTCTTCGGGAGACGTGGGGGCGCGCATGTCTGAGGCTTTCCGGCGTGGTCTGCGCTTGCACCGGCGGATGCTCCTGGCCGGCAGCGACTGCCCGGCTCTAACCCCTGCGGATTTTCGCCGCGCTGCGCGGCTGCTGCGCGGCTGCGACGCGGTCCTGGCGCCCGCCGAAGACGGCGGCTATCCGCTCATTGGCCTGGCGCGGCATTCGGCAGCGCTGTTCGACGGGGTCGAATGGAGCAGCCCGAAGGTGATGCGGCAGACGCGCAATCGCCTTGCAGCGCTTGGCTGGCGCTGGCGCGAGCTGCGCACAGTCTGGGACGTAGATCGGCCAGAGGATCTCGTCCGGTTGCGGGCGGCACGCTTGCTGGAGCGGCGGTCCTGAATCCGCGCCGCAGGCTCCTGCTCGCTTCGGGCATGGCATTTGCGCTGCCTTGGCGCCCGGCCGCCGTTGCGCAGGCAAGGCGCATCGACGCGATGCAATTCTCGGCGCTGCGCGCCGCAGGCCCGCTGCCCGGGGAGATGATGCCCTGGAACTTTGGAGGCCGGTCGCGCGCGACGCGCTACTCGCTCGTGGCCGACGAGGCCACCGTGGTGCTGCGCGCCGATGCCGATGCTTCGGCTTCCGGAATCGTGCGCGAGATCAGGGTTGATCCGCGCGAATACCCGGTCCTTGCCTGGCGCTGGAAAGTGATGAACCTGCTCGAGCGCGCAGATATCCGGACCAAGGCCGGCGACGATTTTTCCGCCCGCGTCTATGTCACCTTCGCCGTTGATCCGGCGGCATTGCCGCCGGCGGAGCGCGCGAAGCTTTCGTTCGCGCGCCTGGTGTATGGCGACAAGGTCCCCGCCGCGGCGCTCTGCTATGTCTGGGACGCAAAGGCGCCGCGTGACACGCTGGTGCCGAACGCCTACACCGAGCGAGTCCGCATGATCGTCGCGGAAAGCGGGGCGGCGAGACTCGGCACGTGGGTGCGGATGCAGCGGAATGTCCGCGAGGATTACATGCGCGCGTTCGGTGCGGAGCCGGGAGCGGTGACATCGGTCATCGTCTCGACCGATACCGACAATACCGGCGAGACCGCCGTGGCTTTCTACGGGGATATATCATTCGGGCCACCCTAACGCCCCGGAGTGTTCGCATGAATCCCTTCCGCTTCGCTGGTTCACTTGCCGTAGCGCTTGGCCTTGCCGCTTTCACATTGCCGCCAGTCTCGGCGCAGATTGCGCCGGGCAAGGTCGTCCATGTAGTGGTGCCGTTCGCGTCGGGCGGCGTGCAGGACATCCTAGCGCGCTCGATCAACAACGAGCTCGGACAAGCGCTTGGCGCGAGCGTGATCGTCGAGAACCGGCCCGGCGCGGGCGGCACGATCGCCAATGCAATGGTCGCAAAAAGCGTTCCTGACGGCACTACCATGGTGCTGTCGGCCGCGAGCCATACCATCAACGGTTCCCTTTACGCAAAACTGCCCTACGACCCGATCAAGGATTTCACGGCGATCGCGCATATCGGCAACGCGAGCTACGTGCTGATCATCAATGCCGAGGTGCCCGCGAAGAACGTGGCCGAGTTCATCCGCTATGCCAGGGCCAATCCGGGCAAGATGAATTATGCGACCGCGGGCAACGGCAGCGCGACGCACCTGTCGATGGCCTATTTCAACGGTCTTGCCGGCATCGACCTCGTCCACGTTCCGTTCAAGGCGACTGGGGAGGCGGTGAACGAGGTGCTGGTCGGCCGCGCGCAGGCGGTGATCGCAGCGAACATCGGTGCCATCCCTTACATGAAGGATGCTCGCGTCAGGCTCATCGGCGTCACCTCGGTCAGGCGCTCGAAGTTCCTGCCCGAGATCCCGTCGGTCGCCGAAGGCGGATTGCCGGGCTACGAGTTCGATTCGTGGTTCGGCCTGCTCGGCCCGGTCGGCATGCCGAAGGCCGTCGTCGACCAGGTCAATGCGGCGATCGGCAAGCTGCTGAAAGACCCCGTGATCCTCGAGCGGCTCGCGCGCCAGGGGATCGAGCCGCAGGCGATGACCAGCGACGAATTCAGCCGGCTGTTGCGGGCCGATTTCGACAAGATGGCAAAGGTCGTGAAGGCTTCCGGAGCGAAGGTGGACTGAGCTCGCCGCGCGGGCCGCGGAGCCTGCAATGCACAATCGCGGCGCGCTTGCGCACCACCCGCGTGCGGCGCGTGAAATTGCCTGACGAACCGGACAGTATTCCGTCCGCGCATTTCGGGCTTTTGTCACAAAACGCCGTGATACACTTCGACGCGTTTTACGCCGGAGACCGGCTCAATTACTGAAAGCCGGCCGCGGCGTTCTGTTCCTGGAGGAGGCACATGAAGATCAAGAGTCCCAAGGATGTCTGGGCAGGCCTGCTGTTTATAGTGTTCGGCCTGTTCTTCCTTGTCGTTGCACGCAACTACCAGATGGGCAGCGCGGTGCGCATGGGGCCGGCGTACTTCCCCACGGTGCTCGGCGGCATCATGGCGGTTCTCGGCGGCATCGTGTTTTTCCAGTCGCTCGCGATCCAGGGGGCGCCGATGCCGAAGTTTTCCTTCAAACCCCTATTCTTCATCTCGCTCTCGCTCGTGCTCTTCGGCTACCTGCTCAAGCCGATCGGCTTCGTGCTCTCGCTGGTCGTGCTGATCTTCGTGTGCGCTTTCGGGGGTCACGAGTTCCGGGCCAAGGAAGTGGCGATCCTCACAGTGGTCCTCATCATCTTCTCCGTGCTGGTGTTCGTGAAGGGGCTCACGCTGCCCTTCCCGCTCTGGCCGGATTTCATGAGCTAAGGGGAACGCCATGGACATGAATCTCTTCAGCAACCTCGCGCTCGGCTTCGGCGTCGCGCTTACTCCGATCAACCTGCTGTACTGCCTGGTCGGCGTGCTGCTGGGCACCCTTATCGGGGTGCTGCCCGGCATCGGCCCGGTGGCCACCATTGCGATGCTGCTGCCGGTCACATTCAGCCTGTCGCCGATCACGGCGCTCATCATGCTGGCCGGCATCTACTACGGCGCGCAGTACGGCGGCTCGACTTCGGCGATCCTGGTGAACCTGCCAGGGGAATCGTCATCGGTGGTCACCTGTCTGGACGGCTACCAAATGGCGCGGCAGGGCCGCGCGGGCGTTGCGCTGGCCACTGCGGCGATCGGCTCGTTCTTTGCCGGCTGCGTGTCGACCGTGATCGTCGCGATGTTCGCCCCGCCGCTGGCCGAGGTCGCGCTGAAGTTCGGTCCGTCGGAATACTTCTCGTTGATGGTGCTGGGATTGGTGGCCGCGGTCGTGCTGGCCCATGGCTCGGTGATCAAGGCCGTAGCGATGGTGATCCTGGGCCTGCTCCTGGGCCTGGTGGGCACCGACGTGAACTCGGGCGTGCTGCGCTTTGCGTTCGGCGTCTCGGAGCTTGCCGACGGCATCGGCTTCGTCACGGTGGCGATGGGCTTGTTCGGCATCGCCGAAATCATCACCAACCTCGAGCTCAAGGACGAGCGCGAGGTGTTCACGAGCAAGGTCACCAACATGTGGCCGACCAAGGAGGACTGGAAGCGCATGTGGAAGCCGATCCTGCGTGGCACCTTCCTCGGCTCGGCGCTGGGGATTCTTCCCGGTGGCGGCGCGCTGCTTGCTTCGTTCGGCGCCTATACCCTGGAGAAGAAAGTCTCCAAGTACGGACACGAATTCGGCAAGGGCGCGATCGAGGGCGTGGCCGCTCCCGAGGCGGCCAACAATGCCGGCGCGCAGACCTCGTTCATCCCGTTGCTCACGCTGGGCAACCCCTCCAACGCGGTGATGGCGCTCATGATCGGTGCGATGATGATCCAGGGCATCGCCCCGGGCCCGCAGGTAATGACTGAGAAGCCGCAGCTCTTCTGGGGCATGATCTGCTCGATGTGGGTCGGTAACCTGATGCTGATCGTGCTGAACCTGCCGATGATCGGACTGTGGATCAAGCTGCTTACAGTGCCCTACCGGATCCTCTACCCTTCGATCCTGGTGTTCATGGCGATCGGCGTATACAGCCTGTCGAATCAGCCGTTCGACGTGCTGCTCATGATGATCTTCGGCCTCTTGGGCTACATCTTCGTGAAGCTCGAGTGCGAGCCGGCGCCGCTCTTGCTCGGCTTCATCCTAGGGCCCCTCATGGAAGAGAACCTGCGGCGCGCGATGCTGCTGTCGCGCGGCGATCCGATCGTGTTCTTCACCAAGCCGATCAGCGCCGGGTTCCTGATCGCGTCGATCGTGCTCCTCATCATCCTGCTGCTGCCGAACATCCGCAAAAAACGCGAAGAGGCGTTCGTCGAAGCCTAGCGGGAGCACCGTTGCCCAAACGGCGCGCCTCGGCGCGCCGTTTGTTTTTCAGCGAGGAGAATTGCGATGAAGCGTTTGTTGGCCCTCACAGTCCTGCTTGCATTTGCAACGGGCGCAGGCGCCCAGGCGTGGCCCGCCAAGCCCGTCAGGCTCATTTGCCCGTACCCGGGCGGACCGGTGGACGTGTCCTCGCGCGTGATCGCCCAGAAGCTGCAGGAAGCCCTCGGGCAGCCCGTGCTGGTAGAAACCAAGCCCGGGGCCGGTGGCGTGATCGCGGCGGACTACGTCGCCAAAAGCGCGCCCGACGGCTACACGCTGCTCATGGGCGCCATCGCCACGCACGCGATCAACCCAGCCCTCATGCCGGGCCTGCCCTACGACCCGATCAGGGACTTCAGGCACGTGGCGCTGATCGTGCAGGTGCCCAACGTGCTGATCGTCAACAACGACCTGCCGGCGAAGAACGTGGCCGAGCTGGTCGCGCTGGCGAAGTCCCGCCCCGGCAGGCTCGACTTCGGCTCCGGCTCCACCGGCTCGACCGGACACCTCGCCGGCGAGCTGTTCAAGCAGATGACCGGCACCTACATGGTCCACATCCCGTACAAGGCCTCCGCGCCCGCAATGCTCGACCTCCTGGCCGGGCGGCTGCAACTCATGTTCGACAACCTCGCCAGCTCGCTGCCCAACATCAAGGCCGGCAAGGTGCGCGCGCTCGCGGTCACCACGGCACGCCGCACCAGCTTCCTGCCTGAGATGCCGACGCTGGACGAATCCGGGCTGAAGGGGTTCAACATGACCACGTGGTGGGGCGTGATGGCGCCCGCGAAGACGCCGCCCGAGGTCGTGACGCGCCTGTCGGGCGAGATCCTGAAGGCGCTGGATTCCCAGGATACGAAAGAGCGCTTGCGCATCATGGGCTCGGAGACGCCTTCGGTGCGCTCGCCCGAGGCATTTACCGCCTTCATC
>JBBQNG010000065.1:0-17845 GCA_038329645.1 Burkholderiales bacterium
TAGGCGATTTCGCGGCGATCATGGCGCACGCGTTTCTGCGCGGTCGTTTCGACCGGCTGCGCGGGCGCGGTCACGGCCTGCTCCTGCCCGCCACCGGGAACGAACTTCTCGATCAGCTGGTAGGTCAGCGTCCCGACCGAAGGCATGCTGCGCTTGAGCTGGGTCATGCCACCTGCGGTCGCAAGGATCGCGACGAGAACAAAAGCATGCAGGGGGGTGGCTATGCGAGTCGATGTCATTGTCTTTATCCGGGTCCGGGGCTAAAGAAACGACAGGGTGCTCATGCCTGTCCGAGTAGTCCTGCGTGTAGTCCTACCTGCTGCTTGGCTGTAGGTGCAGCTCTGACAGGTGTAGGCGGCCGGGGTTCCGGCAAACCCGAAATGAGTTTGCAAGTTTCTGAAACTAAGTAATAACTACCTTATATTTCAGCGGCTTATGGATCAGGCGGGAAGTGTGCTTTTTCTCCTACAGCCAGGCTAGCGCCGGAGCACCGCCGCCACCCCTGCCATCGCAATGACCGACATCCCGGCGATCGACCAGCCGTCCGGCACGGCCCCGAAGACGAGCCATCCCACGCCTATGGCCCCCACCAGGCTTGCGTAGCTGAACGGGGCGACGTGGTGAGTCGTGCCGTGCCGGTAGGCATTCGCCGTGAGCACCTGCGCGCAGGCGGAGAGAACGCCGATGCCGAGAAAAAGCCCCGCATCCCCCAGGCTTTTCGGCGTCACCCAGTTGAACGGCATCGCGAGGGAAAACGCCGCAAATGCGATCAATGGGCCGAAGAATGCGGTGACGCGTGCATCGTCGCGACCGGAAACCGCGCGCGTAATCGCCAGGAAAGACGCGAGTCCCACTACGGCGACCATCGGGTAAAGGGCCGCGAGCGCGAAGATGCCCGACCCGGGACGCACGATGATCAGCACGCCGACAAAGCTTGCGAGCGCCGCGATCCAGCTGAACGCGCTCCCGGGCTCATCCAGCCACCAGCGCGAGAACAGGTTGGCCAGCACCGGCGCCACCGAAATGATGGCGATGCATTCGGCAAGCGGCATGGCCCTGAAGCCGAGCAGCACGAACGACGTCCCGACCACGGCGGAAACCCCGCGCAGGATCTGCAGCCGCCACGCCACCGGCCGGAGGATCCTCGTTCCGACCTGCGCGCCGCATACGATGCCGAGGAACACGACGATCAACCCCATGCGCGCCCAGGCCACCATGACGACCGGGTAATGGACGACGAGGAGCTTCATCATCGCGTCGGCCAGCGGCAGCACGATCGCCGCGCCGAGCGCGAGTACGGCGGCCAGGCGCGGGTTGCTTGTCCCGCCGTCTATTGCAGCCCCTTCGCCTTCTCGCGCAGCACGTACTTCTGGATCTTCCCCGTGGCCGTTGTGGGAATCGGGCCGAAGACGACCTTCTTAGGCACCTTGAAGCGGGCCAGATTCTCGCGGCACCACTCGATATATTCGGCTTCCGTCGCGCTCAGTCCTTCCTTGAGCTGCACGAAAGCGCAAGGCGTCTCGCCCCATTTCTCGTCCGGCCGCGACACCACCGCGGCAAGCAGTGTCGACGGGTGCTTGTAAAGCGCGATCTCCACCTCGACCGACGAAATGTTCTCGCCGCCCGAAATGATGATGTCCTTCTTGCGGTCCTTGATCTCGATGTAGTTGGTGCGGTCCCACACCGCGAGGTCGCCGGTGTGCATCCAGCCGCCGTGAAAAGTTTCGGCGGTGGCCTTCGGGTCCTTGAGGTAGCCGAGCATGACGGTGTTGCCCTGGATCAGGATCTCGCCCAGCGTGGTGCCGTCCTTCGGCACCGGTTCGCAGGTCAGAGGATCGCCGACGATGTGCCCTTCCACCACCTGGTAGCGCACGCCCTGCTTGGCCATCAGGTTGGCGCGCGTTTCGGTCGGCAGCGCCGCCCAGATGTCCTGTGGCTCGCAGGTCGTCGAAGGCCCCTGCAGCTCGGTCATGCCGTAGATGTGCAGGACCTTGAAGCCGAGCTTCTCCATCTCGAGCAGGATCTTCGCCGGCGGCGGCGAGCCGCCGGTCATGATGTTCACCGGACGCTGGAAAGGCACGCGCTGCTCAGGCGGCGCGGAGGTGAGCAGCGTAAGCACGGTGGGCGCGCCGCACATGTGCGTCACGCTGTGGCGCACGATCATCGGGAAGATCGCCGCAGGGTCGACCGCGCGCAGGCACACATGCGTGCCGGACATCGCCGTGATCGACCATGGAAAACCCCAGCCGTTGCAGTGGAACAGCGGCAGCGTCCACAGGTACACCGGCGCCGCCGGAATCGCCCACGCAGCGATGGTGCCGAGCGACTCGATGAAGGTGCCGCGATGGTGGTACACGACGCCCTTGGGGCGGCCGGTGGTCCCCGAGGTGTAATTGAGCGCGATCGGATCGGACTCGTCCTCGGGCAGCCGCCACTTGAACTCCGGGTCCCCGGTGGCGATGAAGGCCTCGTATTCGAGCTCGCCCAGCTTGTCGCCGGGGCCGGTGTAAAGCGGGTCGTCGACGTCGATGACCAGGATTTTGCGCTTGAGCCTGGCCAGCGCAGGACCGACGACGCCCGCATACATGCGGTCGGTGATGAGCACCTTGGAACCGGCGTGCTCGAGGATGTAGGCGACGGTGTCCGCATCGAGCCGCGTGTTGATCGTATTAAGCACCGCCCCGAGGACCGGCACGCCGTAATGCGCCTCGAGCATGGCGGGAATGTTCGGCAGCATCGCCGAGACGACGTCGCCCTTTTTTATCCCGCGCCGCTCGAGAGCCGATGCGAGACGCCGGGCGCGCTGGTAGAACAAGGCGTAGCTGATGAACTTCGTGCCGTGGACGACCGCGGTGCGGCCCGGATGGATCTCGGCCGCGCGCGGCAGGAAAGTGACCGGCGAAAGCGGGGCGTAGTTGGCCTTGCCAAACTTCAGCGACGACCACGCCTCTGCAACCGGCGCAGGTTTCGTTGCAGGCACCTTGGCCGAGCGTTTCTTTGCGGGCACCTTGGCCGGGAGTTTCTTTGCCGGCGGCGCCGGCCGCGCGCGCGCGATGGGCTTTGCGCTCTTTGCGGCCTTCGCCGGCTTCAAGGCCTTCTTCGCCTTCGCAACCTGGGGCGGCTTCTTCGCCGCTTTCTTCGCCGGCTTTTTCACGCTCCTCGCCATGCTCCCTCCCTCCCTTTTTGAATCCCGAAGCGGTCAGACGATCCTGCAAGCCTCGTCGAACGTAAGGCGCGGCAGGCGGCCCATCACCTTGGACGGATCGCCCTTGCCCAGCGTGCAGAGGAAATTCGACTTCCACTTGCCGTCGGTGAAGAACGCATCGTCGACCTTGGCATTGTCGAAACCCGACATCGGCCCGCAGTCGAGGCCCACCGCCCGCGCCGCAAGGATGAAATAGCCGCCCTGCATCGAGGCGTTGCGGAATGCGGTCTTCTCGGCATGGTCGGCTTTCTCAACGCCCTTGAAGAGGTCTATGGCGGTCGGGCGGTGCGCGAACATGCGCGGCAGGTTCTCGTAGAAATGCGTGTCCCACGCGACGATGGCGCACACGGGCGCCGCCATCGTCTTGTCGTGGTTGCCGGGCGAGAGCGCGGGCTCGAGCTTTTTCTTCGCCGCATCGGACTTGACGAACACGACGCGCATCGGCTGGATGTTCATCGTGGTGGGCGCCCATTTGACGATCTCGTAGAGCTCCTTCAGCTTCGCGTCGGAAACCGGGTCGCCGCTGAAGCCGTTTTGGCTGCGGGCATTGCGGAACAGCAGGTCAAAGCCTTTGTCGTCGAGCATTGGGAAACTCCGTAAGGGAAAGGGAAATCCGGGGGTGGGCGAATGTTAGCATCGGCAGATGCGCAGTGAATCGACCGGCAACCAACCGACCGATGGGCCCGCCATCGACCTCGCGAAATTCATCCGCCCGGGTGACGGCGTGTTCTGGGGCCAGGCCTGCGCAGAGCCGCTGACCCTCACCGAAGCCTTTGTCGCGCAGCGCGCCAGCTACTCCGGCGCAAGCGTGTTCATGGGGGTGAACTACTCAGGCACACTCAAGGCGGAGCACGCCGACCACCTGAAACTGCTCTCCTATTGCGGCGCCGGCCATAACCGCAGGCTCGCCGACGCAGGCGTGCTCGATATCTGCCCGTTCCCCTACTCGCAGCTGGGCGGCCTGATCCGCAGCCGCAAGCTGAAATCCGACGTCGTGCTGCTGCAAGTGAGCCCGCCGAACGAACGCGGTGAGTACAGCCTGGGGATCTCGGTCGAATACCTGGGTGCGGCACTCGAGACCGCGCGCGCGGTGATCGCCGAGGTGAACGACCAGGTGCCGTGGACCCATACCGAACCGCTGCTGAGCGCGAAGGATTTTGCGCAGGTGATCCACTCGTCGCGGCCGCCGGTCCCGCTGCCCTATGGCGCGCCGGGCGAGACGGAGCTTGCGATCGGCCGCAATGCGGCGGAGTACATCCAGGACCGCTCGGTGCTCGAGTTCGGCCTGGGCTCCCTGCCCGACGCGATCCTCGCCGCGCTCGGCGACCAGCGCGACCTCGGCATCCATTCGGGACTGCTGTGCGATGGCGTCGCCAGGCTGATGCAAAGCGGCGCGATCACCAACGCGCACAAGTCGATCGATCGCGGCATCACGGTGGGGGGCGTGCTGTTCGGCACCAGTGTGCTGTTCGATTTCGCGCGCAAAAATCCGGCAATCAGCCTGCGCTCGACCGACTACACGCACAGCGCCCGGACGCTCGGCCGCCTGGAGCGCTTCGTCGCGGTCAACTCGGCGGTCGAGGTGGACCTCACCGGGCAGGTCAACGCCGAAATCGCGAACGCAAGCTATGTCGGCGCGGTCGGCGGCGCGCTCGATTTCGTGCGCGCGGCAAACGCTTCGCCGGGCGGGGTGTCCCTGATGTGCCTGCCGGCTTCCATCGGGACCAAAGTGTCGCGGGTGGTCGCCAGGCTCTCCGGGCCGGTCGCCACGCCGCGCAGCGAAGCCGGCGTGTTCGTGACCGAGTTTGGCGCGGCCGACCTGCGCGGCGTGCCGCTCGCCGGGCGTCCGGCAAGAATGATCGCCATCGCCCACCCCGCTTTCCGCGAGTCGCTGGAGCGCGAGGCGCGCGCGGCGGGGTTGGTCCGGTAGGCGAGCCTCGTGGATAAAAGAACGGGCCGGTGAATGGGGCCGGCCCGTCGCAAACACCGGGGGAGGAATCCCGGCGAGGAGACTCTCTCAGAAAACCGCGGGCGTTCCCGCGAATGCAAACGCGGCCAGGATCACCGCGCAGATCGCCAGTCCCGACAGGGCGGCCTGGATTGCGCCCTCCCAGCTTGCCGGCTCGGGGCTGCCGCCGTGGTCTTCAAGGTTGGCCCACATGGCGGCTCCCTAACCGGCCAGGACTGCGGCCAGCACCAGCACCGCCAGCCCGATGAACATTACGGAGACCGCGCCCGAATCGGCATCGGTGGCTTCGGCAAGCATCCGGTCGATGCGCTTCCACGTGGGGTGCGGCACCAGCTGGGTGATCAGTTCGGATTCGCGCTGCATTCGGACCTCCTTCTCTCGGCGCCGGCTTGTTTGACCGGGGTTCCGGCCACCCCATGTAAACAATCGTAAGCGCTCGCCGGCGCCCATGCGCCGTACTGCGGCACAGCGCTTTTGCGCCGCATGCACAGTTCGGACAGCGGGATAAGTCATTTCCGGAAGTGGCATAGGACGCCGCTGCGTGCCAGACTCCGACCTTCGGATATGGCCGGAAGGACCATGGCGCAAGGCCTCAGCCCGTTTGCAAACCTCGACGAAGCCGCCCTGCGGGACCTGTCCCCACACGGGGTGATCCGTTCGTTCCCCAAGGGGGCGGTGATGGTCAACGAAGGCGACGGGACCGACGCCCTCTATGTGCTGCTGTCGGGGCGGGTCAAGGCCTTTCTCTCGCACGAGGACGGCAAAGAAGTCGTGCTGAACACGATCGGCGTCGGGGACTACTTCGGCGAGCTGGTGCTCGACGGCGGTCCGCGTTCGGCGTCGATCATGGCGCTCGAGCCCTGCCGCGTGTACCTCATCCCGCGCGTCGACGCCGAAGATCTCATCCAGCGCAATCCGGTCTTCGCGCGCGACCTCATGAACCGCCTGATCGGGCGTGTGCGCAGCCTCACCAGCCGCGTGCGCGACCTCACCCTCAACGACGTGTACGGGCGCTTCGTCAAGTTCGTCGATGCCAACGCGATCGAAAAGGACGGCATGCGCGTGGTGCCCGAGCGGCTCACGCAGCACGACATCGCGGCGCGCATCGGCGGCTCGCGCGAGATGGTCAGCCGCATCGTCAAGGACCTCTCGGCCGGCGGCTACATCTCGATCGACGCCAAGCACGTGACCGTGCACAAGAAGCTGCCGGCGAAGTGGTGAACTAGCGGATTTTTCTCAGCTCGGGCACGGTCCAGAAGGTTGTGACAGCGAAAGACATCGAGCACAGCGCGAACAGGAAGCCGGTGCGGTAGCCGCCGGTCAGGTCATGGAGCGCACCGCCGAGGAGCGAGCCCGACGCCGAGCCGAACGCGTTCATGGTGAAGATCATGCCGTAGATGGTCGCCACTTTCGGTCCGGCAAAGTGCCGCGTGGTGATCGACGAAACGATCGGCCCGCGCATCCCCTGGCACAGGCCGAAGACCAGAACGTAGGCGCATACCAGCACCAGCCACGGCTGGAACGTCACCGCCATCAGCAGCGCGACGCCCAGCGCCGAGCCGAAAAAGCTCACGCTCACCGTGCGCCGGGTGCCGTAGCGCTCGGCCAGCGGGCCGCTCGCGGCGACGCTGAGGACAGAGAGCATCCCGGTCACGCCGAAAGCGGTGGCGGCCACCAGCGGCGAGAAGCCCGCGTCGATGAAGAACACGACCGACTGCACGACTACGGTGAACATGCCAAGCGACGTGAAGAAGAACACGCGGGCCAGCGCCCAGAACAGGGGCGTGCGCATCGCCGCGCGCAGGGTCCACCCCTGCGCCCCGCCCTCCTTCGTGCGGTGCGCGATGCGGTAGTCCGGATGCCCCGCGGCGAAACGCTTCCAGGGAATGGCCCAGGCGACCACCGGCACCAGCAGGAGCAGGCCGAGGCCGAACACGCGGTAGGTCGTGCGCCAGTCATACGTCACGAGCATGGCCTGCGCAAGCGGCACGAAGGTGAGCGACCCCATGCCCGTGGCCGCAAACGCGATGCCCATCGCCGTCGACAGGCGCGCCCGGAACCATCGCGTCATGAGCCCCGAGGCGGGGACCATACCCGCGAGCCCGCTGCCTGCCCCGACCAGCACCCCGATGAGGACGTAGAACTGCCACAGGCTCGACAGGTAGCCGCCGAGAAGGAATGCGAGCGCGACGCACAGCACGCCGCTGGTGTAGACCAGGCGCGGCCCGTACCGGTCGAACAGGGTCCCCACGATCGGCGCGAGCAGGCCGCCGACGATGAGGTACACGGAATAGATGCCGGTGAGCTCCGAGCGCGACCAGCCGAATTCCTTCTCCAGCGGCGAGAGGAACACGATGTACGTGTCGCCGCTGCCGCGCCCGACCATGTTGAGCAGGAAACAGGTGGCCAGTACCGCCAATGCCGTATTCCTGAGCTTGCGCTCCTGGACGCTCTCCATTACCGGGAGCGGGAGGGGAGCCAGAAGGGGGACATCGTCCCCCCCTCTAGCCCTCAATGCCGAAGACTTGCCGCAGGTACGCGAGATACCCCTCGTCCTTCGACATCGTCTTGCCCGGCGAATCCGACAGCTTGGCCACCGGCTGGCCGTTGCACTCGGTCATCTTGATCACGATCTGCAGCGGCGCGAACCCGACGTCGTTGGTCAGGTTGGTGCCGATGCCGAACGCGAGGCGCGCGCGACCCGAGAACCGGTGCGCGATCTCGACCGCCTTGGGGATCGTGAGGCTGTCGGAGAAAATCAGTGTCTTGGTGCGCGGGTCGACGCGGTTTTTCAGGTAATGCGCGATCAGCTTCTCGCCCCATACGAACGGGTCGCCCGAATCCTGGCGCGCGCCGTCGAACAGCTTGCAAAAATACAGGTCGAACTCGCGCAGGAAGGCGTCCATGCCGTAGGTATCGGAGATCGCGATCCCGAGGTCGCCGCGGTATTCCTTGGCCCACATCTCGAACGCAAAGGCCTGCGAGTCGCGCAGGCGCGGGCCGAGCGCCTGGCAGGCCTGCATGTACTCGTGCGCCACCGTGCCAAGGGACGTGAGGTTGTTGCGCATCGCCAGCCACACGTTGGAGGTGCCCGCGAAAAGCGTCGGCACCTCGTCCTTGATCGTGCGGATGACTTCCTCGTGCCAGGCGAGCGAGAACCGGCGGCGCGTGCCGTAGTCGGAGATCTTGAATTCGAGCGCCGCGTCGAGCCCCCGCACGGTGGCGAGCTTGTCCTGCAGGCGCCGGCGGCCCTCGTCGAACGTGGCTTTGGGCTGCGTGCGGCGGAAGTACACCTCGCTCACGATTGCAAGGATGGGAATCTCGTACAGGATGGTATGCAGCCACGGCCCGCGGATGGTGATGTCGAGCTCGCCCGGGGTGTGCGCATCGGGCTCGACCAGGACGTATTTTTTGTTGAAGTGGAACAAGCCGAGGAAATCGACGAAGTCCGACTTCATGAACCGCAAGGCGCGCAGATAGGCGAGCTCGTCCTCGGCCAGGCGCAGCGTGCAGAGCTCGCCGATCTCGGCGCGAATTTCGTTGAGATACGGCGTCAGGTCGATGCCGGGGTTGCGGCACTTGAACTTGTACTCGACCTGCGCACCCGGGAAGTGATGCAGCACGACCTGCATCATGGTGAACTTGTACAGGTCGGTGTCGAGCAGCGACTGGATGATCAAAAGCGTTCTCCTGGAACGCCGCATTGTAACTGCGGAAATTTCGCCCCCGACCCGTATGCGTGGTACCGCACAAAAGCTCAGGTCTTATGTTCGGTATACAACATAATAGACTGTTTTAATTGAACTATCCTATAATCATCTCACCCCGGCCCCAATCGCACCGGGCGGCTCCCCGGATGGCCGTGAAGCGCATAAGAAGACCAGGGGAGAACTCCAGTGGCGAGCCTGAAAAGCTTGAAAGGCGTGACTGTTGCCAACCGCATCCTCGCGGGCCTGCCGCGCAAGGAATACGGGCAAATTGCGCCCAAACTCGAAACGGTCGCGCTGGTCTTCGGCGATATTCTCTACGATGCGGGCGACCCGATCCGCCACGTGTACTTTCCGATCGATAGCGTTGTTTCCCTCATAACCATCATCGAACAGGGCAAGGCCGCCGAAGTGGGCCTGGTCGGCCGCGAGGGCATGGTCGGCTTGCCCGTCGCGCTCGGCGCCAAGGTTTCGCCGCTGCGCGCCGTCGTGCAGGGCACCGGCACGGCAATGCGCCTGAGCGCGTCATCTTTCCGAAAGTTAGCCGCCAATCCGGCGCTGCAGCGGGAGCTGTTCGGCTTCACCCATCTGCTCATGGGCCAGGTCGCCCAGACCGCGGCATGCAATCGCTTCCATGTCGTCTCGGCGCGCCTCGCGCGCTGGCTCCTCATGACGCGAGACCGGGTAACGTCGAACGAATTCAAGCTCACGCATGAATTCCTGGGGCACATGCTCGGCGTACGGCGCGTCGCCGTAACTCAGGCCGCGGGTGCGCTGCAGAAGAAGGGGCTGATCAGTTACAGCCGCGGCAACATCACCATCCTCGACCGCAGAGCGCTTGAGGGCGTGGCCTGCAGCTGCTATTCCGTCGTCAAGAAGATGTATGCGCGTGCGTAGCACCGGCTCCGGCTTGCGTTTCCCGCACTACTGGATATAATCCCACTGTAATAAGGCACAGTAGGGGAATTCCATGGAAGCGCTGACCGACCGCCAGTCCGAAATCCTCGAGCTCATCCGAGAGCTCACCGAGGTGTCCGGTTTTCCCCCGACCCGCGCGGAAATTGCCGAGCGCATGGGCTTTCGCTCCGTCAACGCCGCCGAGCAGCACCTGAGGGCCCTGGAGAAAAAAGGCGCGATCGACATCCTGTCCGGCGCTTCGCGCGGCATCCGCATCAACGAAGCCCGCTCCGCGAACCGCCCCGGGCGCCTGATGGACCTGCCGGTCGTCGGCCGCGTCGCCGCCGGCGCGCCGATCCTCGCCGAGGAGCACGTGCAGGGCCGCTACCAGGTCGACCCCAACATGTTCACCCCGCGCGCCGATTACCTGCTCAAGGTCAAGGGCCTGTCGATGCGCGACATCGGCATCCTCGACGGCGACCTGCTCGCGGTCCACAAGACGTCGGAGGCGCGCACGGGCCAGGTCGTCGTCGCGCGCATCGGCGACGAGGTCACGGTCAAGCGCCTGCGCCGCCGAGGCCACGCCGTGCAGCTCGAAGCCGAGAATCCCGATTTCGAGCCGATCGCGCTCGACCTGCGCACGGATGATCTCGCCATCGAAGGAATCGCGGTTGGAGTGATTCGCAACGCAAAAGCGTTTTAGCCTAAGCCAGAGTAATCAGTGCGTCCTGCCCCGCGGGGCTTTGCCCCTATAATCGGGGCAGCATGGCTGTCCTTCCAAATACTATAACCGCAGACAGCACCCGCGATCGCTCCGACCGCGCGCGCGTCCTCGCCGACCAGGTAGAGCTCCTTTACAGGCAGGCTCCCTTGGGCATCGCCGTGACGCTCGTGATCGGGAGCATCCTGGCCTTCGAGCTTTACTCCTCGGCGAAAATCGGCGAGCTCGTCATCTTCTGGGCGATGTTGATGGCGGTCGTTTCCGTTGCGAGATTCCTGCTGGTGCTGGGTTACCGGCATGCGAGCAACCGCGATACGGCGCCGGATGCCTGGCTGCGCAGGTTCGCCATCGGGGCACTTGCCGCCGGGGTCACGTGGGGCTTTGCCGGCGCGGTGTTTTTCCCGGGCCACACCGACGAGCAGCAGGTCTTCCTCGCCTTCGTGCTGGCCGGGATGGCGGCCGGCGGGCTGCCGCTGTTCTCGGCGGTGTGGTGGGTGTATGCGATTTACGCCGTGGGCGTCATGCTGCCCTTCGAGGTGGTGCTCCTCACGTTCGGCTCGCGCCTGTTCACCGAGCTGTCGTTCATGATCCCGATCTTCTTCGCGATCAACGTCTCGGTGGCCTACCGGCTCAACCAGGTGTTCGTCTCCGGGTACCGCCTGCGGGTCTCCTACGGCCGCCTGACCGAGGACTACACCGAGATCAACCAGCGCCTCGAGCGGCAGTTGATCGAGCTCGAGGAGGTCCGCCGCCAGGTGGAAGCCTCCGGCCGCAAGCTCGCCCTCTTCGCCGAGCGCGCGCCGATCGCGGTCCTCGAGCTGGACACCGAAGGCCACATCAAGGAAATCAACCGGGAGGCTGAAAACCTGTTCGGCTATCCCGCCGCCGAGCTGGTCGACAGCGGCGCGTCGATCAAGATCCTCGTGCGGCCCTCCTACCACGAGGAATTCGACGCCGGCTGGGAGCGGCTGCTCAAGACGCGCGAATCGATCGCGGGCCTCAAGATCAGCAACCCGCGCCGCGACGGCATCGAAGTCGTGTGCGAATGGACGGTGACCCCGCTGGTCAACCCGGACGGCGGCATCATCGCGATCATCGCGCAGGGCCGCGACATCACCCAGCAGCTGGAGGCCGACCGCCTCAAGCAGGAATTCACCTCCACCCTGTCGCACGAGCTGCGCACGCCGCTCACGTCGATCATCGGGTCCCTGCAGCTCGTCAACGCGGGCGTGCTGGGCGACCTCAACACCGACCAGGCCGAGCTCACCGAAGTCGCCGAGCGCAACGCCCAGCGCCTGCTCGACCTCATCAACGACATCCTCGACGTCGAGAAGATCGACTCGGGCAAGCTCACCCTGTTCTCCGAGCCGATGCAGATCGACGAGCTGGTCAACGAGTCGATGAAGCTCAACCAGGGCTTCGCCGACCGCTACCAGGTGCGCCTGGTGGCCACGGGCCTGGCGCCGGTCCAGGTCAATGCGGACCGCAAACGCCTCCTTCAGGTGATGACGAACCTGATATCGAACGCGGCCAAGTTTTCGCCCTCGGGCGGCAGCGTGGACATCGAAATGCGCCAGCCGAATGACAGGGTGGTGGTCGTGTCGGTCGGCGACCGCGGCAACGGCATCCCGGAGGACTTCCGCAACCGCATCTTCGGGCGCTTCGCGCAGGCCGATTCCGCCGACACGCGCGCCAAGGGCGGCACGGGCCTGGGCCTCGCGATCTGCAAGCGCCTCATCGAGTTGATGGACGGCACCATAGGCTTCAGCGACCGCCAGGGCGGGGGGACCTCGTTCTGGTTCGAGCTGCCCCTGCACAAGACAAGCTGAGGCGAACCAGGAGAAGCACGCCATGCCCGCCACCCCGCTCACCCGCATCTTCTACGCCGAGGACGACGAGGACATCCAGCGCATCGTGCGCATGTCGCTCGAGCGCATCGGCAAGATGACCGTCATGATCGAAAGCGATCCGCTCAAGGCGATCGAGGGCATCAAGGCGTTCAAGCCCGAGCTCGTCATGCTCGACTGGATGATGCCCGGCATGGACGGGCCGACGCTGCTGAAGAGAATGCGCGAGCTGCCGGAGACGGCGTCCTACCCGGTGGTCTTCATCACCGCCAAGGCGACGGTCAAGGACCATGCGGAGCTCGCTGCGCTCGGTGCGGCGGGGATAGTGTCCAAACCGTTTTCGCCGAAAGACCTGCCGGACCAGCTGAGGACGATCTGGGCGGGGTTGCCTTAGCCGTTTTTTGAGGATGTGCGCCGAGCGCTGGCTCAACGGGCGGTTCGGTTTTTGCTTTTCACAAGTCTCGTTGTTTTGAGCAATTTTCGCAGGTTGCGCGTTCGCGCAACCGGATCAAAAATTGCTCAAAACAACGAGCGATGGGTAAATCAAACCCGCCAGGGACTTGCTGGAGGGTCCGATCTTAAAACTACCCAGCCCCTCCGCCTAGTGAGTCTCCGCCTCCGCCTGGTAGAACTTGCGCGACAGGAACCCAAGCACTTCATCCGCATTCCTGAAGCGCGCATCGCGATCCTTTTCCACCAGCTTGTCGACCAGCCGCTGGTAGCGATCCAATGCCTCGGGCAGCGCGGGCGGCGGCGTGTTGAGGTGGTGCAGGGCCACCTCGACGGCCGAAGCGCCGCTGAAAAGGTGCTCCCCACTGAGCATCTGGTAGAGCAGCACCCCGGCGCTGTAGATGTCGGTACGCAGGTCGAGCGCCCTGCCCTGCACCTGCTCGGGGCTCATGTAGCGGGGCGTGCCGAGGATCTCGCCGTGGTTGGTGCGGTCGACGGCGTCGATGTGCTTGGCGATGCCGAAATCGACGATCGCGAGGCTGCCGTCCTTGCGGAACATGAGGTTCTGCGGCTTCAGGTCGCGGTGCAGGACGCCGGTCTCGTGGATGTCGCCCAGCGCGAACATGAGCTCGCGGAAGATCTTGAGCGCGCCCTCGGGCTCCATCGGCCTGCCGTCCAGCCGCTGGCTCAGGTCGCCGCCGTCGAAGAATTCCATGACCAGGTAGGCGTGGCCCTCGGAGACGCCGTGCCCGTGGATGCGCGCCACGTGGGGGCTGCGGATGCGCTCGATGAGCGAATATTCCGCCAGGAAGCGCTCGAGCGAATTCTTGTCCTCGGTGACCTCGCTCCTCAGGATTTTGACCACCAGCGGCTCGTCGTCCTTCTCGCGCGAGGCGAGGTAGACGCGCGACATGCCGCCCTCGCCGATCATGTGCAGGATGCGGAT
This sequence comes from Burkholderiales bacterium, assembly GCA_038329645.1. Classification (GTDB taxonomy): domain Bacteria; phylum Pseudomonadota; class Gammaproteobacteria; order Burkholderiales; family SG8-39; genus SZAS-79. The sequence goes on from JBBQNG010000065.1 coordinate 13,743, forward strand.
GCCCGGCACGCTCAAGCGCGCACCGAGAGTCTGGCCTTCCAGGCGCGCGGCGACTTCCGGCGACACGGTGCGCTCGATCTTCTTCTGCGTGACGTCGCGGATCGAATTGAGCAGCCGCTCGCGCGTGAGCTCCTGCTTCCTCAGGTAGTCGTCGGCGCCGTACTTCATCGCGCGCACGGCGATGACCTCGTTGCCAGCGCCGGTCAGGAACAGGATCGGCGGGCAGTCGTGGCGGGCCTTGAACTCGCGCAGCCACTCCAGTCCGTCGCCGCGGCCGAGCATGTAATCCAGGATCATCACGTCGTAGCTGCCGAGCGGGAACTCGTCGCCGGGCAGATCCCGCGTGAGCGGGTCGAACTCCTCCACCGAGGCCTGCGGCCACTGCTTGGTGATGTAATGCGAAAGCAGGTTGCGCAGGTCCTCGTCGTCGTCGATGATCAGGACGCGCATGTCAGGCCTCCGAGACAGGGTGCGCGGGGAGCGGCACCTTGAGGTTGTAGACTTTGATCGGCTGGGCACGGCCGCGCAGCGTGACGTCGCCGCGCGGCTCGACCTGCTCCTTGGGCACTATGTTGCGCAGTTCGTCATAGACGCGGTCGCAGATCAGCACCTCGTAGGGCTGCGCAAGCTGCATCAGGCGCGCCGCGCTGTTGACCGGGTTGCCAATGATCGTGTAGCTCATGTAGTGCGGCGAGCCGACGTTGCCGATGACCGCCTCGCCCATGCAGATGCCGATGCCCACGCCGGTCCCGAGGCCCTGCTCCTTCTCCCACTGCCGGGCCACCGGCGCGAAGCGCGTGAGCATCTCCTGCGCGCAAAGGTAGGCCCGCTCGGCGGGATTGGCCTGGGGAAAAGGCACGTTGAAGCCCACCAGCAGCGCGTCGCCCGCCATGTTGAAGATCGTCGCCTCGTGGCGGTAGGCCGCCTCGGAGAGGATGGAGAAGTACTCGTTCAGCATTTCCACCACGCGGCCGACCTCGGTCTGGTCGGTGAGCCGCGTGAAACCGCGCAGGTCGGCGAACAGCGCCACCACGCTCGAGCGGTGCGCCTTGGTGAAGATGTCGTCGCCCTTGCCCGCGTCGCCGATGATGCGGTCGGCCAGGCGCGGCGAAATGTAGCGCGAGAAGGTCTTGCGGATCGCCTCCTTGCGCTCGACCTCGGCGGCCAGGCGGCGGGACTCCAGCTCCTTCCTGGTCTCGTGCAGGCGCCGCAGGGTTTTTACCCGGGCGACGAGCTCCTCGCGCTTGACCGGCTTGGAGAGGAAATCGTCGGCACCCGACTCGATGCCGCGCACGCGGCTCTCGGTATCCTCCAGGCCGGTGACCAGCACGATCGGGATCAGCGCGGTGGTCTCCTCGCTTTTGAGGCGCTCGCAGATTTCGAATCCGGACACGCCGGGCATCATCACGTCGAGCAGGATCAGGTCGGGCGGGTCGGTCATCACGCGCATGATTGCGCTGTCGCCATCCTCGACAATGTCGGCGCGCATGCCTTCCTTCTTCAGCAGCAGTCCCAGGTAGGCGCCCATATCGGGGTCGTCGTCGACCACCAGCACGCGGAACGCCTCCTGCGCATCACTCATAGACGATCTGGACCTTGGCGAGGTAGTCGGCGTAGGTCTCTATGCAGCCGCCGATCGCGGCCTTGTCGGCGGTCTTGGCGCTGTCTTCGATGGTCTTGCCGAAATCGGAAATCGGCGCGAAGCCGTAGGAGTTGCCCACCCCTTTCATGCGGTGGCCGAGCGCCTTGAGCTGGTCGTAGTCGCCGGCGCCGAGGGCCGTGCGCAGCACCTCGACCTCCTTGGCCCGGTTCTTGAGGAACACCGGGATCAGGTCCTCGAGGTCTTTCGCGACGACGGCGGTGTAGTTGATCTCGGACATTGAAAGTTCTTCTTTTTGCGGTACTGGAGTCGCGATTATAGGAGGTTTGTCACACCTGGCTTCCAGTCGCGGGTAAGAAGTTGTCAAGCCGCATCGGGTTCGCCGGGTTGCCAGAGCCACGCCGCTCCGCGCACGCCGCTGGAATCCCCGTGGACATTGGGCACCAGCTTGGTGCGAATCACATCGGAAAATACGTAGGGCCCCCAGAGCGCCGGCACGCTTCGGTACAGGCGCCCAATGTTCGACAATCCCCCGCCGAGCACGATGACATCCGGGTCGATGATGTTGATCACCGAGGCCAGGGCGCGCGCCAGACGGGCCTCGTACCGTTCCAGGGTGGCCAGGCAGCGTGCATCGCCGGACTCGGCGCGCGCAACGATTTCCTTTCCCGGCAACGCTTCGCCCCCTTCGCCGACGTGATCGGCGGCCATGCCGGGGCCCGAGAGGAAAGCTTCGATGCAGCCGCTGCGGCCGCAATAGCACGGCGGCCCGGTCAGCTCGGCCGGTTGCGGCCAGGGCAGCGAGTTGTGGCCCCACTCGCAGCCGATGCCGTTGGGGCCGGCGAGCAGCCGGCCGCCGATGATGATGCCGCCGCCCACGCCGGTGCCGAGGATGACGCCGAACACCAGATTCGCGCCCCGCCCGCCGCCGTCGACCGCTTCGGACAGCGCGAAGCAGCTCGCGTCGTTCTCGATGCGGACCTCGCGCCCGAGGACCTTTTCGAAATTCTGCTTGAATGGGCGGCCGTTGAGGCAGATCGAGTTCGCGTTGCGCAGGAGGCCTGTGGCCGGCGAGACCGATCCCGGGGTACCAATCCCAATGGTCGGTGTCGGGCTTTTTTCCACACCCAGCGCACGCTCGACTTGTGCGACGAGATCCGCAAGCACCCGCAAGGTTGCGTCGTAGCCGCCGGACGGGGTGGGCACGCGTATGCGCTGCACGATGCGGCCTTCGGCATCGAGTGCGGCAACCTCGATCTTGGTGCCGCCAAGGTCGATTCCTATCCTGAAGGCCATGATGGCCTCAGGATATCAAGATTCGGGATTTTTACGGCCCCGCTCGCGCGAGCCCGGCGGATCAGGCGTCGAAGCGCCCGCGCTCCCCGTGCACGCCTGCCGAATCCATGTCGAACTGCCGGTCGGAGGAATCTTCCGAGTCGAAGTCGTCGATGCTGCGCTCGCTGTCCGCGGCAGCCCAGAGTTGCAGCAGCCGCTCCTCTTCGAGGTGACGGTCCGCCATCACCGCCACCCGGGCGCCTGGGCCGTGTCCTTTGGTCACCTTCTGCGCATGCATGTCGATTTCCCTTTTCCGCAGGCAGCGACTGGATATCAGCGCCTCTGCGTAACCCACTGTCGGGGTTGCGGCGGGCCGGGTCTGTTCGGTGCCGCACCTATGCCGCCTGGGGGCTGGCCGCGGTAAGAGGGCCGCCTACATGCGATTGGAATCGCCGCCTACATCTGGCGGAAGGGCGATTGGATACGCTGCTTGCCATGAGCCGCCGCATCGAATTTCCCTCCAGCCTTTTCGCGCGGGGCGACCGCGACGCGCAGGCCGACCGCGAGGTCGAAGCAATTCTTGCCGAGCTTCCCGATGATCATCTCGCTCGCCGTGCGTTTGCGCGCAGCCGGGCCACCATGGAAATAACCAACCACCTGCGCGATCGCCGCGACCTCACCCACAAGCTCATGAACTCCAGCTGGGACTGCTATCGCCGCACCACGCCGCGCACCGGCCGGGGCGGATCGTCGTCGAATCGCTGAACCTCTGCACCTGTGGTGGACTTCAGCCAAGCGCAGTCCGGCCGCCGGCGCGCTTTCGTGTAGCGGCGCACAGAACCTTTCAAATGCTCCGGTCACAATCCGCAAGCAATCCTGCCGCAGCAACCGCTGCCCAGTCGTACACCGAGTGAGGAATTCCACATGAGCCTTTTCAGCTTCTTGAAAGACGTTGGCGAAAAACTCTTTACACCGATCGGCCAGGCTTCCGCTGCGTCGGCCGCCGCCGGCAACCAGCCGTCCCAGGACGTTGCCAATGGCGAGACGATCAAGAAATACATCTCTTCGCTGGGCCTGACCGTCACGGGGCTGAACGTCACCTATGACAGCGCGACCTTTACCGCGACCGTTACGGGCACCGCCCCCGATACCGCGACGAGGGAAAAAATCGTCCTTGCGGCAGGCAATGTCATGAACGTGGCGAAAGTGGATGACAAACTTACGGTCA
>JBBQNG010000066.1:0-17839 GCA_038329645.1 Burkholderiales bacterium
ATGCGCGTGTCGCGCGAAGCATTGTTCGCGCACCTGGACTCGGTGCCCGTCGATCCTGCATTTCCCGTAATCCTCCGCTGGGCGCGCGCGAGGCAGGTCGAGGTGCTCATCGTGAGCGACAGCTTCCTGCCGCTGATCCAGCGCATCCTGATGGCGAACGCGATTGAAGGCGTCCCTGTATTCGCCAATGCCCTCGAGTTTTCAGGCGACAGGATGAAGCCGTCCTTCCCGTACCACGACCCTGTGTTCCCGCGCTCGGCCAATGCCAAGGCCAAGCACCTCGCGCCTTATGTGGGCAACACGGTGATTTTTGCCGGTGACGGGCGTTCGGATCTCGACGCGGCGTTGGCGGCGGATATCGTCTTCGCCAAGGACTCGCTTGCGCAAGACCTGGCGGCGCGCGGCGTGCCGTTTCATGCATTCACCACGCTGGCGCCGATGCTCGAGTTCCTGCAATCGCTCGAGCAGGACTTCCCCCGCCTCAGGAAGGCTTCCTGATTTCGAGCTAGCGATAATGGAAAAGCCGGCTTGCGCCGGCTTTTTCAATTTGCTGATCGTGTCTGGTCGGGGCGAGAGGATTTGAACCTCCGACCACCTGCACCCCATGCAGGTACGCTACCAGGCTGCGCTACGCCCCGAGGGCGCGGATTATAGCAGAGGGCCCCTTTGGCTCAGTGCAGGGGCGCACCGCCACCGGAGTCGTTCACCAGGCCGTCGATGACCTCGCGCAGCTCGCGCCGCAGCTCCGCAACATCCACCTTGCCGCGTCCGTTACCCTTGACCGAACCGCTGGCGCGCTCTGCGGCCTCGGCCCGCGCGGCCTCGCGACCCTGCGAATACACGTCGTCCAGCCGGTTGCGGGCGCCGCTGATGGTGAAGCCTTCCTCGTACAGCAACTCGCGGATGCGGCGGATGAGGAGCACCTCGTGGTGCTGGTAGTAGCGCCGGTTGCCGCGCCGCTTGACCGGCTTCAACTGCGTGAACTCCTGCTCCCAGTAACGCAGGACGTGCGGCTTCACCCCGCACAGCTCGCTGACCTCACCGATGGTGAAGTAGCGCTTCGCCGGGATCGGCGGCAGGTCAGCTTTCTTGCGGCTTGGATCCATCATCGCGCGACTTTTCGACCATCGCCTTCAGCTTCTGGCTGGCGTGAAAAGTGACGACACGGCGGGCGCTGATTGGGATCTCCTCACCCGTCTTCGGGTTGCGGCCCGGGCGCTGCGGCTTGTCGCGCAGCTGGAAATTGCCGAAGCCCGACAGCTTGACGCTTTCTCCGCGTTCGAGTGCGCCGCGGATTTCCTCGAAAAAGGCTTCGACCATGTCCTTGGCCTCGCGCTTGTTCAGGCCAACCTTCTCGAACAGCAGGTCGGCGAGTTCCGCCTTGGTCAAAGTCATCAAAACTCCCTAAATCTTCTTTAAGTACGGAGGGTTCCGCCGAAACGTTGCCTCAGCAACTGAACCATTTGGGCGATGGCCGAATCGACTTCCGCATCTGTGAGTGTTTTCTCAGTATCTTGCATAACTATCCGGAACGCAAGGCTTTTTCGCCCTGAAGGCAGGCTTTTCCCGTGGTAAAGATCGAACAGGCCGATCGAGCGCACGATGGCGGGTTTTTCGGCCTCCAGGGCGTCCAGCAGCGTCTGCACAGGGAGCCCGGCTTCGACCAGCACCGCGATGTCCCGCACCACCGGGGGGAAACGGGACGGCTGCTCTGGGTGCGGCACCCGGACCTTCTGCAAGTTCTCCGCATCCAGCTCGAAGACGACTGCCGGCTGGGGCAACTCGAATCGGGCCTGCCAGCGGGGATGCAGTTCGCCGACCCATCCGGCCGCGGCGCCCTCGAGCAGCACGCGCGCCGATCGGCCCGGATGCAGCGCCGGATGAGTCGCGGCTTCGAAGCGCGCGACGCGCGGCCAGACCAGCGCCTCGACATCGGCCTTGAGGTCGAAGAAATCCACGGGGCGCGACGGCGTTCCCCATTGCTCGTCCTCGGCCGGCCCACACGCCGCAGCTGCAATGCGCATCGGCTGCCGAAGTCCTGCAACGGTAAGTTCGCCATCCTCCACTTTCACGTCGCGCAGGAAGGCGCGCCCGACCTCGAACACGCGCACGCGCAACTGCTTACGCGCCATGTTGTAGCGGATGTTCTCGACGAGGCCCCCGATCAGCGAGCTGCGCATCGCCGACTGGTGGCTCGCGATCGGGTTCAGGAGCCGCACCGGATCGGGGTTGCCGGCAAGGTCTGTCTCCCAGCCCGCATCGACGAAAGTGAAGTTGACGACTTCCTGGAAGTCGCGCGCGGCAACCAGGGCCCGCAGCGCGTGCAGGGACCGGTGCGATTCCGGCTCTGCGTGCATTGCGGCCGGCGCGGACGGCGGACTGGCCGGGATGCGCTCAAAACCGTAGACGCGGGCGACCTCTTCGATCAGGTCCTCCTCGATCTCGATGTCGAAGCGGTACGACGGCGGTGTCACCGTGAACGCATCCGGGGTACGCGTGAAAGGCAGCGACAGCCGCGTGAAGATGTCGGCCATCTCGTCGGCGGTCACCGGCACGCCGATGATTTTCTGCGCCCGCGCAATCCGCATGGTCACGGGCTTTCGCTCGGGCAACTTCTCGACGAGGTCCACGGTCGGCCCCGGATCGCCGCCGCACATGTCGAGGATCAACTGGGTTGCGCGCTCGATGCCGGCCGCGTTATTGGTGAAGTCGACGCCGCGCTCGAAGCGGTGCGAGGCATCCGACGAGAAGTTGTAGCGCCGCGCGCGTCCGGCGATCGCCGCCGGGAAAAAGAAGGCCGACTCCAGGAAGATGTTCTTCGTCTCGAGCTCAGCCTTGGTCGAGTCGCCGCCCATGATGCCGCCCAGCCCGATCGGGCCGGAATCGTCCGTGATGCACAGCACAGTCCCGTCGACCTCCACGGTCTGCTCGTTGAGGAGCTTCACCTTCTCGCCCTTCTTCCCCCAGCGCACGTCGATGGCGCCCTTGAGCTTGTCCTGGTCGTAGACGTGCAGGGGCCGGCCCATCTCGAGCATCACATAGTTGGTGACGTCGACCAGCGCAGAGATCGAGCGCTGCCCGGCGCGCTCGAGGCGCTGCTTCATCCAGTCGGGTGTGGGCGCCTTGGCGTTGACATTGCGGATGACGCGCCCGGCAAAGCGGCCGCAGCCTTCGCTGTCGGTGATCCGGAACGGGTGCTTCGCATCGTTCTTCGCGGCGACGGGCTTCGCTTCGGGGACGCTGATTTTGGAGCGTGTGAGCGCGGCCACCTCGCGCGCAATGCCGAGCACCGACAGGCAGTCGGCCTTGTTCGGCGTGAGCTTGATCTCCAGCACGTTGTCGTCGAGCTCGAGCAACTCCCGCACGTCGCCCCCCACCGGGGCGCCGGCAGGCAGCTCGAGCAGGCCGCTGTGGTCCTCCGACATGCCGAGCTCGCGCGCCGAACACAACATCCCCTGGCTCTCGACGCCGCGCATTTTTGCGGCCTTGATCTCAAGTCCGGGGAGTTTTGCACCGACGACAGCAAGGGGCGCCTTCATCCCTGCGCGCACGTTCGGCGCGCCGCACACGATCTGCAGCGGCTCGCCCGTGCCGATATTCACGCTGCAGAGCGAAAGCTTGTCCGCATTCGGATGTCTGGCCACGGACACCACCTCGCCGACCACGATCCCGCTGAAGGGCGGCGCCACCGGCCTGCAGGTCTCGACCTCGAGACCCGACATGGTGAGCAGGTGCGCGAGCGCCTCCGTCGTCAGCGGAGGATCGACCATCGAGCGCAGCCAGCTTTCGGGGATCAGCATGCTAGAACTGCTTCAGGAAACGCAGGTCGCCGTCGAAGAACGCTCGCAGGTCGTCGATGCCATAGCGCAGCATCGTCAGCCTTTCGAGTCCCGAGCCGAAGGCGAAACCGATATAGCGCTCCGGATCGAGCCCGAAATTGCGCACCACCGTGGGATGTACCTGGCCGGACCCGGAGATCTCCAGCCAGCGCCCCTCGAACGGCCCGTCGGCGAACTGCATGTCGATCTCGGCCGAGGGCTCGGTGAACGGGAAGTAGGAGGGCCGGAAGCGCACCTGCAGCGCGTCGGTCTCGAAGAAACGGCGCAGGAAATCCGTGTAAACGCCCTTGAGGTCGGCGAAGCTGATGTGCTCGTCGATCCACAATCCTTCGACCTGGTGGAACATCGGCGAATGCGTGGCGTCCGAATCCACGCGGTACGTGCGGCCCGGCGCGATGACCTTGATTGGGGGACGGTGCTGTCGCGCGTACCGCACCTGCATAGGGCTGGTGTGCGTGCGCAGCACCAGCGGAAGGCCGGAGGAATCCTTGGCGTCGACGTAGAACGTATCCTGCATCGAGCGCGCCGGGTGGTTTTCCGGGTTGTTGAGCGCGGTAAAGTTGTACCAGTCGGTCTCGATCTCGGGACCGTCGGCGACGTCGAAACCGATCGAGCGGAAGATCTCCTCGACCCTCTGCCAGGTCCGGATCACCGGATGGATGCCGCCGGGCTTGCGCCCGCGGCCGGGCAGCGTGACATCGAGCGCCTCTTCGGCCAGGCGCGACTGCATCTTCGAATCGGCAAGGGCGGCGCGCCGGGCGTCGAGCGCCGTCTCCAGGCGGACCTTCGCGGCGTTGATGCCGGCACCCGCGATCTTGCGCTCCTCGGGCGCAAGCGCGCCCAGACCTTTCAGCAGCGAGGTGAGCTCGCCCGCCTTGCCCAGATAGCGCGCCTTGGCGTTCTCAAGCCCGGCCGGGTCGGCGGCCTGCCCGAATTCGGCTAGCGCCCTGGCAACGATGTCATCTAGATTTCGCATCAACAATAAGAAGGAAGGGCTCCGCCCCTCCTCAAACCTCCCCGGAAACGAAAAGCGAGGGCCGCGCCCTCGCTTTCCTTCGCTTCGGCTGTCCGGGTCTCAGGCCCCGAGGTTGGCCTTGACCTGACCGGCGATCTTCGCAAACGCCGCCTTGTCCATTACCGCGATGTCCGCGAGCACTTTGCGGTCGATCTCGATGTTGGCTTTCTTGAGGCCGTTCATGAAGACGCTGTAGGTCATCCCGTGCGAGCGCACCGCCGCGTTGATACGGGCGATCCACAGCGCGCGGAACGTGCGCTTCTTGTTGCGGCGGTCGCGATAGGCGTACTGCCCCGCCTTCATCACCGCCTCTTTGGCGATGCGGAATACGTTCTTCCGGCGGCCGCGGAACCCCTTGGCCTGCTCGAGGACTTTCTTGTGGCGCGCGTGCGCCGTTACCCCACGTTTGACTCTTGGCATTTGTCCTCTCCTTAGCCTGAATAGGGCAGCATGGCTTTGACTGAAGCCAGGTTGCTCTCGTGGATCGAAGTCCCGCCGCGCAAATGACGCTTACGCTTGGTCGACTTCTTGGTCAGGATATGGCGCAGGTTTGCGCTGCCCCGCTTTATGCTGCCGGAGCCGCGCACCTTGAACCGCTTGGAGGCGCTTTTCTTCGTCTTCATCTTGGGCATGACTGCTCACTACCTTTTCTAATATGACGCCAGGTGGCCCGCTGCGCGAGCGCTTGATACCCGGTGGTCACTTCTCGCCCGCCGATTTGCGCGGGTAACCGCCTACGCTGCGGCCGGTTTCGGCTCCACAGCTTTCTTCTCGGGGGCAGCGCCTTCGACCTTGGGCGCTTTGGGCGCCTTGGGCTTCTGCGGTGCCGCCACCTTGAGGTCCTTCTTCTTCGGCCCCAGCACCATCACCATCTGGCGGCCTTCCATCCTGGGGAAATTCTCCACCACGCCGTGCGGCTCGAGGTCTGCCTTGACCCGCTCCAACAGGCGCACGCCGAACTCCTGGTGCGCCATCTCGCGGCCGCGGAACCGCAAGGTCACTTTCGTCTTGTCGCCCTCTTCGAGGAAGCGGATCAGGTTGCGCAGTTTGATCTTGTAGTCGCCCTCATCCGTGCCTGGGCGGAACTTGACCTCTTTGACTTGGATCTGCTTCTGCTTGAGCTTGGCTTCGTGCGCCTTTTTCTGCTCGCGGTACTTGAACTTGCCGAAGTCCATGAGCTTGCACACGGGCGGAACGGCGAGCGGGGCGATTTCCACGAGGTCGATCTCTTTCTCCTCGGCCATCCGCATCGCATCGCCTATCGAGACGATGCCTAGCTGTTCGCCTTCTTCCCCTACGAGGCGGACCTCGAGGGCGGTAATCTGGGCATTAAGACGTTGGGCCTTGCTGTCGATTGCGATGAGTGCTTTCTCCTTCCATGGCGGCACGGTTGCGGTCGCCGCTCTGACCGTGCGCGGCCACCCGGCCGTGCAAAACAACCGCGCCGTGTACTCCGCGCCAGCCTCCTTCGGGAGGCGAGCGATGAAGGTTTCTAGGCTCATGGCGCCGAGATCTTCACCGCCGCGCGTGCGCACGGCCACAGTCATAGCCTCTTTTTCCTTGTCTCCCACGACCACCTGGTAGGGGAGCTTTTGCAAGCTATGTTCGCGTATTTTATAGGAAATTTTTTCATTTCGCAAATCCGGGACGGCGCGCCAGCCGGCCGCGCGCAGGGCCGCAGTGACCGCTTCGGCGTAATCCAGCTGGTGCTCGGAAATGTTCATTACCACCACCTGCTCGGGCGCCAGCCAGAGCGGGAAGGCGCCGGCGAAGTTCTCGATCAGGATCCCCAAGAAACGCTCCATGGACCCCACGATCGCGCGGTGGAGCATGACCGGGGTGTGCCGGGCGTTGTCTTCGCCCACATATTGCGCGCCGAGGCGCTCGGGCATGAAGAAATCCACCTGCATGGTGCCGCACTGCCAGACCCGGCCGATGGCGTCCTTGAGCGAATATTCGATCTTGGGGCCGTAAAACGCGCCTTCTCCGGGTGAAACCTGGAAATCGATGCCGGACCGGCGCAGCGACTCCATGAGCGCAGCCTCGGCCTTTTCCCAGTGCTCGTCGGCGCCAATGCGCTTGGCCGGGCGGGTCGCCACCTTGTAGATGACTTCCTTGAAGCCGAAATCCGCGTAGACCTTCTGCAGCAGCGCGGTGAACGCCTCGCACTCGGCGAGGATATGGTCCTCGGTGCAGAAGATATGGCCGTCGTCCTGCACGAAGCCGCGCACGCGCATGAGGCCGTGCAGCGCGCCCGAAGGCTCGTTGCGATGGCAGCTGCCGAACTCGCCCAGCCGGTACGGCAGGTCGCGATAACTTTTGACACCCTGGTTGAAAACCTGGATGTGGCCCGGGCAGTTCATCGGCTTGACCGCGTAGTCGCGGTTCTCCGATGAGGTGGTGAACATGTTCTCGCGGTAATTTTCCCAGTGCCCGGTGCGCTCCCACAGGCTGCGGTCGAGGATCTGCGGGCAGCGGATTTCCTGGTAGCCGTTGTCGCGATAGACGCGGCGCATGTACTGCTCGACCTGCTGCCAGATCGTCCAGCCCTTCGGGTGCCAGAACACCAGTCCGGGCGCCTCGTCCTGCATGTGGAAAAGGTCGAGCTGCTTGCCCAGCTTGCGGTGGTCGCGCTTTTCCGCTTCCTCCAGCATCTTGAGGTAGGCGTCCTGGTCTTCCTTCTTGGCCCAGGCGGTGCCGTAGATGCGCTGGAGCATCTCGTTCTTGGAGTCGCCGCGCCAGTAGGCGCCGGCCAGTCGCATCAGCTTGAACACCTTGAGCTTGCCGGTCGAGGGCACGTGCGGGCCGCGGCACAGGTCGATGAAGTTGCCCTGCCCGTAGAGCGATATCGGGTCGTTCGCCGGGATCGACGCGATGATCTCGGCCTTGTAGGCCTCGCCCTGGTCGCGGAAGAACTTCACCGCTTCGTCGCGCGGCATCTCGCGGCGCGACACGGGCAGGTCGCGCTTGGCGATCTCGCCCATGCGCTTCTCGATGGTGATCAGGTCTTCGGGCGTAAACGGGCGCTTGTACGCGAAGTCGTAGTAAAAACCGTTCTCGATCACCGGGCCGATAGTGACCTGGGCGTCGGGAAACAGCTCCTTCACCGCATGCGCGAGCAGGTGGGCGGTCGAATGGCGCAGGACTTCCAGGCCCTCGGCGTCGCGGTCGGTGATGATCGCGAGGTCGGCGTCGTTTTCGATGCGAAAGCTGGTGTCGACCACCTTGCCACCGACGCGGCCGGCGAGCGCAGCCTTGGCCAGGCCCGGTCCGATCGCCTGTGCGACCTGGGACACCGTCACCGGCGCCGGGAAGCTCTTGACCGAACCATCAGGAAGGCGAATATCGGGCATCTGAAATGAAAAACGCGGCTAAGCCGCGCTCCCTGGGTCTGTTGCCTAATACTAGTGTTGGTAGGCGCGATTGGACTCGAACCAACGACCCCCACCATGTCAAGGTGGTGCTCTAACCAGCTGAGCTACGCGCCTGGGGTTGCATTTCCCGGATTTACGGCCGGGGGCGGATTTTAACCCAGTCCGCGGTCATCCCTCAACGCCGTTCATGCGTTCGTCATGAGTGCACGCTAGCGTGCCAGAATTCCCGCATCAGCCGAACCGGAGACCGACCCTGGACCTGATCCTGTGGCGCCATGCCGAAGCCGAGGAAGACTTACCCGACCTCGCGCGCAAGCTCACCCCGCGCGGCCACAAGCACGCGGCGAGGATTGCCGAATGGCTGCAGCAGCGCCTGCCCGCACGCTTCGTGGTCCTCGCGAGCCCTGCCGAACGCACGCGCCAGACGGCGCTGGCGCTCGCCACGCCATTCAAGACTGTCGACTCGCTTGCCCCGGGCGCGTCAGTTGCCGATATCCTCATGGCCGCCGAATGGCCCGAGCGCAAGGGCGCGGTGATCGTGGTCGGGCATCAACCCGACCTGGGCCGTGCCGCCGCGTTCCTCATTTCGGGCGTGGAAGCCGACTGGACGATCAAGAAGGGTGGCCTGTGGTGGCTCACCAACCGGGTGAGGAACGACGAGGCGCAGGTCGTGGTACGCGCGATCATCGCGCCTGACCTACTTTAGCTAGGCGGTCCTGGCTATTTGAGCGGCGCGCTTTTCGGAGACGGCGCTGACCTGCAGCTTCATGCCCACCGCGCGCCAGATATCGGCTTCGGACTCGAACGCCGCGCCGGTGAGCGGATTGTCGTCGAGCCAGGCTTGCGGCACTTCGATCGTAAAGCCCGCAGCGTCGGTTGCGGCCCTCAGCGGCGGCAAGGCCGCGTCGGAACGGCTGCGCATCAGCAGCGCGGCCAGGCGCAGCGCAAACACCAGCTGCCATTCGGCACCTTCGATGCCGGCATCCTGCACCTTGCCGAGCTTGCCCCGGTGGGCGAGCACGACGCGCGCGAGGCGCTGCTGCTCCATGCGCGAGAACCCGGGCATGTCCGCATTCGACAGCACGTACGCGGAGTGCTTGTGGTACTGGGCATGCGCGATCGAAAGCCCGACCTCGGACAGGCGCGCGGCCCAGTCGAGCAGCTGGCGGTCGGCATCGTCCTCGTGGGGGCGCTCCTTGCCTTCTTCAGGGCCCACCGGCACGAGCGCGTCATACAGGCGCAACGCGAGGCTCCTCACGCGCTCGGCCTGCGCGGCGTCCACGTGATAGCGGCGCACGAACTGGCTCACGGTCGCTTCGCGCATGTCGCGGTGCTCGACGCGGCCGAGCAGGTCGTAGAGCACACCCTGGCGCAGCGCGCCCTCCGACACGCTCATTTTCTCGATCCCGAACCCGTCGAACACTGCCAACATGATCGCGAGGCCGCCCGGCAGCACCGGCGCCCGGTCGGCCCGCAATCCGGGCAGGTAATCCGGGTCGGCATGCTCGAGCTTGATCAGGTGGCTGCGCAGCCGATCGAGCCCTTCGTGCGTGATGCCGTCCTCCGAATAGCCGCTTTGCAGCAGCAGGTCGGCCAGGGCCTTGACGGTGCCTGACGACCCAACCGCCTCCTGCCACCCGGCAGCGTGGTATTCCTTCACGATGCTGGAGAGCTCCTGGCGCGCCGCGAGCTCCGCGGCCTTCATGCGCTGCTTGTCGATGCGGCCGTCGGGAAAGTACTTCAGGCTGTAGCTGACGCAGCCCATGTACAGGCTCTCGGTGAGCTGCGGCTCGAGGCCCACGCCGATGGTCACCTCGGTGGAGCCGCCGCCGATGTCGACCGCGAGGCGTTTCTGGTTGCCCGCCGGAAGCGAATGCGCCACGCCGAGATAGATTAGGCGCGCCTCCTCGCGGCCCGCGATCACTTCGATCGGAAAACCGAGCGCTTCGCGTGCCTCGCGCAGGAACTGCGGCGCGTTCTTGGCGACGCGCAGCGTATTGGTGCCTACGGCACGCACAGTCTGGCGCGGAAATCCGCGCAGCCGCTCGCCGAATTTGGCCAGCGCCTCCAGCGCACGCGCCTGCGTGGCGCGATCGATGCGCTTCTCCGCAGTCAGGCCGCCGCCCAGGCGCACCACTTCGCGCAGCGAATCGAGCGGGTAGATCTGGCTCTCGACCACGCGCCCGATGGCGAGGTGAAAGCTGTTGGAGCCGAGATCTACGGCGGCGAGGAGGTCGTGGCGTGCCATGGGCGCGACGTTAGCACCCCGCATGCCCCGCGGCAACGAAACGCGCGACGAATCGCGCGGCGAACTGGGTGACTCAGCGACCTGGATCGCAAGCGTGGCGCACGTCCCTGCCCTCGACCGCGTAGATCACCTGCTCGGCGATGTTCTTGGCGTGGTCCCCGATCCTCTCCAGCGACTTCGCAACGAACACGATGTCGAGCGCCACCGAGATGGTGCGCGGATCCTCGATCATGAAGCTGATGAGCTCGCGCAGCACACCGCGAAAAGCATCGTCCACGTCGAGGTCCCGGCCCGCGATCCCGACCGCGCCCGCCACCTCCATCTGCTCGAAGGCGGACAACGCCGTCGCGAGCATCGCGAGGACCATCTGCGAGATGCGGCGGATCTCCACGTAGCGCGGCAGGACCTGCCGCCCACCGGGCGCATTTCGCCGCGCGTGCAGGGCGATCTTCTTGGCCTCGTCGCCGACGCGCTCGAGGTGGGTGGTGGCCTTGATGATCGCAATCAGGATGCGCAGGTCGCGCGCGGTAGGCTGGCGGCGCGCGATCATCTGCCCGACCAGGGCGTCGATCGCCACCTCCAGCATGTTGATCACCAGCTCATGCCGCAGCACCTGGTCGATGAGCGCGTCCGACCCGCTGCCCAGGGACTCTATCGCGTCGACCACCTGCCGCTGCACGCGCCCGCCCAGCTGCAGGACGAGGTCGTGCGCTTCCTTGAGCTGGTGGTCGAAATCCGACGAAGTGTGGGGCGTGTCTATCAACCGAGGATCCAGGAGCTTGCTGAGGCGAGCCAAACCGTAGCCCGCCAATATGACAAGGAGATTGCAGTCCTGCCGATGTAACAAAACTTTCATGCGATAGGGATTAAACTGCCGGTTTCCCCTCCCCCGCATATGAAGCGCTCCTCGCCGCCCGCGCACTTCCTCAACCGCGAGCTCGGCATCCTCGAGTTCAACCGGCGCGTGCTGGCACAGGCTGCGGACGAATCGGTGCCGCTGCTCGAGCGCTTGCGGTTCCTGTGCATCGTTTCCTCCAACCTCGACGAGTTCGTCGAGATCCGCGTCGCGGGGCTGAAAGAACAGATCAAGCTCAACGTCCACGAGCCCGGCCCCGACGGCAAGGGGGCTGCCGAGGTCTACGCGCTGGTGATCGGCGAGGTGCGCTCGCTGGTTGATGCACAGTACAAGCTGCTCAACGAGGACCTGCTCCCAAGGCTCGCCGCCGAAGGCATCCATTTCCGCCGCCGATCGGACTGGACCCCGGCGCAGCGCCAGTGGATCCGCGAGTACTTCTTCCGCGAGCTGCTGCCGGTGCTCACGCCGATCGGCCTCGACCCGGCGCACCCTTTTCCCAAGGTGCTCAACAAGAGCCTCAATTTCGTCGTCGAGCTCGAGGGGCGCGACGCATTCGGGCGCAGCTCGGGCGCGGCCATCGTGCAGGCGCCGCGCGCACTGCCGCGGCTGATCCGGCTGCCGCCCGGGCTGTCCGAAGGCGGCGACGAATTCGTGTTCCTGTCGTCGATCCTGCACGGCCACGTGGGCGAGCTCTTCTCCGGCATGAACGTGCAGGGTTGCTACCAGTTCCGCGTGACGCGCAACTCGGACCTCTTCGTCGACGAGGAAGAGGTCACCAACATGCGCATCGCGCTGCAAGGCGAGCTGCTCCACCGCCACTTCGGCGACGCCGTGCGCCTCGAGGTCGCCGACAGCTGCTCGGAGAAGATGACCGAGTTCCTGCTGCTGCAGTTCGGGCTGGGCCAGGACGACCTCTACCGGGTCGACGGGCCGGTCAACCTCTACCGGCTGCGCGAGGTGCCCGACCAGGTCGAACGCCCGGACCTCAAGTACGCGCCCTTCCAGCCCGGCCTGCCGCCCGAGCTGGACGCCGGTGGCGGCGAGTTGTTCGAGGTGCTCGCCAAGCAGGACATCCTGCTGCACCACCCCTACCAGTCCTTTACGCCGGTGATCAACTTCATCCGCATGGCCGCCACCGACCCGCGGGTCATCGCCATCAAGCAGACCGTCTACCGCACCGGCACCGACAGCGAGCTGATGGAAATCCTCATCGACGCGGCGCGCCGCGGCAAAGAGGTGACCGTCGTAGTCGAGCTGATGGCGCGCTTCGACGAGGAGGCCAACCTCAACTGGGCGGCGCGATTGGAGGAAGTCGGTGCGCACGTGATCTACGGCGTGGTCGGCCACAAGACCCACGCCAAGATGGCGCTCATCGTGCGGCGCGAGGAAAACGGCCCCGAGAGTGCGAACCCCGGCGTCACCTCGCTCAAGCGCTACGTGCACCTCGCCACCGGAAACTACCACCCGCGCACGGCGCGCCTGTACACCGACTTCGGCCTGATCACCGCCAACGAGGAGATCTGCGCCGACGCAAGCGACGTGTTCCAGCAGCTCACCGGCCTGGGGCGCGCCGGGAAGCTGCGGCACGTGTGGCAGTCGCCGTTCAGCCTGCACCGCCGGGTGGTGGCCGCGATCCGCAACGAGGCCAGGCTGGCCGCGGAAGGCAAGCCCGCCAGCATCGTCGCGAAGATGAACTCGCTGCTCGAGCCGATCATCATCGAGGAGCTGTACGCGGCCTCGCAGGCCGGCGTGAAGATCGACCTCATCGTGCGCGGCGTCTGCGGCCTGAAACCCGGCATCGAAGGGCTCTCCGAAAACATCCGCGTGCGCTCGGTGATCGGGCGCTTCCTCGAGCATTCGCGCATCTTCCACTTTGCCAACGAGGGCGCCGAGGACACCTACCTCGCCAGCGCCGACTGGATGGACCGCAATTTCTTCCGCAGGATCGAGCTCTGCTTCCCGGTGCTCGACCCGGCGCTCAAGCGGCGCGTGATCCGCGAGGGGCTGCAGCCCTACCTGGCGGACAACTGCCAGGCGTGGGAGATGGACTCGGCCGGCGGGTACACGAAGTTGAAGCCGCGCCGCGGGCGGCGGCGCTCGGCGCAGGAAGAGCTGCTGTATACGCTGGCGACGCCCACCGCGAGCGGCGATCCCGTCAGGAAAGTAAAAGATTAATTTCTGTATATCGAGGTCTGGAGCCAGTATCAGGTCGGTTTAGTTTTCATTTTCGGCAATCATCGGGCCACGGCGCTCTCAATTCCGCGCCGGAAGGCGATTCCTTGGCGCAACGGCATGATTCGGTTCAAGAATGCACCGCTAGTTTTTTCAGCGCCACTGCATGTCCGGCATCTTCAGAGGAAGAACCCTCGCAAAAGCGATTCGTCCACAGGGTTATCCACAGTTTGTGTGGATATCTGCATCCCAATGAGTCACACCGTTGCGGGAAATCCTGTTAGGAAAATGCGGCCTTCGTGGTGCGTGCTACATTGCGCCGCCATGGAGAGCCCCTACAAAGGCAAGACCGGCATCCGCCGCCTCATCAACGCCACACGCTATTCGATGTCGGGCTTCGCGGCCGCCTTTGCGAGCGAAGACGCGTTTCGCATGGAGCTTCTGGCTGCGGCCGTGATGGTGCCGGCGGGCCTGTGGCTCGGTCCCACCGGGCTTGCCAAGGCGCTGCTCGTCGGCAGCGTCCTCCTGGTACTCATCGTCGAGCTCCTCAATTCGGCGGTGGAGGCGACGGTGGACCGGATTTCGCTGGAGGACCACCTGCTCGCCAAGCGCGCCAAGGACATCGGCAGCGCCGCGGTGATGCTGTCGCTGGTGACTGCAGCGGCGGTGTGGGGGTTGGTGCTGCTGGGCTGAACGGACGGATATCGTCCATATCGCAACCGATAAAACGAAAGTTCGAAAATATCAGGGCCGGCGGCGGCGCGGACCAGGCGCGCCGCCCCGGATCCGGCGCTTCAGTCCTTGTAGCCCTCGACCTCGACGAACAGCTTGATCTCGTCGCCGACGGCGGGGACCGCGAACTTCATCCCGAAGTCCGAGCGCTTGAAGGCGCCCGAGGCATTGCCGCCGCACATCGGCTTCTTATTGTTGGGGTTGTCCTTGCAGACCCAGCGATCCACTTTCAGCACGAGCGGCTTGGTGACGCCGAGAAGCGTGAGCTGGCCGTCGATCTCAGAGGGGTTGTCGCCGGCGAACTTTACGTTGGTCGACTTGAACGTCATCTGCGGGAATTCCTGTACGTTGAAGAAATCCGCGGTCCGCAGGTGCTCGTCACGGGCGCGCGGGCGCGAGCCGCGCACGTTGTCGCCGGTGTCGATCGACGCGGTTTCCACCTGGAGCTCGATGCTCGCTTTCTTCGCCGCATGATCGATCATGAACTTGCCCGTGGTCTTGCCGAAGCGCCCCCACATCGTGGACACGCCCAGATGGTCGACCGTGAAGTGCGGGAAGGTGTGCGTCGGGTCGAGCGTGTAATTCTCGGGCGCGGCGCTCGCGGCCAGCGGTGCAGCGAGGGCCGCGGTGAGTGCGATCAGGGTGTACTTATGCATGCTCATTTTTCCTTGAGGGTGGGAAGAAACGACGGATCAGCCGGGACTGCCCCGGCTGGACTGCCATACGAGGAAACACGCCGCGGCCGCGGGTATTCCCGCAAGGAGCGAACCAAGGATCGCCTCGCCCCAGACCGGCAATCCCTTGGTGAGCGGGATCCGGGCCGCAAGGGGAACCAGCGCGAGCACCGGCAGCGCATACCACGGCAGGGCCGCGAGCATCAGCGTGCCGCCAGCGATGAGCCCGAGCAGGACGGCCACCGCGAGCGTGAGGGTGGCGCCGGCAGGCGTCGTCCTGCCGCGGATCATCTGCACGAGCAGGAAACCGCCGCACGCCGCGCCGACCGCCATGCCGTACTGACCGAGCGATGCAGAAGCCGCGAGGATGGCCGCGATCCCGACGCCCAGGCCGAGCATCAGCCCGGCCGCGCCGGCGCGAACCGGCGCATCGCGCAACGCATAACCCGCCGCCACGAGCCACGCGACCATCGCCACCACCGTTCCGCCGCGCACCAGCGCCTCGTTCATCGGCTTCTGCGCGAGCACCGTCCAGAACACCCAGGCCGCCGTCGCGCCGAACAGCAAACCGAGTACGGTGCCCGTCGCCCGCGTCGGTTTGAAAGCCAGATCGACGCAAACACCCCCCCCGGCCGCGACCAGCCCCACCAGCACGATTTTGCGTGTCGCCGTGAGCGGCACAAAACTGAATCCGCCGACGAGATAGACAGTCGTCGCAAACCCGGCGACGGCGGCCAGACCCGCAAGGCGCAACGGCGCGAAGAGCGCCGCAACCACGAGACCGACCAAAAAAGGAGCGATCCCGCCCTGGATGGCGGGATGATTCAACAATTCTTCCATTCTTCCTGTTTCCTTCGTTGGCCCTCAGCCACGCGAAGCCCTGAGCACGCCGGGCACTTCCTTGACGACGCTGAGCGCGCGGCGCAGCTGCTCCACGTCGGCCACATCGCAAGTGAAGCGCATGTAGGCGAGATCCTGCTTGGACTGGGTGTTGACCGCGGTTACGTTGATCTTTTCGCGCGCAAGCGCCTCGCCGACGTCGCGCAGCAGGCCCTGCCGGTCCGAGGCGACGACCACCATGTCGACCGAGAACGCGCCGATGTTCTTCGCGCCCCAGCCGGCGTCGATCACGCGCTCCGGGTGGGTCTCGGAAAGATTGTGGAAGCTCGGGCAATCCTCGCGGTGGATCGAAACGCCGCGCCCGCGCGTTACGAAACCGCGGATGGGATCCGGGGGCACCGGCTTGCAGCAGCGCGCAAGCTGGGTCAGCAGGCGATCGATGCCCACCACCAGGATGCCGCTCTCGCCGCCGCCGGATTTCGGCTTGTGCGTCGCGGGACCTGTCTTCTCGACAGGCGCCGGGGCGGCCTCACCGCGCAGCGTGCGCAAAGCCACCTGCAGCTGGCGCAGGTTGACCTCGTCGCGAGCCACGGCGGCAAAAAGCTCGTCGGATTTCGCAAACCCCAGGGTCGTCGCGAGCGTATCGAGCTTGGCCTTGCCCTCGCCTTCGCGATGCATCTCGCGCTCTACGATCGCGCGCCCGGCCGCGACCGTTTCGGTCAGCGCCTGGTTGTTGAACCACTGGCGCACCTTCTGTCGTGCGCGGTGGCTTTTAATGTAGCCCAGCTCCGCGTTGAGCCAGTCGCGCGAGGGCCCGCCGACCTTGGTCGAGACGATCTCGACGCGCTGGCCGTTGGAAAGCGCCCGGTCGAGCGGCACCATGTGCCCGTCGACCTTTGCGCCGCGGCAGCGATGGCCGAGGTCGGTATGCAGCGCATAGGCGAAATCAACCGGCGTCGAACCCGCCGGCAGGTCGACGACCTTGCCCTGCGGGGTCATCACGTAGACCGTATCGTCCAGCGCCGCGTGCTTGAACCGTTCCACCCATTCGGCGGAATCGGCGACTTCGTCGCGCCACGCCAGCAACTGGCGCAGCCAGGCGATCTTCTCGTCGAAGGCGTCGTCGGCCTGAGCGGCGCGCGAACCCGAACCGGCTTCCTTGTAGCGCCAGTGGGCCGCGACGCCGAACTCGGCGTGCTGGTGCATCTCCTGGGTGCGGATCTGGACTTCGAGCGCACGCCCGTCGGGGCCGATCACCGCGGTGTGCAGGCTGCGGTAGAGGTTGGCCTTGGGGCGCGAAATGTAGTCGTCGAACTCCTGCGGGATGGGCGTCCACAGGTTGTGCACGATGCCGAGCACGGCATAGCAGTCCTTGACCGAGTCGACGATCACGCGCACCGCGCGCACGTCGTAGACCTCGGAGAAATCGAGCGCCTTGGCGCGCATCTTGTTGTAGATCGAGAAGATGTGCTTGGGCCGGCCCTGCATCTCGCCGCGGATGCCGGCGGCTGCGAGCTCCTTTTCGAGCTGCGAGGTGACCGCGCGGATGAACCCTTCGCGCTCGGCGCGCTTTTCGTCGAGCATCCGGGCGATGCGCTTGTAGCCTTCGGCGTCGATGAAGCGCAGGCTGAGATCCTCGATCTCCCACTTGAGCTGCCACATCCCCAGGCGGTTGGCCAGCGGCGCGTAGATGTCGAGCGACTCCTGCGCGTAGCTCTCGCGTCCCGGCGCCGGATTCTTGGCGAAGTAGCGCAGGGTCTGGGTGCGGCTCGCCAGCCGCACCAGCACCACGCGAACGTCCTCGACCATCGCGAGGACCATCTTGCGCAGCACCTCGGACTGCTTTTCCTGCTCCTCGTCCGAGGGCTTGCCCGCGCGGCCGGGCCGCGTCGACACCCGCAGCTGGTAGAGCTTTTCCACGCCCGCCGCGAGTCCCGCGATCTCCGCGCCGAACCGCTCGCGCAGCTCATCGGGCTTGGCCACATACTTGGGCGCCGCGAAGAGAATGCCCGAAGCGCGCGACGCCGAGTCCATGCCGATCGCGGCAAGGCTCGTCGCAAGGCCAAGCGCATGCGGCCACACCTGCTCG
>JBBQNG010000067.1:0-17791 GCA_038329645.1 Burkholderiales bacterium
ATGTGCAAGGCCGTAGACCGCGCAATGGTCATGCAGGAGATCCGGCTGCTCGAGAAGCGCGGCGGAAAATCCGGCACTTTCGTGCACCACGGGCGCAAGGACCCGCACGCCAAACCGCGTCGCCGCGCCTGAGCGGTCAGTCGCCCCACTTCCGGCGGTAAACCTCCAGGGCCGCCCGCCAAGCGGTCGAGCCGAACTTGCCGTCGCTGGAATGGGTTGCGGCGATCGGCCAGGTCCCCATGCGCAGGTTCGCGACCTGCGCGCTGCGGCAGAAATCCATGTCGTAGAAATCGAATGTGAATCGCTCGTCGAACCGCACCCCGCTGTCAAGAAGCGACCGGCAGCTGACTGCGATAAACACGCCGTCGAGCAAGGCGCACGGCTGTCCTGCGCGCCCATAGGACAACGGCGCGTCCCCGCGCTGTTCGCCATGCGCGATGACGCCGCTCAAGTAGCGGGGTTCTTCGCGCGTGATGGGCGTCTCGGTCGTGAACGCCCAGGCCGGCTGCCGCGGCCTGCGCCGGATGCTCCCGGCGAGGCCGACTACTTCGAATACCTTCAGCGCGTCCTGCAAACGTTCGTAGACGAACCAGTCGTCGAGCCAGACATCGTCGTGCACGAAGAGAAGGATTTTGTCGCGGTTTTCTTCGCTGATCTGGCGGTTGTAGACCGCCGGCAGCCCGTCCCGGTTGCTGAATGCGGGCCGGATTTCCAGGCGCCGGTCGTGCGAGATGCGGCGCAGCGACCTGCCCAGCGGGGCCGCTTCCATGAACGGGTTCGGCGCCAGCCGGGTGGCGGCGACGACCAGGAGCTTTTCGGCATTCACGCCGGGCGTCCTCAGCCCATCGCGGCGGCTAGCGCAGCCACCACTTCGGCCTGCTGTGCTTCGGTTATGCCCACCCACAGCGGCAGGCGGATCAGGCGTTGCGAAATCGAGTCGGTGATGGCCAGCGCGCCGTGCGCCCGGCCGTACCTGAGCCCGGCGGGCGACGAATGCAGCGGGACATAGTGGAATACGGGCCAGATGTCGCGGCGCCTCATTTTGTCCAGCACGGCGGTGCGATCAATCGCCGCGTCGAGCAACACGTAGTACATATGCGCATTGTGCCGGCAGTCGGCCGGTACGACCGGGCGCCGCGCCCGGCCGTCCCTTTCGAACGGCTCGAGAAACGCGTGGTAGCGCTCCCAGCTGCGCAGCCTTTCGGCGGTGATCCTCTCCGCCTCTTCGAGCTGCGCCCACAGGAATGCCGAGATCACCTCGCCGGGAAGGAATGAGGACCCCGTCTCCTGCCACGTGTATTTGTCGACCTGGCCACGAAAAAAGCGGCTCCGGTCGGTCCCCTTTTCGCGGATGACCTCGGCGCGCGGTGCCAATGCAGGGTCGTTGACGAGGAGGCCGCCGCCTTCCCCCGAGATCACGTTCTTGGTCTCGTGAAAGCTGTAGGCTCCCAGGTCGCCGATGCTGCCGAGGGCGCGCCCCTTGTAGGTGGACAGGACCGCCTGCGCCGCATCTTCCACGACCCTGAGGCGGCGCCGCTTCGCGATTGCCATTATGGTGTCCATCTCGCACCCCACGCCGGCGTAGTGCACTGGCGCTATGGCCCGCGTGCGCGGCGTGACTGCGCCTTCGACGAGCCGCTCGTCGAGGTTCAGGGTGTCCTCGCGAACGTCGACGAATACCGGGATCGCGCCCCGCAGCACGAACGCGTTTGCCGTGGAGACGAAGGTAAAGGACGGCATGATGACTTCGTCGCCCGGCTCGATGTCGAGCAGGAGCGCGGCCATCTCGAGCGCGGCGGTGCAGGAATGCGTCATCAGCGCCTTCGCGCAGCCAGTGCGCTGCTCGAGCCACGCATGACAGCGCTTGGTGAACGCTCCGTCGCCGGCGAGCATGCCGTTCGCATGGGCCTCGCCGATGTAGTCGAGCTCCTTTCCGGTCATGTAAGGCTTGTTGAAGGGAATCATTCGGGCGCGACCCTGGATGGCGGCTTATGCCGCTTGGGCATCGTAGCCGCCGGTGGGCGAGCGGGTCATCGTGCAATCGATGATCGGATGGCAGTGCGCGGGGAGATACTCGGTGAGCCGGTGCAGGCCGAGGCCCACCAGCGCCCTTGCCAGGAATCGCACCCACAAGGCGCGACGGGCCGAGAATTCCTTGTCGTAGATTGCACGCTCGAGGGCGATCCGGAACATCTTGCGATCCAGCCTTACCGACATGCCGGGAATCAGGCGCGCATTGCGAAGAACCTCTGAAACGGTGATCCAGTTGAGCGAGCGCCAGAGCCCAGCCGGGTCCGCGACCTTGGGGTTGCCCCTGATCCACGCGCCGAAAAACCGCTCGGTCGCCTTCTTGGAGAACAGCGTCGGGATATCGAAGTGCGGCTCGTACGGAAAGGAGTAGTTGGCGCACACGAAGCGGTATTCGGCCCCAGGCCGGATGGCCCTGCCGACCTTGCGCAGCGCCAGGGCAACGCTGCCGACATGCTCCATCACGTTTACCGAATAGGCGAGCGCAAAAGCGTCGGTAATTTCGAGCTCTTCGACTGGCGTCGCGACAATTTTGGGTGCGATTCCTTCTGCCGCCGCAAAACGCAGGACCAATGCCTGCAATTCGCTGAAATGGGAGAACCCTTCGCTTATGGGCTCCAATGCCGTGACAGCGTATCCCTCCTTGACCAGCTGGCAACTAAGCAGCATCAGGCCCGCACCAATCTCGAGGATCGGCTCCCCCTTTCCGATCCTCCCAAGGCTCGCGTCGAGCCACCCGCGACCGAAGCGCGCCTCCTGCGCGAACTCCGCCAGGAGCCGGTCCAGGTGCGGCGCCTCCAGAGCGACGACGGCGCGAATGCCGTCCAGCAATGGCTCGATCTCTGCCTTCTGACCGCCCGTCGGGACGTCAGGACCGCGCGCCAATCGCGACTCCGGCCAGGATCAGCACGATCGAGATCAGTCGCGAGCTGTTGACCGGCTCGCCGAACATAGTGACCCCGCCAATCGCGACCATGGCGACCGTCAGCCCGATATACAGCGGAAATGCGATCGAGATCGCATACTTTTCCACTACGAACATCCAGACCATGGATGCGGCAAGCGCCGCCACGTAAGCAGAAACGATGAGAGGATCGGTGAGATAGGTCATCAGCCTCGCCAAGCCGTCGGGCGCCCCCTGCCCCCCCTCTGCGAACAGGGACTGGACCCGCCATTTGGTGACGAGCTGGCTGTAAACCATCAGGAATATGGTCGGAGCCATTGCCAGCAGCAGTTTCATGACGTGATCTCCCCAGTCGCGTCCCGCATGGTACGTGAGAAGGACGTCTCAGGGCTCGCCTCAGAGGGCGCCGGAAGCAGGACGATAAATTTTGCGCATGACGGCGAAAGTGGCCACGACGCGGAAGCCAAGCCGGCCGATTTCGAGATTGAGAATCTGATAGTTTGCCGCTGATACATGCGTTGTCCCCTTCTTTATTCCCAGGCGCCGCAGCTCCGCGAACTCGGCGTAGGTATTGATCACGCCCAGGCCGAGCCTCAGGTAAGCCCGGTGAACCCCGCCGAGGAGAAGGAGCACTTCGCCCCCCGCCAAGTACCGATGGGTCTTGAAGGCGACTGTCGTTCCCGCCGCGGGGTCATAGAGACGGTAGACTGCCTCGTCCTGCGAGCGGTAGGAGCGCTCGACATAACGCCGGTACCGGTCACCCGAGGCATTGCCGGGCAGAAGCGGATCCACGCTGAACCGATCGCGCTCGAAAGTGTCTCCCGCGATGTCCAGGACGCCCTTGAGCTCCTCTTCGGTGGCGACGCGCGCGAATTCGTAAGGGTGCGGCATCGCCTTGCCCGACGCGACAAGATTGATGCTCAGGCGGAGCTGGCATTCGATCAGCTCGAAGCCGTTCCTTTCCAGCTGATGGATGTCGGCGAGCCGCTCCATGGGGACTTTGCACAGGGCGTATATGGGCCGATGGGACGCCACATACGCTTGCTCGAAACGGGCGAAGTCGACACCGGGATCGAATTCCTCGATCGACAGCACGCTTGCGCCCAGCACGTCGGTGTCTACGGGAACGACGGTCGTTTTCAAACCGGACCCGGTCAGATCCGGATGCTGATGATGCGGGCAAGCCCGGATAGGGTCGCAAATCCCGGGTCGGCAAAATCCTCAGCGAGGAACGTTACGCCGAAGGTCGTCTCGGAGAAGGTCATCAGCTCGAGGACATCGAACGAATCGAGCTGCTCCAGTGCGGCGAACTGGGCTTCGGGATCGATGGGCTCGCCGGTTCTGTCTTCCACCCACTGACCGAGCACACCCGCGATCTCCGCCGCGGTCTGCCGAGGGCGGGTGCCCAGGTCAGGCGGAGGCGACATTTCCCAGCGTATATTTTTCGACCAGCTCGCGCTTCACGATCTTTCCGATCGAGGTCTTCGGCATCCACGGCACGGGGATAATCTTGTCCGGGCGCTCCACGCTGCGCAGTCCATTGCTGAACAGGCGATCGAATTCCGACAGGATCTCGGCTTCGGAGGCGTCCCGGCCGGGGACGTAGAAAAGCACCACCCGCGCGCCCCAGAACTCGTCGCTCACCCCGACTGCGGCAACGTCCGTGACATGCCCGTTGCGCAAACCCAGATCCTCCACGAGCTGGGTGGAAACGAATTCGCCGCCTTTCTTGATCAGGTCGTGCTCGCGCCCGGAAAAGTACATGAGTCCATCCTTCATGTACCCGATGTCGCCGGTGCGGAAGAACCCCTCCGCGTCGCGCAGTGCGGCCATTTCGCCCTTGACCAGGTAGCCTTTTGCCATGAACGGGGTGCGGATGACAATTTCGGCCGGTGCCGCTTCGGACCCCGCCCTGACCTCGACGCCTGCCGCCACGCCGCCCATCGACTGCACGACTAGCGCGTCCTCCCACGACTGGAACGTAATGGACCCTCCCACCTCCGTCACCCCGTAGCACGCGCGCAGCGGAACCTTGAAAGTCGCGAGGAACCTCTCGGCGATGGAGCGGTACAGCGGGCCGCCCGTGGCGACCACCGCCTGATACCGCAACAGGTGCTCGAGGAGCGCTTCGTTCCTGCGGTACAGCTGCACCAGCGACAGCGCCATCGTCGGAGTCAGGGTGAGCGAATTCACGCGCGCGCTCATGGGCTGCTCCCAGAACCGCAGCATCTGGGTCTTGGAGAACTTCGGGCCGATGACGATCGACCCTCCGGCCACCAGCGGGCAGAAGAACTGGTTGAAGATTCCCGCCATGTAGAACATCGGGAAATGGTGGTACACGACCGAATCCGCGTTCAGCTCCGACAGCGCGGCAAACGAGATCGCGCTTTCGACCATGGACCGCACGGTGTGGACTATTCCCTTGGGCTCGCCGGTGGACCCCGACGAGAACACGACCACGAACTCGGCATCGTCGGACAGGGGCGGCAATTCGGGGCGGGTGCCCGCCGGCCGGGACGCCAGCTGGGCCAGCACCTCTTCGCTCACCAGCAGGGCGGGAGAGAATCGGGACCTGAGAATCGTCGCCCGGTTCGCCGGGAGCTGGGGATCGATCGGGCACGCGACTATCCCCGACAGCGCGCAGGCAAGGTACAGCGCGAGCAGGTTTTCGGAGTTTTCCGCCTGGATCATCACCCGGCTGCCGGCTGACAAGCCGCGTTCGGCGAGATTTGCAGCAATGCCGCGGGCGGCGTCCATGAACTGGCCGTAAGTGACCTCCCGGCCGTCCGTGGTGATCAGAAAACGGCGCGACGAATTGCGCTCGAAGGTATTGCCCAGGAAGGCACGCACGTCGGTGGCAGGCATTTGCGCACCCATCAGATGAAAAGATCGAAATCTTCGGGACCGTCCCCGCTGACGCCCTCCGCCGCCCACTTCTCGAGCAGGAGGTTGGAGCTGTGGCGGATGCAATGGAACGTGCAATGGATGCTCGGGTTGACGCGCTTCATCGTGATCGCGCGTTTCTGGCCCTCCCACACGCTTTGCATGCTGTTCTTGTTGATGTCGCCGATGCGCATGTTCAGGTTCCCCCGGTGGTAGGGGCAGACATATACGCCGCTGGGCGTGACAACCGTGCGCATCTCGGCAACCAGGCAGCGCGTGTATTCCTTTTTCTGGATCGTGGTGCCGTCGAGCGATTCGTTGAGCGTGTAGGGGGAGATGATCCGGAAGGTGTCGCTGGCCAGGTGCGCGATCTCGCGCAGCTGTTCGCGCACCACTTCGTGGACGGTCTTCGAATGGCCCTGCAGGAAATGCATCATGTCGAATGACGGCTTGACCTCGAAGTAGTCGCACCCGATGTCCCGCGCGAGATGCGCCGCCTTGACGATGTCGTGCACGTTGGTGAGTACTTTATCCCCGACCGTCTTGGACAGGACGAGAAACGAGTACCCCAGCTTTCCCTGCTTTTTCTTGCCCAGGGCGCGCATCCCCGCAACGACCGCGGGAAACATCGACCGGCCGTTGGGCGCCGGGCGGAATTCCTGGAATACCTCGTCCGAACCCGCGTCGACCGAGACTCTGACCCATTTCGTCTTCTGTGCGAGGCGATCGAGATACCTTTCTATGAGCGTGCCGTTGGTCGTCACGCCGACATGGATTCCGACTTCGTCGAAATAGTCGAGCAGCGTCCCGAATTCCGGATGCGCCAGCGGTTCCCCGCCGCCGATCAGGACCACCGCCCTTACGCCCATTGCCTTGAATTCGCGCGCGAGCTCCTTGATTCTCTCGCGCTCTATCCCGCCCTGGTTCAGGAGGTTCGCGCTGATGCAGTCGTGGCAGGCGAGGTTGCACGCAGTCGTGGGGTCCATTTCGATGACCCAGGGGCCCAAGGGCTTGCCCGCGAAATACTCTTTCACCCTCCCCCGCACGCTGGTCTGCGTGAGCTTCATTTCGAGCGACAGCTCGCCGTGGGTTGCATTGGGGACAGTTTGCGTGGTCATCAAAGGCTCTCGATTTGCTGTGCTGCGGGTGGGACATATTCGGATCCGGCGTCCTGCGACGGCACCGGGCGCAATTCGCGCACTTGCTCGGCCTGTCTCATAGGGGCCAGGTTGATGGATTCCTTGATCACGTAGAGCGGGCGCCGCTTGGTCTCCTCGAAGATCCGGCCGATGTACAGGCCGACCACGCCCAGCGCGACGAAACCGAGCCCGCCGAGGAAATAGATTGACGCGATCAGGCTGGTCCACCCCGGCACGGGGGTGCCCTGAAAGAAATAGCGAAATACCATGAACATGCCGTAGCCGAGGGCGAGGAAAGCCACGACGAAGCCGAA
This sequence comes from Burkholderiales bacterium, assembly GCA_038329645.1. Classification (GTDB taxonomy): domain Bacteria; phylum Pseudomonadota; class Gammaproteobacteria; order Burkholderiales; family SG8-39; genus SZAS-79. The sequence goes on from JBBQNG010000067.1 coordinate 7,269, forward strand.
GTTGATCGACAGGCGCAGTGGCTTGTCCGACTGGGAAACCACCAGCTCGGAGGCCAGCCTGAACAGCTTTCCGAGCGTATACCCGCTGGCGCCGGCGTGACGCGGCAAGTGCGCGACATCGACATAGGCGACGTCGAAACCGAGCCAGCGGAGCAGGAACGCATACGACCGGTTGCGTTCGTTGAACTGGCGCAGGTTGCGCACGACATCGCGCGAGACGATCGAGAAATGGGTGACCGAGTTGTCGAGCTTCTCGTCCATCAGGAAACCGAGAATGCGGGTAAAGGAGCGCGAAGCCGCGCGCTTGAAAAGCGAATCGCTCCGCACGGGCTTCCTGCCGAAAACAATGTCGTGTCCTTCGAGCGCCTTGGCGTATAGCTTTGCAATCTCCTCCGGGGGGTCCTGCAAATCCCCGTCCATGACGACCACCCAGTCCCCCGACGCGTAATCGAGGCCTGCCGAGAGCGCGTAGTGCTGGCCGAAATTGCGCGAAAGGCTGATCGCCTTCACCCTCGCGTCCCGGTTGGCGATCTCGCGTACCAGGCCCCAGTCGCCGTCCGGGCTCGCATCGTTCACGAGGACTATTTCGAACGACGGCGTGAGCGCCTCGAGGGATTTCACCAGCCGCCGGTACAGCTCCGCGATGCAGGGTTCGCACCGGTAGAGCGGCACGACCACGGAAATGCGGACCGGCGAAGTCGGGGCGATTTTCACGACCCCATTTTACGTCCAATTGTCTCTGCGCTTCCCTGCTAAAGATATCCGTCAGTGCTATAAGTCACATTCAAATAATAGGTACGGCCGAAGCCGAGGGAGAATCAAGCCATGTCGTACTCGACTGGAGCCGCGAAAGTATTCGGCCGGCGCGACGGGGGCCTGTGGGGATTGGCGGCCCTGTTCTGCGGAATGTTCGCCTCCGCCCTGCTCCGCAGCCCGTGGTGGTTCGTGGCCATAGGATCCGGGCTTTGGGCCGCTCTCTGGGTGTTGCGCAAATCCGTTCTCGCCGAAGCCGCCCCCGCGACGCATGCCAGCGCCACGCGGCGTCTCGATTCGGGCACGGTTTTTTCACTGGTCCTGTATGCCGCGCTTGCCTCCGTCATCCTCATCACTTTACGTGCGGCCATGGGCTGGCTGGAGAGACCTGCGCTGCCGTTCGATCAAATGTCGCTGCCGGAATACATGCAGGGCTCCGTCCTCGGCTTCTACGACAAGTCGGAAATGCGACTCGCACTTTACGAGATGCTGGCTTTCACCTCCTTGCTCGGCCTGGCGTTCGTGCATGCCGCCGACCTCTTCGTGCTGCGCTACCGGCGGCCTTTTTCGCTGCGCGCAGAAACTGCCGCGTTCGCAATCGTCCTTTATTTCGCCGCCGCTTACAGCCCGCCCTACATTCACTTCAACCTTCCGCACTGGTTTCCCTTCATAGCCGGCGCAACTGCAATCCAGAATGGCGTCTGGCCCTATTTCAGCGGCTTCGATTTCAGCTATGGGCTGCTGTGCCTGGGCTTCCTGTCCGCGTGGGTGTCGCTGTTCGGTTTGTCCACGCTCAGCCTGAGCACGTTGCTCATGCTCAGCGACCTCCTCTGCGGCTTGGGCGTTTTCGTCCTGATCCGCCGGCTCACCGGCTCGCACGCCGTCGCGCTGCTCGGCGCCGCGTTTCTCCTGCTCGAGGGGACCGACACCGTCGCCGTCACGAGCACTTTCAGGGCCCCCATTCAGATCATCCTGGGGTCACTCCTGCTTTACTCGAGCCTCCACAGAGTGAAGCACAGGATCCGGAACGGCTTCCTGTTCGGCATCACGGTTCTGTGGAATCCGACTTTCGGCGCCTTTGCGGCTGCTGGATTCGCATTCGCCCACGCCTACCGCCTGTTTTCCGCTCCGCGTGAGGAGCGGCTTACACACTTGACTGCAATGGTTTCGATGCTCGCGGGAATCATCGCCCCGTTGCTGATCCTGTGGCTTTATAGCGGGCCGGCCGCCTCCCGGCTGGCGGATTTCTACGCCGGTTCCGGGGGCAACCTTTTCCTGCTGGGTTACGCCAACCTGGCGCAAAAATTCGACACGTTCGCGATGGCTGCATGCCTGCTGGCTGTTTTGTACCTCGCACTCGTGCTTTACAGGTCTACGCGTTCGCGAAAGATGACCGCCCGCTCCCTGTTTGTCGGCGCCAGCCTGATCACGGCCATCCCTTACGTCATATACGCAATCGGTCGCTCCGACATTTCGCACCAGTTTGCGGCGTACTGGGCGCTGCTGCCGAGCATGGCGCTGCTCTTTTATGGGCTGGTCAGGCTGCTTTCGTTGCGGCGCGGTCCCTTTACCTTGCGCAGGCCGGCAATCGAGAAGCGCATCGGGCTGACCACAGTTGCCTTAGGTATTGCCTTCGTTGCGTTTTTCCCACTCAACCGGCTGATCACATCGATCGCGGGATATACCACGGGCAACGAGTCGCTCAAGCAGAAATGGTATACGGATTGCGCGGCCGGCAAGAGCTGCGATGTCGGCTCCAAACCCACTTTGCGCAATCACTTGCTGCTCGCCGGCCAGCCGCTCCTCCGGATCGACCCGGGACTCGCTGCAGCGTGCCGGGGCGGGACCGATATCCTTTCCTATAACGATGCATTGTTCTATGCCGCGGGCCACTGCTTTTCGCCCATCGGTCTGCCGACCGTCAACCTGCTTGTCACCCGCCAGGAGATCGATTGGTACGTCAACCGGGTGAAATCGAAGCAGCAGATCCTTTTCGACACCGGCACTAACGCATTTGCAGAGTGGAAAGGCGACATGCTCGGCGAACTCAAGGCGCGGCTGATCGCGCAGGGATTCTCCGAATCGGCGGCCTGCAAGGGGCTGACGATCCTCAGCAAAGGCGACCCACGCCCGCTGGCGCGCCGGATCTGCGGCTGATCAGCGGCCTGGCAGATTCAATTCGGTCTGCAGCGCGTTTGCGACCCGGACCATCAAGCCGCCCCAGTCGCCGAAATCGCGGGCGCGAAACAATCGCACGCTCGGGTACCAGGGGCTGTCCTCGCGATCGGCCAGCCAGCGCCACTCCGGTGTCTTGGGCAGCAGTACCCACGTTTTTTTTCCGATTGCGCCCGCCAGGTGCGCAATGCTGGTATCGATCGTAATCACCAGGTCCATAAGCTCCACGACCGCAGCGGTGTCGGAAAAATTCAGTTCTTCGGCGAGCAGCTCAAGCTCCCCGCTGTCGACAAGAAGCTCCCGCGCTTCGGCATCGACCTCCTTTTGGAGACAGAAGAATTGCACATTGCTTCCCAGGAGGGGCTTCAGGACGGCAGGGGAAATCGACCGCTTCGCGTTGGCGCCTTTCCAGACCAACCCGACCCGCGGAAGCCGCTTGGGTCCCAATCGCCGCCGCCATCGGGCCACGGCCTCCGGATCGCCGCGCAAATAACCCCGACGGACGGGAATACTGTCCAAGGTGGTCCCCATTGCGAGCGGAAGGCTCAGCATCGGAACGTGATAATCGAAATAAGGCAACGGTTCGCCGCGGGCCAGCACGCGCGCAACGCCGTCCAGGCTGGTCATCAGCGCCTTGAGGGCGGGCTGGACTTCCACCACCACGACTGCACCCAGGTCGAAGACGTCCTTCACGTAACGGCAGAACTGGAGAGTGTCGCCAAATCCCTGTTCGGCGTGGACGAGGACCGTTTTACCGGCCAGGCTTTCCTTCCCGAGCCAGACGGGCTGGCTGAACGCGCGCTCGGTGCCGGCTTGCTCGGTCATCCATCGCCATTCGTACTTTTGCCATCCCAGCGCGTAATCGCCCATCAGAAGCCGGCAAAGCCCCTCATTCCAATGCGAGTCCGCATGCCCGGGCGCGGACTGCACCGCCTGGCGATAGCTGTCCAAAGCCTCGCTGAATTGGTGGAGATCCTGGAGGACGTTGCCGCGGTTGCAAAGCGCATCCGGATACCCCGGCGTGATTTCGAGCGCACGGTTGCAATCGGCCAGCGCTTCCATATGGCGATCCAGCAGCCGCAGCGCCGTCGCGCGGTTATTGAGGGCGATCGCCGACGCAGGATCCAGGGCGAGCGCCCGGTTGTGGCTTTCAAGGGCTTCCCGGGCGCGGCCAAGCACGCGCAATGCGTTGCCTCGATTGCCCAGGGCTGCGGCCTGGTCCGGGTTGAGGGCAAGGCTCCGGTCGTGGCTGGCCAATGCCTCCTCCGGTCGCTTGAGCGCCAGCAGGGCCAGCCCGAGATTGGAATGGATCCCGGGCTGGGACGGGTCGAGGTCGACCGCCTTTTGCATCAAGCCCACCGCTTCTGCGTCGCGCCCCGTCTGGTGGCAGACCACGCCGAGCAGGTGCAGCGCATCGAAATGCGACGGGGCCTGCGCAAGTATTTTCCGGTACAACGCCTCGGCCTGGGCAAGATTGCCCCGCATATGGCTTGCGACCGCCTGCTCGATGAGCATCGCGTCCGCCGCCGCAGGCCGTTGGGGTCCTGACGCCATATCGTCTTCGGGTGCCCGGCCGGGCCTCAATCCGGCGCGCCAAGATGGTCGGGCGCGAGGCCCGCCCGGCTGCGTTCGTGCATCCCGGCGTAGACCGCCTCGAGACTCCGTGTGAAAGACAGCGTGTCGAACAGCGGTGAAGTCGCACGGCCGAGCTCCAGCTTCAGCCGGATTTTTTCCAGGCCCGGCGCGTCGTGGGCGAGGGACATCGCGCGCTGCTCGTATTCTTCCTGGGTCGTGGTGATGAGTTCCGGCAAATCGAGCGCGGTAAGCAGGCTGGCCGCAACTCTGCTTGCAAAAGTTTCCCCCGCGCGGGTCAGCACGGGCAATCCCGCCCAAAGCGCATCGCTCGCAGTGGTGCCGGCGTTATAGGGCGCGGTGTCGAGAAAAAGTCCGGCAATCCGGTAGCGCGCAATATATTCCGCCAGCGGGAGACGGGTGCCGAAAACGAGCCGTCCGGGATCCACGCCCTTGCGGGCCGCCTCGCTGCGCAGGTTGGCTTTGACGCTGCCGGATTCGGCGTACAGGAACAGCACGCTGCCCTTAACGCGCTCGAGGATCCGCATCCAGCCGGCAAACACCGGCGGGATGATCTTGTAGCTGTTGTTGAAGCAGCAGAAGACGAAACCGCCGGCGGGCAGGCCGAGCTCCGCGCGCGTGAAGCGCCTGTCCGCAATGCGCCGTTTCGAGTCATTCGCCTGGTAGCTGGGCAGATACGCAATCTTCTCGGCGTAATGGCGTCGCGAGCCGCGGGGAACGATCACCGGGTCCGCTATCAGATAGTCGATGTAGCCGGCGCCCATGGTACCCAGGTAACCCAGGTAGCTGGCCTGGACTGGCGCCGCCCGCATTGCGAAGACGCCCGTTCTGCTTTCAAGCGTGTGGCCGCCCAGGTCGATGGCGATGTCGATTCCGAGTTTGCGCGCAAGTGACGCCACCTCCACGTCCGGCATGTCCCTCACGTCCATGAAATGCTCGAAAGCGGCCTTGATCCTGCTGCGCGTTTCATCCGCCGTGTCGGGTCCCGATGAGAATGCCGTCAATTCGAAGCGCGACCGGTCGTGCGTCTCGAACAGCCCGGCGCTCAGCAAGGCCACCGGATGCGTGTGGAAATCCGAAGAGAAGTACCCGATACGTATCCTGTCACGCAAGGGCGAAGGCCGCGGCGCACCAAGGGCGTCGCTGGCCGGGAACTTGGCGCGTGTCCAGATCTCGGCAGCCACCCTTTGCAATTCAGGCGACGCCGACATCGACAGTATGCCGGGGGTAGCCGCCTTTTCACCCCGGCCTACCTTTTCCTCGAGGATATCGAAGCCGGGAAGCCCGTTCCAGTCGCAGATCCGCATCCTGGCTTGCAGCCAGGTGCCATAGAGGAAATCGTAGCCCGGATCGATCCGGAGAGCCCGTTGGAGCGTATCCCGCGCCTCTTCGTGGCGCTTGAGCTCGACAAGCACCGCGCCGCGGTTGAACATAGCTTCCACATAGTGCGGATTGATGGCAATCGCCTGGTCGTAGCTCTCGAGCGCGGATTCATAGCGCCGGAGATTCTGCAGGACGACACCGCGGCCAAACCAGGTTTCGGCCGATCCGGGAGCGAGAGCGGTTGCGCGCTCGAAGCAATCGAGGGCGGCTTCGTACTGCCTGAGGTCCCGCAACGCGACGCCCCGGTTGCGGTGCGCATCCGGATAGCCCGGATCGATGGCGAGCGCGCGATCGTAGCTTGCGAGGGCGGCGGCGTATTGCTTCATGTCGGCCAGGGCCGCGCCGAGATTGTTGTGCCCCTGGGCCTGGTCCGGACGGATTGCAAGCGCACGGGACAGGAGGTCGACGCCTTCCTGCGGCTTGCCGCTCTTTACGGCGATCACTCCCATGAGATGCAGGGCATCAAAATTGTCGGGCTGCGCGCCCAGGATCAGCCGGCCCAGCCGGTCCGCTTCGACCAGCTCGCCCTGCTGGAACAGTGCCAGGGCTTGTTGCGCCGCCTCCAGCAGTGTGAGAGTGCTCAATTGCGTCCGATCAAAAGGCCGTCGCTGCCGCGGTAGTTTGCGATTTCCATCTCGCTCTTGCCCGCCAAGGCGGCAAAATGGCCTGCACCGTGAAATCCGAAGGTTGCCGACGCGCGCGGGATTCCTTCGAAGGAAAACTGGTCGGCGAGAGATTCCGGCGCAAACCTGATCCCGAATTCGCGTTCGAGAAGCGGCCGGTGGCGGATGCAGATTGCGGCGTCCTCGGGCGCGGAGGGATCGCAGCGCGCATCCTGGAGCGCCTCCAGCAGCCGTTTCGACCTGAGCGAAAAGCCACCGTTTCCCACCCGGTTCGCGCCGGCACCCGGCCAGCGCGCCCCGATGTAGTCATGGTCCTGGAAAGCGTTGGTCCACTGCGCCGGATCGAGGACGAACCCGTCGTATTGGATCACCAGGGCAAAGTCGGTGCCGATGAAGGCGTTCAGTTTTTTAAGCATGAAATGCGAGTATTCGGCAAGCGAGGCGATGGTGGCGATGCGCACGACTTCGACGCCGTCGATTTCGAATTCCTTGTCGGTGAGGAATACCACCCGGTCGAAAGCGCAGCGATCCATGCTGTGTCTGAGCGCATGGATCGCCAGATCCTGGTAACTGCAATCGACACAGCACAGGGTCGTGTTCGCTATCCGCACTTTCGCGGCAACAGGCAGGCCCGCTTCCCCGATTGCGCTGCCTGACAGCCTCGAGCGCACGATCTCCCGATAGATCGCCGGCAACAAGTCGTATGTGCGCTGGCGCGCGAGCACTTCAGCCAGACGTTCCAGGCTTTGCGTCGTCGCCGGTTGCACGGCCCGATAGCAACGTTCGGCCCCTGTCCAGTCCTCCTGCGCGCGCAGGATCTCGCCAAGATTGAAATGTGCGGCAACGAATCCGGGAGCAACCGCAACAGCCCGCTCAAGGCACCTGCGCGCCTCATCGAGCGAGCCCATGTGAAGCAACAAGGCACCGAGATTGTTGAGGGTCTCCGGATTCCCCGCTTCGAGACTCAGCGCGCGCCGATAGGCTTCCGCAGCATCGCCCACCTTGCCGCCCGCCTGCAAAACGCATCCGAAGGTGTGGTGGAAAGCGGCTACCGACGGGTCCAGCGAGATCGCCTTTCTGAGAAGACCGATCGCGAGCTCATTGCGGCCCGTCGCGCCCAAAATTTCCCCGAGAAGGTAGTTGGCGTCAACGCTCTCGGGGTCCTGATCGAGGATGGCCGTGTAAAGGTCTTCCGCGCGATCGAGGCGCCCGGCCTCGTGGCTGGCGAAGGCCTCACGCATCAGCTCGTCGATCCGGCCCCGGTCAGGCATTCTTCGATTGATTCAATGCGCACCACTCGCGCCAGGTGTTGCGAAACAGCGCTTCGAGATCGCCGGCGAAAGCCTGTTCGTCCATGAGCGGGGATTTCATCAGGCTTTCGCGCAAGGCTGCGCGCGACCTGGTCGGCCAGTGCCCGTTTGACGCGAGGCGAGAGGCGGCCGCCACAAATTCCGCCGGGGTGCGCGCCGTCAGCTGCGCAAGCCCCACGGCGGCAAGCAGGCTCGCGGAACTCCGCGACATCGAACGCGTGCCAGCGAGCGTCACGACCGGCACCCCCATCCACAGCGCGTCGCATGTCGTCGTCCCTCCGCTGTACGGAGTCGAGTCCAGGCAGGCATCGACTCGCCGGTATTGCGCGAAGTAGTCCGCCAGTGAAACCCTTGCTACGACGTCGTAGCGTGCCGGGTCGATCCCTGCCCGCGTCAGCTTGCCGACGAGCGAGGACGTCGCGAATCCGCGCGGCGCTCCCACGATTCTCAAGCGCGCTTGCGGCACGCTATTCAGGGTTGCTATCCACAGCGCAATGGTCGAGTCGGATATTTTTGCGAACTGGTTGAAAGACCCGAAGGTGAATGCCTCATCCGTTGGGTCGCGCGCGACCGCGAGTTCACGTACCGCCTCGGGCGGCCGGAAGCACCACTGGCTGTGCGGCAGGCGCAGCAGGCGCTCAGAGTGGAGCGCCTCGGCCATGCCGGGCGGATCGGCCACCGCATCGGTAATCCGGTAGTCCACCCGGGTGAGACCGGTGCTGCCGACGTAACCCAGCCACGTCATCTGCACGGGCGCGGCGCGCCCGGCGAGCACAACCGGGCGCCCGCCGCTGGTGTGGCCGGACAGGTCCACGAGGATGTCTATCGCGTCCGCGAGGATTGTTTCGGCAACGGCCGCATCGCCCTGTCCGCGCAGGTCGCGCCACACATCGGCCGCGGCAATGAATTTAGCGGTCATCGCGTCGTGATTCGGCGTCGACGAATAGGCGAAAACCTTTACCCGATCGCGTCGGTGGCGCTCGAAAAGGTGCTCGGTAAATACTGCGACCGAGTGTCCGCGGAAATCACCCGAGAGGTAACCGACATTGAGACTGCGCTCGGGATCCCGAGAGTTGCCGAACGATGTGCGCCAGGGCTTCGTGCGCGCCTCGATCCGGCATCCGGTCCAGAGGTGCTCGGCGAACAGGCCCTCCGCGGTCAGCCGATCCGAAAAACCCAGCGTGAAAAGGTACTCGCTCACCGGCGGCGCGGAATCAGGATTGCGCTCGACAACGCTGTCCAGGGCTGCAACGGCCTCGCCAACCCGCCCCTGGTCGCGCAGGATGGCAGCCAGCGCAGTCTTCGCATTCGAATGTTCCGGATGGTCTTCGGGAACCTCGCGCAGATGCGCTTCGGCCTCGTCGAGCCGGCCCAGCTTGCGCAGCAGCACCGCCGCGTTGAACATCGCGCCCACATAGTGCGCGCGCTGCGCGATCGCCGATTCGAGCGCGGCGAGCGCGTCCTCGTCGCGGCCCGTCGATTCGAGCATATCGGCGAGGCCGACCCAGGCCTCGGGAAACTCCGGCCGCAGGCGCATCGCGTCGCGAAATGCACGCTCGGCCTCGGAAAATCTGCCGAGATCGAGAAACGCGAGCCCGATGTTGTAGTGCGCGTGCGCAAGGCCGGGATCGAGCGCAATCGCCCTTGCGTGCTCGGCCGCCGCGGCTTTCGGATCCCCCCTGCCCTGCAGAACCATGCCCAGATTCATGTGTGCGGATGCGGACTGTGGGTCGATGACGAGGGCCTGGCGGAAAAGCTGCTCCGCCAGCGCGGCCTCGCCGCGCGTCTCGGCGGCAATACCGTTCTCGATCGTCCCGGACAGGCTCGCGGCATCCGGCGATGGCGAGGCTGGATGCGGTCCGGCCGGCATTCGCGGGCGGCCTTTGGGCTTCGTCCAGCGGGAAAATAATGAGCTCAAGGGCGCGCTGTTCCGGTGCGGTAGCGTGGGCAGATTATAGACGCACCACGTATAATTCCCTGCGTACCCCGACGAAAGAGATCCATCCTATGCTTAGCTGGTTCGATGCCGGCCCGGCCGAATCCCAGGCCGACCAGGCGGTCGCCGAAATCGAGCGCCTCGTATCGAAGGACGAACTGTCCGGCGAGGAAAACGTGCGTAAAAAGCAGGTGGCCAAGCTCGATCAGACGATCGACAGGCATCGCCGCCTCGCCGCGGCCGCCGGGTACAACGTCTACAAGAAAGCAAAGTTCGCGAATCGTGTTAAGTGGCGACTACGGGATGGGGGTTATCCCGATGACTTCGTCGATTCGGTGGTGCGCCTGCTCATTATTTGATTCTTCCCCGCCGGCGCTGACGAATTTGCGGTCGAAGAAACGGGACTCACGAGACGCCCGCTTTTTTGCCCCGCAGCGGAGTCGCTGACAAACTGCGCCATATACATGACATTTTTTGTCATCTAGCGGGTGATTATCCCACAACCGCGTGATTTTTTTCCTCCTTTCCGCTTTTCACAATCTGGCATGAAAGCTGCGGTCCTAAGCGTGTGCATCCAGGGTCGATTGCCCGATCCACGAAGCCAAAACCAACCTTCCATGAGGAGAAAGAAATGAAACGCATGCAGCAGGGCTTCACACTGATCGAACTGATGATCGTGGTCGCGATCATCGGCATCCTCGCAGCTGTAGCGCTGCCGGCTTACCAGGACTATATGGTCCGCACCAGGGT
>JBBQNG010000068.1:0-17438 GCA_038329645.1 Burkholderiales bacterium
CGCACGGCGTTCGACCTGGGTCGAGCCGCAGGGCACGCAGATGATGATGCGCGGGCTCGGCGAGAACAGGCGCGAGTCGTGCACTTTCTTGATGAACTGCTTGAGCATCTGCTCGGTGACGGTGAAGTCGGCGATCACGCCGTCCTTCATTGGCCGAATGGTGGTGATGTTGCCGGGCGTCTTGCCGAGCATCATCTTGGCTTCCTTGCCGACCGCCTGGATGGTCTTTTTCGCGTTCGGCCCGCCTTCCTGGCGGATCGCGACGACCGAGGGCTCGTCGAGCACGATGCCCTTGCCGCGCACGTAGATCAGGGTGTTCGCGGTGCCCAGGTCGATGGCGAGGTCGTTGGAGAAATAACTGCGCAGGAAACCGAACATGAGCGTGCCGAAAGCCTTTGTGAAGCCTTAACTTAGAGGGCTAAGGCTGTGTTCTGAAAGGTCACTATGATACCCTAACGCTGCCCAGGAGTAAGCCGCGCGCGGCCCCTTCCAGACCCGTTTTCCGCACCGCCCACATGTCCCTCGACCTACAGCAGATCCGCCGCATTGCCCGGCTCGCGCGCATCGCGATCAGCGATGTGGAGGCCGCGCAGACTGCCACGCAATTGAACGGCCTTCTGGGCCTTATCGCACAGATGCAGGCCGTGGATACCGCCGGGGTCGAGCCGATGGCCCACGCGCTGGACACGCAGCTCGCCGCGGGCCAGCGCCTGCGCGAAGACGAGGCCCTCGAGCCCGACCGCCGGGCCGCATTCCAGGCGCTGGCGCCCGCGGTGGAGGGTGGCCTGTATCTCGTGCCCAGAGTCGTTGAGTAGGCGATGCTCAACGCCCCGGTTATCGAATTGTCCGCCGCGCTGGCCGCGAAGAAAATCTCGAGCGTCGAGCTGACCGGGCTGTTCCTCGCGCGCATCGCGAAGCTGAACCCCGAGCTGAATGCGTTCATCACCGTGGCCGCCGATCGCGCGATGAAAGACGCCCGCTCGGCCGATGCACGCCGCGCCGCGGGCGAATCGGGGACGCTCCTAGGAATCCCGGTCGCCCACAAGGACATTTTCTGCACCGAGGGGATCGCCACGACGTGCGGCTCGAAGATGCTTGCGAACTTCGTTTCGCCTTACGACGCGCATGTGGTCGAGAAATTGAGCGCCGCAGGCGCGGTCCTGCTCGGCAAAACCAACATGGATGAGTTCGCGATGGGCTCGTCCAACGAGTCGTCCCATTTCGGTTCTGTAAAAAATCCATGGCGCAAGAGCGCGGTGCCCGGGGGCTCGTCCGGCGGGTCGGCCGCGGCCGTGGCCGCGCGCATGGCCCCCGCCGCAACGGGAACCGACACCGGCGGGTCGATTCGCCAACCCGCCGCGTTTTCCGGGATCTGCGGCCTCAAGCCCACGTATGGGGTCGTGTCGCGCTACGGCATGATCGCCTTCGCCTCGTCGCTCGACCAGGGCGGGCCGATGGGTAGGAGCGCCGCCGACCTCGCTGCACTCCTCAACGTCATGGCCGGGTTCGATGCGCGCGATTCGACGAGCCTCGAGCGGGCGCCGGAGGATTATTCGCGCGACCTGGACCAGCCGCTTGCCGGTTTACGCATCGGCCTGCCGGTCGAGTATTTCGGTGAGGGTGTCAATGCGGACGTGGCAAACCGGGTCCGCGATGCGATCCGGTGGTACGAAAGCCAGGGCGCGAAGACGGTCGAGATCGCGCTGCCCAACACCAAGCTCGCGGTGCCCGCGTACTACGTGCTTGCGCCGGCCGAGGCGTCGTCGAACTTGTCTCGTTTCGACGGGGTGCGCTACGGTCACCGCGCTGCGGAGTATGCCGACTTGGCCGAGATGTACAGCAAGACCCGCGCGGAAGGTTTCGGCGCCGAGGTGAAGCGCAGGATCCTGGTCGGCACCTTCGTGCTCTCGCACGGCTACTACGACGCCTACTACCTGCAGGCGCAGAAGATCCGCCGCCTGATTGCGCGCGATTTCAGCGAAGCATTCGCGCGGTGCGACTTGATCATGGGGCCGGCCGCGCCGACCACGGCGTTCGAGATCGGCGCGATGAGCGCCGACCCGGTGCAGATGTACCTGAACGACATCTTCACCATCCCGGCGTCGCTTGCCGGCCTGCCGGGCATGTCGATCCCATGCGGCTTCGATTCCAAGGGTTTGCCGGTGGGATTACAGGTGATAGGCAGTTATTTCTCCGAGGCGCGCATGCTGAATGCCGCGCACCAGTACCAGAAGGCCACCGACTGGCACCTGCGCGTGCCGGGCGGCACGCCGCTGTGAGGCTCTGAAATGGCCTGGGAAATCGTGGTGGGGCTCGAGACCCATACGCAGCTGCTCACCAACAGCAAGATATTCTCGGGCGCCTCGACCGCCTTCGGGGCCGCGCCCAACACGCAGGCTTCCGCGGTCGACATCGCGCTGCCGGGGGTGTTGCCGGTGCTCAACGCCAAGGCGGTCGAGTTCGCGATCCGGCTCGGCCTCGCGATCGGCGCGACGATCAGCCCGCGATCCGTGTTCGCGCGCAAAAACTATTTCTACCCGGACCTTCCCAAGGGCTACCAGATCAGCCAGTACGAACTGCCCGTCGTGCAGCACGGCACGCTCAGGATCGTCACTGAATCCGGCGAGAAAACAGTGCGCATTCTGCGCGCGCACCTTGAAGAGGACGCCGGTAAATCGCTGCACGAGGCGCCAACGGGGTCGCGCGGGGCGCTCAGCAAAGGCATGTCCGGCATCGACCTCAACCGCGCCGGCACGCCGCTGCTTGAGATCGTCACCGAGCCCGACATGCGCGGATCGAAGGAGGCAGTGGCATACGCAAAGGCGCTGCATTCGCTCGTGCGCTGGATCGGCATCTGCGACGGCAACATGCAGGAAGGGTCGTTTCGCTGCGACGCTAACGTCTCGGTGCGGCGCCCGGGCGAGCCGCTGGGCACCCGCTGCGAGATCAAGAACCTCAACTCCTTCCGCTTCATGGAACAGGCGATCGAATACGAAGCGAAGCGGCAGATCGAGCTGATCGAGGAGGGCGGCAAGGTCGCGCAGGAAACGCGCCTGTACGATCCGGACCGCGCCGAAACGCGCTCGATGCGCTCCAAGGAGGACGCTCACGACTACCGCTATTTCCCCGACCCCGACCTGCTGCCGCTCGTCATCGGCGCGGCCGAGATAGAACGCGTGCTGGCGAGCCTGCCTGAGCTGCCGCAGGCCAAGCGCGAGCGTTTCGTCAACCAGTTCGGGCTCACCGGCTACGACGCCGAGCTGCTGACGTCCTCGCGCGAGGCGGCGGACTACTTCGAGACCCTGGTGCGCGAATCGGGTGCGCAGGCCAAGGCCTGCGCCAACTGGCAGAACGGCGAGCTTGCGGCGGCGTTGAATCGCGAAGGGCTGGAGATTTCCCGCAGCCCGGTCGACGCGCAGGCGCTCGGGCAGCTCGTGAAGCGCATCGCCGACGGCACCATTTCGGGCAAGATCGCCAAGGAAGTCTTTGAGGCGATGTGGCGCGGCGAAAGGGAAGGCGCAAATGCGGCGGACGCCATCATCGAGGCAAAAGGCCTCAGGCAGATCTCGGATTCGGGCGCGATTGAGAAGCTCGTCGACGAAGTCTTGGCGGCCAACGCCAGGCAGGTCGAGGACTACCGCGCGGGCAAGGAGAAGGCCTTCAATTCACTGGTCGGACAGGTCATGAAAGCGACCAAGGGCAAGGCCAACCCAGCCCAGGTCAACGAGATCCTCAAGAAGAAGCTCGGCTAGGTTATTTCTTCGCTGTCGGGGCGGGCGCAGGTGCAGCGACCGGAATCGGGACCGCACCGGGGCCCCTGGTGAGCTCGAGATAGCGGCGTTTGTCCTCGTCATACTTTGCATTGATGCCGTTGACGTCGCGTTTCTTGGCCGCGAGCAGTTCGTTCTGCGCCTTGAGGTCGATGTCGTTGTTCTGGATGTCCTGGGTCACCTTGGGGGGCGGCTTGTTCTTGCCCGAGTAGAACTCGAGCTCCTTGCGCAGCGTGACGCCCGTTTTCTCGATCTGGGCAATCTTCGCCTGGGTCTCCTTGACGGCCTTCTCGTTGTCGGCAAGCGCCCGGGCACGCGCGATCTCGATATCCTTCTCGCTGCCATAGGTGGAGAGCAGCGCCTTGTTCTTGCGCGACTCCTCCTGCTCCTTGCGCGCGGCTTCGGCTTCCTTTTCCTTGTTGAGGCGGCCCTCGGCTTCCCTGGCGGCGCGCTGCTCGGGCGTGAGCATGGCCTCGGTGCGCTTCACGACCTGGCCCTGGGTATTCATCTGGTTGACCGCCTGGCCGGCACACTGCGGAGGCATGGTCGAGCCGACGTAGGTTTTGCCGTCCTTGCCGACGCACTTGATGATCTGCGCCTGCGCAGACCACGGCATGAGGATCACCGCCAACACAAGAAAACCTCGGAACTTCGACATTACCTTCCCCCTGATCCGCGATACCCGCGCATTTTGCGCCTTTCGCCGACGGCGCTCAACCGCCGGGGCAAGGGAGCAACGTTCGTGGCGGTGCGGCGTTGACCTGGGTCTGTTGGGGGATGCGTTAGAATTCGGGCACTTAATCGTATCCACACCAGCGAACCCTCCAATGGTTTTCACCGACAAGGCGCTGATCGCCGAAATCACAGCCAAGATGCTCCTGGAAGTGAAGGCGGTGCTGTTTTCCGATGCCAAGCCGTTCATCTTCACTTCCGGCTGGGCGAGTCCGGTCTACATCGACGGCAGGAAGCTGATTTCGTACCCGCGCATCCGCAACCAGCTTATCGATTTCGCGGCCGCCACGGTGGTGCGCGACGTGGGATTTGAGCAATTTGACACTGTTGCGGGCGGCGAAACCGCCGGCATCCCGTACGCGGCGTGGATCGCCGACCGCCTTTCGCTGCCGATGCAGTACGTGCGCAAGAAGCCCAAGGGTTTCGGCCGCAACGCGCAGATCGAAGGCCATGTCGAGGAGGGCGCGCGCACCCTGCTGGTGGAAGACCTCACCACGGACGGGCGCTCCAAAGTGATCTTCTGCAAGGCGCTCAGGGACGCGGGCGCGATCGTCGACCACGTCTACGTGAACTTCTATTACGACATCTTTCCCGAGTCGAAGAAGATCCTTTCCGACCTCAACGTGCAACTGCACTACCTGTCGACCTGGTGGGACGTGCTCGCGGTGGTGAAGCAGGGCGGTTACCTCGCCGCCGCGCAGATCGACGAAGTGGAGAAATTTCTCCACGAGCCGGCCAAGTGGTCGGCCGCGCACGGCGGGGTCGCCAGCTTCCCGTCGAGCTGAGGTCGTGAGGGTAGTCAGCGTCAACGTCAACGGCATCCGTTCGGCGGCGCGCAAAGGCTTTTACCCCTGGCTCGCGGCGCAGCGCGCCGACTTCGTCTGCATGCAGGAAATGAAGGCGCACGAAGCGGATCTCGAGCCCTCGATCGTCGCACCGAAGAACTGGCACGCCGCGTTTTCGTTCGCGGAAAAGCGCGGCTACAGCGGCGTGGGCATCTACAGCCGCGCCAGGCCCGACAGCATCCAGCGCGGATTTGGCAGCCCCGAGTTCGACCGCGAAGGCCGCTATGTCGAGGCGAGGTTCGGCAATCTCGCGGTGATCTCGGTGTACTTCCCATCGGGGTCCAGCTCGCCTGAGCGCCAGCTGGCGAAGTTCCGCTTCCTCGAGGAAGTGCGCCCGCACCTTCAGGCGCTGGTCAATTGCGGCCGCGAAGTGGTGTTGTGCGGCGACTGGAATATCGCGCACAAGGAGATCGACTTGCGCAACTGGCGCTCGAACCGGAAGAACTCGGGCTTCCTGCCCGAGGAGCGCACCTGGATCTCGCACGTCTTCGACGAGATCGGATTTGTCGACGTGTTCCGCCAGCTCAACAACCAGCCCGACCAGTACACGTGGTGGTCGAATCGCGGCGACGCGTGGAACAAGAATGTCGGGTGGCGCATCGACTACCACGTCGCTACGTCGGGACTTGCAAAAACCGCGAAGAAGGAGTCGATCTACAAGACCAAGCGCTTCTCCGACCACGCGCCCCTGACCATCGACTACGACTGGAAAATTTAGCGGTCTACGGTGTGGCGCGCTGGCCCGCGGTTCCGGCGGGCAGGTTGCCGGCGGGAGGCGGAATGCGGTTGCGCTGACGGCGTCGATCGAGCCACCACGCTAGCACCGGCAGCATCGCAAACCCGCCGGGCATTATGAACACGATGATGTAAGGCGAGAGTTTGGAGAGCCGCTGCAGGTGCATGCGCAACTCGCGCAAATCGGCGTCGCTCCATTTCTGCTTGTTGCGCGGCTTCATCAGCAGCGGCATCAGGCCGCTCACCTGGACCATCTCGGCCAGCAGCGCCTTGCGCTCCCGTTCGGCCAGGTCCCACGCGCTGCGCACGACTTTGGGCGGAAAGGCCATCGTACCCTCAGTAGGCGCGCCGCGCGGCCGGTTGCGCAGGCGCGAACCGGTCCAGCACGGCGCTGAGTTGGCGCCAGCCGGGCCAGAGCGAAAAACCCGGCGGGCCGCCGAAAATCGACATCGCTGCGGTCACGCGGTGACGCTAGCGCCGGGCGATGAGCATGCCGATAAGGAAGCCCACCCCGGCGGCGGCACCCACGGCCTGCCAGGGATGCTCGTGCACGTACTCGTCGGTGGCGCGCGCCGCTTCCCTGGTGCGCTCCAACATCGCGCGCTCGGCGTCCACGAGGCGGTCCTTGTAGATGGCGAGCGAGGCCTGGATGCGCTCGCGCGCAATGGCGATCTTCTCGCCAGCCTGGCCGGCGGTGGCCTTGAGCAGTTCTTCGGTGTCCCCGACCAGGACTTTGAGGTCGGCGACGAGCTTGTCTTTGGATACTTGGCTATCAGCGGTCATGAGGGTGCCTTCGTGGCTGCTATTGGACAGGGATTTGCGTCTGATTGATGCGCCGCGCAATGAGATCCAAGGCTACCGAGTTTTGCTGCGCTAGGCAACTCGAAAGTCGGTTTGCCAAAGGGGATGCGGGACGCGCGGCACGGTTACAATCGGCGCACTCCATGGCCCTCGCGGATACCCTCCTCGTCTTCCGCAGCCGGAAGATCCTCCTCCTGCTGCTGCTGGGATTTTCCTCGGGCCTGCCGCTGGCCCTGACTGCCGGCACCCTGCAGGCATGGCTGACCGTCGAAGGCGTCGATCTAAAGACCATCGGGTGGTTTGCGCTGGTCGGACAGCCGTATACCTACAAATTTCTCTGGGCGCCGCTCATGGACCGCTATGCCCTGCCGTTCCTGGGCCGGCGGCGCGGCTGGCTGCTCGTCACCCAGGTGTCGCTGGCCGCGGCGATCGCGTTCATGGGCACCCTGTCGCCGAAGGATTCGCCCTGGCTGCTCGCCGGTCTCGCCCTGCTGGTGGCTTTCCTCTCCGCCTCGCAGGATGTCGTCTTCGACGCGTTTCGCGCCGACACCCTTGACGCGGAAGAGCGTGGGGCCGGTGCGGCGGTCTCGGTATTCGGCTACCGGATCGCGATGCTCGTGTCGGGCGGCTTGGCGTTGGTGCTTGCCGACAGCGTGCTCGGCTGGCAGTCGACCTACTGGCTGATGGCCGGGCTCATGGCCGTGGGCGTGATCGCGACATGGAATTCGCTCGAGCCGGCCGCGATAGGGACCGCACCGCGGAGCCTTGCCGCGGCGGTCAAGGAGCCCCTCGCCGAATATTTTTCGCGTGACGCGGCCTGGCTGCTGCTTGCGCTGGTGGTGCTCTATAAGCTCGGCGACGCATTCGCCGGCAGCCTTTCGACCGCCTTCCTGATTCGCGGCGCAGGATTCTCGGCGACGGACGTCGGCCTGATCAACAAGAGCCTGGGTCTGGTGGCGACGATCGTCGGCGCCCTGGCCGGAGGCGCCCTCATGGCGCACCTGCGACTCTACAAGTCGCTCATGCTGTTCGGCATCCTGCAGGCGGTGACCAATCTCGGATTCATGCTGGTGGCGATCGTGGGAAAGAGCTATCCGCTGATGATCGCCGCGGTCGCGGCCGAGAACCTGTGCGGCGGCATGGGCACGGCGGCCTTCGTGGCGCTGCTGATGGCGATGTGCGACCGGCGGTTCTCGGCCACGCAGTACGCGCTCCTTTCGGCGCTCTCGGCAGTGGGCCGCGTGTACGTGGGTCCGGCGGCGGGGTACATGGCGACCGACTTGGGCTGGACCCGGTTTTTCTTCGTTACCTTCCTCATTGCGCTGCCGGGGGTCGCCATGCTATGGTGGCAACGTGCGCGCATCGAAGCGCTCGACACTTCGCCTAAATCCTGAGCGGATTCGGCGATGCTTTCGGCCGGCCTCGCTGGTGAATTCTGAAAATTTCATTTCGGAGATTGGCTCCAGGAGCCAATCTCCGGATAGTTTTGTACCGATAACGGTACATTTTTGGTCACCCGCGCGGGTCAGGCACGAAGCGCGTGCCTGCCGGGAAGGGGACGGGGCTGGGCGGCAGCCTCGGCGCCGAAGCGATGACGCCGCGCGCGACGAGGTTGGCGTAGCTGTCGTAGTAGATCGTGAGGACTTCGTTCGGGCGGCTGCTTGCGCGGCGGAAATTAGTGTAGCCGACCTGCGAGCCCTCGCGCTCGCCATGGCCCGTGCCGAGCCGCTCGTCGCGCGCCGCCTTGGCCACTTCGGCACCGGCGAGGCTGCCGGATTCCTGCGCCTGGTTGCGGCTCGGGGCGCTGGCATCCGGTTCGGCGCGCGAGAGCGCATCGGCGTGCGAATAGGGCCGCGGCTGGGCGCCGACGGGTGGCGGGGAATACGCAGGCCGCGGCGGCGTCCATTCGCGGAACACCGCCAGGCCGATCACGCCGACGTTGTCGGGGCGCCCGGTGCGTGAAGCGTAGCTGTCGGGAATCGCGGTGAAGTAGAACGTTGCAACTTCGTTGGTGTTCTTTCGCCAGCCGGTGATCTCGTATTCCATGCCGCCGGAGAGCACGTAGCCGTTCTGGTCGGGCGCGGCGGTTTCGCCCGTCACGACGTTGACGCCGTCGACCGACACCACGGTCATCACCCGCTGCCCGGTTTTGTTGTTGACCGCAACCGCGTACTTGTTGCCGGGTGTGCCGGCGATCCAGTAGCGGCCCTGGTGGTAATAGGCGGGCAGGCGCTGCCCGGTATTGCGATCGACGATTGCAAGGTCGGCAAGCGCTCCGGCCTGGCTGGGCGTGGCGCAGCCTGTCAAAACCGATGCAAGCAAAGCAAGCAGGACTTTGTTCATGTGGGTCTCCAAGAGGGTGACCTCCACATAAACGGCGCCGCGGCCGAAACGGGGTTAAGGCTGTTTCAGGTCGTCCGGCAAGACGTACTGAGGGTAGCGCTGCCTGAATTCGGCGAGGCTGGCGTCGGCCTCCTGCGCCCGCCCTTCGCGCCTGAGCCGGCGGATGTCGTCCAGCCACTGATCGGGGGAGCGCTGGTCCGTTTCGGCGTGTTTTGCGGCGGGCGCCGCCATAGAGCGTGCCGCAGGTGAAGGCGCGGCCATCGGCGACGGCGGTGCGGCCTGGATCTCTTGGCGTGTCTTCTCCCTCGCCGGTTGATCCCGCAGCGCATCGGTCCGCGACTCGGCCGCGGCGGGAGCCGCCTGCTGCGTTTTACGTTCGGCGGCGGCCCCTCCCAGGTTGAGGTAGGAGTCGGGAACGGGTTGTGCGCTGGAAGCGGCCGGGATCTCACGCTCCTTCGCGAGCGAGCCTGTCGCGGAAGGGGCCGGGGCGGGTCCGGTCATCGGCTTGGTCGTCGGTCGCGCAGCTTTGAGCGGTGGTTCGGCGGGCGCGGGCGCGGGTGCAGCCGGAGGAGGGGAGGCCGCTTCCTTCGCAGGCAATGGCGCGCGCATTGCGCCCGTGTCGGGCGAGGTGAGACGGCCCGCTTCTTCTTCCTGTACCAGCAGCGTCAATGTCGTCGTGAGGAGCACGGTCGCGGCCAGAGCGACGGGGATCTTCCAGCGGTTGAGCCACGATTGGGAGACAACTTTCGGCGGCGTCGTGGTTGCGCGCGCCGCGGCCAGGATGCGCGCATCCAGCCCCGCGGACGGCTGCTCCCCGGCCGCTTCGCGGTAGAGCGAGGCCAGCTCCTTGTCCTGCGGATCGTCGCGTTCGATCATGCGTGCCCCGTCAGTTCGCTGCGCAGCTTGGCCAGCGCGTAGCGCAGGCGGCTTTTAGCGGTTTCCCGGTTGACGCCGGTTGCAGCGGCAATCTCCTCGACCGACAGTTCGCCTTCCTGCTGCAGCACGAACGCCTCGCGCTGCGCGGCCGGCAGCGCGTCGAGCAAACGCAGCAGCACCTGCGCATCCTGCTTGCGCTCGAGCTTGCGCTCGGGTTGCTCATGCGCCGCGGTCGGCTCCTCCTCGATCACGGCGGCTTCGTCTTCATAGCTCACCAGGCTGGCGCGCGAGTGTTCGCGGAAATGGTCCATGAGCCGATTGTGAGCGATGCTGTAGAGCCATGCGCCGAATCTCGCGCGCGCCTCGTAGCCCGCGCGCGCGTTGACCACTTTGAGCCACACGTCCTGGAACAGTTCCTCGGCCCATTCGCGTTTTCCCGTCTGGCGCAGCAGGTACCGCAATACGCCGCCCTTGTGGCGGCCATAGAGCTGCTCGAACGCGGCCGCGTCGCCGCCGCGCCAGGCGAGCATCAGGTGCTCATCGCTCGGGTCTGCATCCATGGTTAACGCCGGCGCCGGGCATCCGGGGTTAAATCACGCCGCGCAGCGATAGATCGCCAGGCTGCCGCGCAGGTTCGGGAGGGTGTGCACGGCGCGGCCCTTGTGCAGGACCACGCGCTCGAGGATCTTCATGCCCAGGTCGGCGGCGAGGTCCTCGAAATCGGCGATCGTGCACAAGTGCAGGTTGGGCGTGTTGTACCACTCGTGCGGCAGGCTCTCGGACACCGGCATGCGGCCCGCCAGAACCTGCAGGCGCCCCGACCAATGGCCGAAATTGGGGAACGACACGATCGCCTCGCGCCCGACGCGCAACATCTCGCGCATGATCGCCTCGGTGTGGCGCATGGCCTGCAGGGTCTGCGAGAGGACCACGTAATCGAACGAGCCGTCGCCGAAAGCCGACAGGCCGGATTCCAGGTTCATCTGCAGCACGTTGACGTCGTTCTTGACCGAGGCGCCGACTTTCGCGTCGTCGATCTCCACGCCGTAGCCCTGCGCGCCGCGCTCCTTCCACAGGTAGCGCAGCAGCATGCCGTCGCCGCAGCCCAGGTCCAGCACGCGCGCATCGGGCCGCACCCACTGGGCGATGGTGGCGAGGTCGGGGCGGCGCGCGAGCAGCGCGCGGTCGGCGTCGGTCATAGCTCGATATTGGCGAAATAGGCGCGCACGGCGTTCATGTAGCGCTCGTCGTCCATGAGGAACGCATCATGGCCGTGCGGCGCGTCGATCTCGAGGTAGGACACCACGCGCCGGTTGTCGAGCAAGGCTTTTACGATCTCGTGCGAGCGCGCCGGCGCAAACCGCCAGTCCGAGGTGAAGGAGATGACCAGGAACGCGGCCTTCGCGCGCGCCATCGCGGTCGCGAGATCGTCGCCGTACGCCGCCGCCGGGTCGAAGTAATCGAGCGCCTTGGTGATGCGCAGGTAGGTGTTGGCGTCGAAGTAGGTGGAGAACTTGTCGCCCTGGTAGCGCAGGTACGACTCGATCTCGAAATCGATGTCGAAATGAAAACCCAGCGCGCCGCTTCGCAATGTCCGCCCGAACTTCTCCATCATCGCGTCGTCCGACAGGTAGGTGATGTGGCCGAGCATGCGCGCGAGGCGCAGGCCCGTGCGCGGCACCACGCCGTGCTCGTAATAGTGCCCGCCGTGGAAATCCGGGTCGGTGGTGATGGCCTGCCGCGCGACTTCGTTGAAGGCGATGTTCTGCGCCGAGAGCTTGGGCGCTGCGGCGATCACGATCGAGTGGCGAATCCGCTCGGGGAAAGACAGCGCCCACTGCAGCGCCTGCATCGCGCCGAGGCTGCCACCCATCACGGCCGCAAACGTCTCGATGCACAGGTGGTCCGCGAGACGCGCTTGCGCCTGCACCCAGTCCTCCACCGTGACCACCGGGAAATCGCCGCCCCAGGACTTGCCCGTTGCAGGATTGGGGCTCATCGGCCCCGTGGAGCCGTGGCAGCCGCCAAGATTGTTCACGCCGACGACAAAGAAGCGGTTGGTATCGAGCGGCTTGCCGGGGCCGACCATGTTGTCCCACCAGCCGACGTTTTCCGGGTCGTTCGCATATACGCCCGCCACGTGGTGCGCGGCATTCAGCGCATGGCACACCAGCACCGCGTTGGAACGCGCCGAATTCAGCGCGCCGTAGGTTTCGTAGGCGAGTTCGAACGCGGGCAGCGTCGCGCCGCTCTTCAATACGAGCGGCTCGGCAAAGCTCGCCTTCTGCGGCGTCACGATGCCCACGGATCCGGGCGGAAACTGCGGAGCGTTCATCGGGTCGAGTGCGGTCCCAGAAAACAAAAACCCGTTCAGCTTTCGCGGAGAACGGGTTTTGCGGACCTGTCTCTTTAGCGGTATTTGTTGCGCGCCCGCAAGCTGAACTTCAAATCGGCGCGTCTAGCAGGGAAAGAAAGTTACGCGTGAGCGCTTCTCCTGTCAACCCGTAATGCCGATCGCCCACGGGATGAACTCGTGGTCGCCAAGGCCGAATTCCTCGCTCTTGGTCTTCTTGCCCGAGCAGGTGTCGAGGATCAGCTCGAAGATCTTCTGCCCCATCTGCTGCATGTCGGCCGTGCCGTCGAGGATCTCGCCGCAGTTGATGTCCATGTCCTCTTCGAGCTTGGTGAACATCGGCGTATTGGTTGCAAGCTTGATCGAAGGCGCGGGTTTGCAGCCAAAGGCCGAGCCGCGGCCGGTGGTGAAGCACACGACGTTCGCGCCGCCCGCGATCTGCCCAGTGGCCGAGACGGGATCGAAGCCGGGCGTATCCATGAACACGAAGCCGTGCTGCTTCACCTGCTCGGCGTACTTGTAGACCTCCATGAGGCCGGTGCTGCCACCCTTCATCGCCGAGCCGAGCGACTTTTCGAGGATGTTGGCAAGGCCCCCGGCCTGGTTGCCTGGGCTCACCACGCCGTTGATCTGCACATCCCGGCCGATCGCATATTCGTCCTTCCACCAGCGGATGCGCTCGATCAGCTTCTCGCCGACTTCCTGCGTGACCGCGCGGCGCGTGAGCGTGTGCTCGACGCCGTAGATCTCGGGCGTCTCCGACAGGATCGCGGTACCGCCGTGCTTGACGAGGATGTCCATCGCGACGCCGAGCGCGGGATTGGCGGTGATCGACGAGAAACTGTCCGAGCCGCCGCACTGCAAGCCGACGCTCACGTGGCTTGCGTCTACCGGCACGCGCTCGACGCGGTTGGCCTCGGGGAGCAATTCCTTGATGGCCTCGATGCCGGCCTCGATGGTCTTCCTCGTGCCGCCTGAATCCTGCATCACGAAGGTCTTGAGTTTCGTGCCGCTGGTCAGCTTTTCGCTCTGGAAAAGCGTGTTGATCTGGTTCCTCTCGCAGCCCAGGCCCACCACCAGCACCGCGGCCATGTTGGGGTGGCGGATGTAACCCGACAGCGTCCTGCGCAACAGGTCCATCGGTTCGCCAGACAATTCCATGCCGCAGCCGGTGGCGTGCGTAAAGGCGGCCACGCCGTCGATGTTGGGAAATTCGGCCAGCCGCTCGGGTGTGAACCAGTCGGCCATGCGATGCACCACCGTGGCCGAGCAATTCACCGTCGAGACGATGCCGATGTAGTTGCGTGTCGCCACGCGCCCGTCGTCACGGCGATAGCCCATGAAGGTGGCGCGCTCGGCTTGCGGCAGGAAGATCGTGGGCTTGTACTCCTGCGCGTACGCGTAGTCGCGGTCGAACTCGCGGAACTCCATGTTCAGGCGATGCAACAGCGTGCCCGGCCGGATGTCGTTCGAGGCGAAGCCGATCACGGTGTTGTACTTGAGTACCGGCTCGCCTTTGGCGATCGCGCGCGCGGC
This sequence comes from Burkholderiales bacterium, assembly GCA_038329645.1. GTDB lineage: Bacteria > Pseudomonadota > Gammaproteobacteria > Burkholderiales > SG8-39 > SZAS-79. The sequence goes on from JBBQNG010000068.1 coordinate 13,992, forward strand.
GACCTTGTGCCCGGCGGGAATGCGGTTGAGGCAGGTGAGGTTTTCCTCCGGAAGCGCCGCGCCCTGAGCAATATCGACGCGCGCAATGACGACGTTGTCGTTCGGGTGCAGGCGGATCGCCGCGGAAGCGAAACTCTTTTGCGTCATGTCGTTCATCGGCCGGTCTCCAGGGTCATGCGGCTTGGGCTGCGCCCGAGGCGATCAGGGCGTCGATCTTCGCGTCATCGTACCCCGCTTCGCGCAGGATCTCGCGCGTCTGCTCACCCAGGTGCGGCGCGTGGTGGCGGTACTCGGTTTTCGATTCCGACCACTCGGAGGGCGTCTTCAACGACGTGAGGCGTCCTTCGGTCGGGTGGTCTACCTGGCCGAAATACTCCGTCGCCGCCAAGTGCGGATCCGAAAACACGTCGGCCAGCGTATTCATCGGCGCGGCCGGGATGTCGTACTTTTCGAACCCGGCGAGCCATTCGGCCGTAGTGCGCTCGGCCATCTTGTCGCCCAGGTACGCGTACACGGCGTCGATATTCTCGATGCGGGCAGTCTGGGACGAGAAACGCGCGTCGCCTTCGTAGAGTTCCTGCTGGCCGATGAGATCGAAGAAATTGCGCCACTGCTTGTCGTTGTAGACCAGCACGCAGACCCAGCCATCCTTCGTGCGGTAGGGTTTCCTCTCCTTGGAGATTACCCGCGCATAGCCTTCGCCAGGCAGCGGCGGAACGAACGTGCGGCCCGACAAATGCTCGCCGAGCAAAGTCTGCAGCAGGCTCTCGAACATCGGCACGTCGACGCGCTGGCCCTTGCCGGTCCGTTCCCGGCTGAAGAGTGCCGCGCTCACGGCGTTTGCCAGGTGCAGGCCGACGGTACGGTCGGCGTAAGTGGAAGGCACGTAACGCGGCTGGTCGGCGCCGGACACCTGCATCAGCCACGGAACGCCGACGCGCGCCTGGATCAGGTCGTCGTAGGCCGGCCACGCCGCATAGGGGCCGTTCTGGCTGTGGCCGAAGGCGCCGACGTAGATGATGCGCGGGTTGACCGACTTCACTTCCTCGTACGACAGCTTCAGCCGCGCCATCGCTTGCGGCCGGATGTTGTAGATGAGCACGTCCGCCGACTTCGCCAGCGCGAGCGCAGCCTCGCGTCCGGCCGGGTTCTTCAAATCGAGGACGATGGAGCGCTTGTTGCGGTTGGTGTTGAGGAATACGTGGCCCATGCCGGGATTCCGCATCGGGCCCGCGAACCGCATGATGTCGCCCTCGGCCGGCTCGACCTTGACCACGTCGGCGCCGAAGTCGGCAAGGATCTGCGTCGCGTACGGCCCCATCACCACCGTGGTGAGGTCGAGGATGCGCACTCCGTCGAGGGGTCCTGCCATCGCGGTCAGGCGTTCAATTTGTGCAGCAATTCCTGCGTGCGCCGCGAATCGGTCGAGCGCAGCACGCGCGCGGCCATCGGCATGATGTCGGCGATGCTGGTTTTCAGCACGCGCTCCTTGATCGCGAGCAGCTGCGACGGATGCATCGAGAAATTCCTCAGCCCCAGGCCGAGCAGCAGGCGCGTGAGCCGCGGGTCGCCCGCCATCTCTCCACACACTGCAACGGGAACGCCCGCGCGGTTGGCGCGCGAAATGGTCTGCGACACGAGCTGCAGCACCGCGGGGTGCAGCGGGTCGTACAGGTGCGCCACCGCGTCATCCGTCCTGTCGATGGCCAGGGTGTACTGGATCAGGTCGTTGGTGCCCAGGGACAGGAAACCCAGTCGCCGCATGAACATCGGCAGCGCGAGTGCCGCGGCCGGGATCTCGATCATTCCGCCGACCGGGATGTTCTTGTCGTAGGGCTGGCCCGAGACATCGAGCGACGTCTTGGCCTCCTTGATGAGCGCGAGCGTCTGGTCGATTTCATGCGCGTGCGCGAGCATGGGAATCAAGAGGCGGATCTTGCCGTAGTGCGACGCCCGCAGTATGGCGCGCAGCTGGCCGAGGAACATCTGCGGCTCCGACAGGCAATAGCGGATCGCGCGCAGGCCAAGGGCGGGGTTCGGCATAGTGGGAGTTTCGCCGCCGGTCACCTGCAGCGCCTTGTCCGCGCCGATGTCCAGCGTCCGGATGGTCACCGGCTTGCCTTCCATCGCCACCGTGACCTCGCGGTAGGCCTGGAACTGCTCCTCCTCGTCGGGCAGGTCGTTGCGGTTCATGAACAGGAACTCGCTGCGAAAGAGCCCTATGCCCTGCGCGCCGTTCTCGAGCACCTCGGCGATGTCCTGCGGCAGCTCGATGTTGGCGAACAGCTCGACCGGGATGCCATCGAGCGAGGCCGCCGGAGTTTTCTTCAGGCGCTTGAGCTTCTTCCGCTCCAGCGCGTGCTGCGACTGGCGCAGCTGGTACTCGGCCAGCACGATCGCGTCCGGGTCGACGATCAGCACGCCCTGGATGCCGTCCACGATGAGCAGTTCGTTCTCGCGGATCATGTGGCGCGCATGGTGCAGGCCGACGATCGCAGGAATGTTGAGGCTGCGCGCGAGGATCGCGGTGTGCGAGGTCACTCCGCCGATGTCGGTCACGAACCCGCCAAAGGCGTGCTGCTTGAACAGCAGCATGTCCGCCGGTGACAGGTCGTGGGCGACCACGATGAGCTGCGTCTCATCCGTCAAGTCCGGCGCCACCGTGCCGGGTCGTCCGAGCAGCGCCTTGAGCACGCGCTCGACCACCTGCGTGATGTCGGCCTTGCGCTCCTTGAGGTAGGGATCGTCGATCGCGTCGAACTGGCCGACCAGCGACTCCATCTGCTGGATCAGCGCCCACTCCGCGTTGCAATGCCGCTCGCGGATCAGGGTTTTGGGCACCTTGGAGAGCGACGGGTCGTTGAGGATCATCTCGTGCAGGTCGATGAAGGCGCCGAACTCCGCCGGCGCGTCGGCGGGGATCTGGCGACCGACTTCCTCGAGCTCCTGCCGGACCTTGCCGACCGCGGCGTCGAAGCGCGCCACCTCGGTTTCGATCTGCTCCTGCGGCACCTCGTAGTGCGCGACCTCAAGGCGCGCGCTCGACACGAGGTGCGCGTGCCCTATCGTGATGCCGGTGGAAACGCTGTGGCCGTGCAGGACGAAATTCACGCGCAGTACCTTTCCCGCCGCGCCGCCATGGCTTTACTCCCCCTCGCCGAACTTGTTGGCGATGAGCTCCTGGAGGGCCTTGAGCGCGGCGTCGGCGTCGGCGCCTTCGGCCTCGATGAGGACGGAGGAGCCCTTGCCCGCGGCCAGCATCATCACGCCCATGATGCTCTTGGCGTTCACGCGCCGGTTGTTGCGCGTGAGCCAGATCTCGCTGGAGAACTTGCTCGCGAGCTGCGTGAGCCGGGCCGACGCGCGCGCGTGCAGGCCGAGCTTGTTGATGATCGGGGCTTCAGCGCTTGCCATAGCAGGGGTCGCTGTTGATGTAGACCACGCCCT
>JBBQNG010000069.1:0-17140 GCA_038329645.1 Burkholderiales bacterium
ACGAACAGGCCCACCGGCAGGTCGAGGTCGGCGCCCTTCAGGTTGTTGCCGCTCGCGCCGCGGATGCGCAGCATTTTCTTGGACGGCCGGTGGCGAAGCCCGGGCACATCGATCTTGAGCAATCCGCCGAGATATTTTCCGGTGAGCGAATCGGGATTCGCGAGGATCGCCGCGGGCAGGCCTTCGGCAACGATGCGGCCACCAGATTCACCCGCACCGGGCCCCATGTCGACCACGTGGTCGGCGGCGAGGATGGCTTCCTCGTCATGCTCGACCACGATGACCGTATTGCCCAAGTCGCGCAGGCGCTTGAGCGTTTCGAGCAGCCGGGCGTTGTCGCGCTGGTGGAGCCCTATGGAAGGCTCGTCGAGCACATACATGACGCCAGTCAGTCCCGACCCGATTTGGGAGGCGAGCCGGATCCTCTGCGCCTCGCCGCCGGAAAGCGTTTCCGCCGAGCGGTCGAGGGAAAGGTAGTCGAGGCCCACATCGTTGAGGAACTCGAGCCGGTTGGCGATTTCCCGCACGATGCGCTCGGCGATCTGCGCCTTGGCTCCCTGCAGGTCGAGGCCGGAGAAAAACGCGTGGGCGGCTTTCAGCGGCCAGTTCGAAATCTCGTAGATCGGGTGGTCGCCGATCCTGACGTGGCGGGCCTCGCGCCGCAGGCGCGTGCCGTTGCAGCTCGGGCACACCCGCGTGTTGCGGTATTTGGCCAGCTCTTCCTTGACGACGATGGAATCGGTTTCCTTGTAGCGGCGCTCGAGATTGGGCACCACGCCTTCGAAGACATGCTCGCGGATCGAGCTACGTCCGCGCTCGGTAAGGTAAGTGAATGCTATCTTCTCTTTTCCGGACCCGTACAGGATCAGCTGCTGGATCGGGTCGTCCAGCATTTCCCAGGGCGCCTCGATGTCGAAGCCGAAGTGCTTGGCGAGCGACCCCAGCATCGAGAAGTAGAAACCGTTGCGCCGGTCCCACCCCTTGATTGCGCCGGAAGCCAGGCTGAGGTTGGGATGCGCGACCACCCGCTTGGGGTCGAAAAAATCCACCGAGCCCAGGCCGTCGCAAGTCGGGCAGGCGCCCATGGGGTTGTTGAACGAAAACAGGCGCGGCTCCAGCTCGGCCAGCGAATAACTGCAGACCGGGCATGCGAAGCGGGCGGAAAAAAGGTGCTCCTGGCCGCCGTCCATTTCGACCGCCAGGGCGCGTCCGTCGGCATGACGCAACGCGGTCTCGAACGATTCGGCCAAGCGCTGCTTTGCTTCGGGGCGCACCTTGAGGCGGTCGATCACCACGTCGATGGTGTGCTTGACGTTGCGCGCGAGCTTGGGCGCGGCGTCAAGCTCGTGCACCTTGCCGTCGATGCGTACCCGGGTGAATCCCTGTGCGCGCAGTTCCTCGAGCAGGTCCTGCTGCTCGCCCTTGCGGCCGGCGACGACCGGAGCGACGATCATCAGGCGCGTGTCCTCCGGGAGGGACAGCGCATGATCCACCATCTGCGAGACGGATTGCGCCTGCAGCGGCAGGTTGTGGTCCGGGCAGTACGGTGTGCCGACACGCGCGAACAGGAGGCGCAGGTAATCGTGGATCTCTGTGATCGTACCGACGGTCGAGCGCGGGTTGTGGCTGGTAGCTTTATTCTCGATCGAGATCGCGGGCGAAAGGCATTCGATCAGGTCGACATCCGGTTTCTCCATCAGTTGCAGGAACTGGCGCGCGTAGGCCGATAGCGATTCCACGTAGCGCCGCTGGCCTTCGGCGTACAACGTGTCGAAAGCGAGCGAGGATTTGCCTGAGCCCGACAAGCCCGTGATCACCACCAGGCTGTTCCTTGGCAGGTCGAGGCTGATGTTCTTGAGGTTGTGGGTGCGCGCGCCGCGGATGCGGATGGTGTTTGCGCTGCCCGGGCCGGGCGTGATTTTTGGGGCGATGGGGCTCATCAAACGCAATTCGTCCCCGGGTTTTTCTGCCGGGGACCGTGAAAGTTAACCTGCTACTATAACGGCTTTCCCGCACCGCAATAAACCCTTTCTTCCCCCGCTGAACGATGCCGCCCCCGCCCGCGGTCGATTCCGTGCCTTCCGACGCGCCGTCCCGCATGTCCCCGCTGGAGCTGCGCGCTGGCGTGAGCCTCGCGTCCCTGTTCGGATTGCGCATGCTCGGCCTGTTCCTGATCCTGCCGGTGTTCGCCGTGCATGCCCCCAGCCTCGCGGGGGGCGATAACCTGACCCTGGTCGGGATCGCGCTCGGTGCTTATGGGCTTTCGCAGGCTGTCCTGCAGCTGCCTTTCGGCATGGCTTCGGACCGGTTCGGCCGCAAGCCGATGATCGCGCTGGGGCTGGTCATTTTTGCGCTCGGAAGTTTCCTGGCTGCCTCTGCGACCGACATTTATGTAGCGATCGCAGGGCGCGCCCTGCAAGGTGCCGGTGCCATCTCCTCGGTGGTGGTCGCACTGGCCGCCGACCTTACACGCGAGGAACACCGCACCAAGACGATGGGCATGATCGGCGCGATGATCGGCTTTACGTTCGCGCTGTCGCTGGTCGCCGCGCCAGTCCTGTACGAATACATCGGCATGGACGGCATCTTCATCCTCACCGGTGTGCTGGCGCTTGGGGGGCTTGGAGTGGTCTTCGGCGCGATGCCGGATGCCCCGCATGCGAAGCACGCGCGCAACGGTCCCGCCCCGTCTCTCGGCCAGGTGCTCGCCAATCCCGAGCTCGCACGCCTGAACTTCGGAATCTTCGCGCTCCACCTGGTGCAGATGGCAATGTTCGTCGTCATCCCCGGTGCGCTCATCGATGCCGGCCTGCCGATCGCCGCGCATTGGAAGGCCTATCTTCCGGTGGTTCTCGTGTCGTTCGCGCTGATGGTCCCGCCGATAATTTACGCGGACCGCCGCAACCGACCCCGGCCGGTGATGGCCGGCGCAGTGGCGCTCATGCTTGCGGTGCAGGCCTGCCTGATTTTCGCGCACGGCCTCGTGGCGCTGACCGCGCTGCTGCTGTTCTTCTTTGTCGCGTTCAACGTCCTGGAGGCCATGCTCCCGTCGTTGGTTTCGCGCATTGCGCCCGAGCGTTCGCGGGGCAGCGCGATCGGCGTTTACAACACGACGCAAACCATGGGATTGTTCGCGGGTGGGCTGGCCGGGGGCTGGCTGGCAAAACATTTCGGGGCGGCAGCGGTATATGCGCTCGGGACTGCCCTGATGCTTGCATGGCTAGGCCTTGTGGCGGGTATGCGTCCGGTCAACCCGGCGAAAGCTCGCCCGTTGACTGTGGAAACGAACGCCGCATAACTGCCGCGGACACGGAAACGATGGATAACTCGGGAGACGGAACATGGCTTCGATCAACAAGGTAATCCTGGTGGGCAACCTGGGGCGCGACCCCGAAACGCGGTACATGCCCGACGGCGGCGCGGTCACCAACGTGAGCATCGCCACCACCGACACATGGAAGGACAAGACCAGCGGCGAGAAAAAGGAAGCCACCGAGTGGCACCGCGTTGTGTTCTTCAACCGGCTCGCGGAGATCGCCGGCGAGTACCTCAAGAAGGGCTCGCAGGTGTATGTCGAGGGCCGGCTGCGTACGCGCAAATGGCAGGACAAGGAAGGCCAGGACAAGTACTCAACCGAAATCGTCTGCGACACCATGCAGATGCTCGGCGGCCGCCAGGGAGCAGGCGAGGGCGGCGGGAGAGGCGCGGACCGTGGCGATACCTCCGATCGTGGCAGCCCTCCGCCGGAAGGCCGCCCCGCACCCGCCGGCGCAAAGAAACCGGCCGGCAAGTTCGACGACATGGAAGACGACATCCCGTTCTGACGATGAAAGCTCTTGTCGCGGGAGCGATACTTCTGTTCGCCATTTGCGGCGCGCGCGGCGCGGAGTTGCCGATATTCGATGCGCACCTCCATTACAGCCATGACGCGTGGGAAAACGTGCCGCCCAAGGAGGCGATCGCGCTGCTGCGCAAGGCCGGCTTGCGCCGCGCAGTCGTGTCGAGCTCGAACGACGACGGCAACCAGATGCTGTATGCGGAAGCGCCAGACCTCATCCTGCCTTCGCTGCGGCCGTATCGCACGCGAGGTGAAATCTCCACTTGGTTCCGCGACGAGACCGTCCTTAACTACCTGGAGCAAAGACTCGGAAGGCACCGCTATGTCGCGATCGGCGAATTCCACCTTTATGGGGCGGATGCGGACCTGCCCGTGCCCCGCCGCATGGTCCAGCTCGCGAAGCAGCACAAGCTGATCCTGCACGCGCATTCCGACGCGGATGCGATCGAACGGCTGTTCCGGCAATGGCCCGAAGCGCGCATCCTGTGGGCGCATTCCGGCTTCGACCAGCCGGCGCGCCTGCGCGAAATGCTCACGAAGCACAAGAACCTCTGGTGCGACCTCGCGTTTCGCACCGATCACGGCTCGGGCGGCAAAGTCGGGCCGGAGTGGCGCGCCGTGTTTTTGGCTTTCCCGGACCGCTTCGTGGTCGGCACTGACAGCTACACGCCGGAACGCTGGCCCTATGTGGTGGAGCACGCCAACTGGTCGCGCGCGTGGTTGAAGGACCTGCCCCCCGAGGTGGCCGAGCGCATTGCGTACAAGAACGGGGACGCGGTGTTCGGCGGGGCGATGCCGCCGAAGAAATAATGCGCTTCTGCGCGCTCGCGGTGATCCTCCTTCAGCCGTGTGTCGCTGCGGCGCAAGCTTGCAGCGCCGCCCTGCCCGGCGGAACTGAGCTCGAGAGCGTGCGCTTTTCGCTCGGCTTTCGCACCGTCCCGGAAATCATTGCCGTCGGCAAGCACTTCGCGGTCGAAGTCGCGGTATGCCCGAAAGCCGGCGCAGGCACGCCCGAAAGTATCGGGATCGATGCCCATATGCCGGAGCATCGCCACGGCATGAACTACAGGGCGCAGCTCACCGATCTCCCGGGCGGGCGGTACCGCGCCACCGGACTGATGTTCCACATGCCCGGCCGCTGGGAATTCATCTTCGACGTGCGCTCAGGCGAAAAGACCGATCGCCTGACGTTGTCGACCGTAGTGCGGTGAGCCGCAGCGGCGCTTTCATTGCGCTGGCCGCGGGTTTGTCCTGCGTTCTGGCCATCGCCGGCGCCTTCGTCGCGAACGGCCAGCGCGAGAACCGGCCTGTGGCAAAGGCGCCGGCCCCGTCCGGCAATTTCACCGAGCTGGAAATCGCGCGAATCGTGCAGCACGGTCCGTGGCCTGTGGCACACGTGCGCGATCCCAGCAACCGCGCCTCGGGGCGCCCGGAAGCGATCGAGTTCGGCAAGGCGCTCTTCTTCGAGCCGCGCCTGTCGGGCAACGGCAAGTCCTCGTGCGCCACCTGCCACCTTCCGGAGCTTCATTTTGCCGACGGCAAAAGGCGCGGGGAAGGTTTCGTGGAGCTCGACCGCAATACGCCGGGCCTCGTCAACGTCAAGTTCAATCGATGGTTCGGCTGGGATGGCGCAGCCGACAGCCTGTGGTCGCAGAGCCTGCGCCCGATCGTCGACAAGCGGGAGATGGCCGCCAGCACGTCGCACGTAGGTTCGCTGGTGCGTAGCGACGAGCAACTTGCGGACAAATACCGCCGGTCATTCGGCGGGACCCCGCCTGGTGACGACGATGTTGTCACCGTAAACGTCGGCAAAGCCCTTGCCGCCTTCCAGGAAACTCTGGTCAGCGGGCGAACGCCTTTCGACGACTTTCGCGATGCGGTCGAACGGGGCGACGTGGCGGCCTCCGCGCGGTATCCCGAAGCGGCGCAGCGCGGGTTGAAGATCTTCGTTGGCAAGGGCAATTGCTCGGTGTGCCATTTCGGGCCGAATTTCACCAACGGCGAGTTTGCCGACATCGGCATCCCTTTCTTCGCTGCACCTGGGCGGGTCGATCCGGGGCGCCACGGAGGCATCCGCAAACTGCAGGAGAGCCGGGCCAACCTGCTGGGCGTGTACAACGACGACCCCGAGCGCACTTCAGCTACGGGTACCAGGCACGTCAGGCTCGAGCATCGCAACTGGGGCGAATTCAGGGTGCCTTCGCTGCGCAATGTCGCGAAGACGGCGCCCTACATGCACAACGGACACCTGGCGACCCTGCGTGAGGTGGTGCGCTACTACTCCGAGCTCAATGAGGACCGGCTGCATGCCGATGGCGAGAGGATCCTGCGGCCGTTGCGACTGTCCGAGGCGGAACAGGAAGACCTGGTCGCTTTCCTCGAATCGCTGGGCGACAATCCCTGAGCCGGTTTCCCGCTCCCGGTCAGCGGACCCCCTCGGTTATAATCTTCCTCTTTGCCGCTGGGGCAGTGCGATGCCGATCTACGAATACCGATGCTCTGAATGCGGTTTCCAGGATGAATTCTTGCAGAAGCATTCCGACCCCCTGATGACCGTGTGCCCTTCCTGCGGGAAGGAAAGCCTGAAAAAACTCCTGTCCGCAGCGGGTTTCCAGCTGAAGGGCAGCGGCTGGTACGCGACGGACTTCAAGGGTAGCGGCGCCAAGCCAGCCGCCAAACCGGCGGATGCGACGAAGGCCGAAGCTGGCGGGGGTGGCGACAAGCCCGCCGGCGATTCGGCGGCCAGCGACAAACCGGCCGCGGAGAAACCTGCGGCCGACAAGGCGAGCGACAAGGGCGCCGCCGCCAAGACGGCGCCCACGGGCACTTCGGGATAGGTTGCCCGCCGGCGCGCGCGTCGCGTCTCCGGCTCCGGGGCGTTTGACCGGACCGGCCGTATTGATTTCCTCCTGGTGCTGGCGTGAAGAAATATCTCATTACCGGTCTGCTGATCTGGATTCCCCTGGTGATCACCCTTTGGGTGCTCAACCTGGTAGTCACGATGCTCGACCAGGTCCTGCTGCTTCTGCCGGATAACCTGCGTACCGAACACTGGCTCGGGTTGCATGTGCCCGGGCTGGGCGTATTGCTGACAGTCGCGATCGTGCTCGCCACGGGGATCGCCGCGGCGAATTTCATCGGCGCCCGCCTGGTTCATTTCTGGCACGGCATCCTGCACCGGATCCCCGTGGTCAGCTCGATCTACTCGAGCGTGAAACAGGTGTCCGACACGTTGTTTTCATCAGGCGGCCAGGCATTTCGCAAAGCGCTGCTGGTGCGTTGGCCGCACGAGGAAATGTGGACCATAGCTTTCCTGACCGGCACGCCGGGCGGTGATGTCGCGCGTCACCTGACCGGGGAATACGTTTCGGTCTACGTCCCGACCACGCCGAACCCGACCGGCGGCTACTTCGTCATGCTCAGGCGCGCCGACGTCATCGAGCTCGACATGAGCGTCGATGAGGCGCTGAAATACATCATTTCCATGGGCACCGTGGCGCCCGTGCATCATCCGAAAACCCCGACCGGCTCCGGTTCAATTCGCAAGGCCTGATTCATGCGCACCCACTATTGCGGGGACCTTTCCGCCGCGAACCTCGACCAGATCGTTACCCTCGCCGGCTGGGCGCACCGCAGGCGCGACCACGGCGGCGTGATCTTCATCGACTTGCGCGACCGCGAGGGCCTCGCCCAGATCGTCTGCGATCCCGACCGGGCGGAAGCGTTTGCAACGGCCGACCGCGTGCGCGGCGAGTTCGTCCTCAAGGTGACGGGTAAGGTGCGGCGCCGTCCGGCAGGCACCGTAAATCCCAACCTGCGCTCGGGCGAGATCGAAGTGCTTGCGCAAGAGGTCGAGATCCTCAACCCGTCGGTGACCCCGCCGTTCCAGCTCGACGATGAGAATCTGTCGGAACACGTCCGCCTTCAGTACCGTGTGATCGACCTGCGCCGCGAGCAGATGCAGAGAAACCTGCGCCTGCGCTACAAGGTGACCATGGCGGTGCGCAAGGCGCTCGATGCGCTCGGATTCATCGACATCGAAACGCCGATGCTCACACGCTCGACACCGGAAGGTGCCCGAGACTATCTCGTCCCGTCGCGCGTGCATCCCGGGGAGTTCTTCGCGTTGCCGCAATCCCCGCAGATCTTCAAGCAGCTCCTGATGGTTGCCGGATTCGACCGCTATTACCAGATCGTGAGGTGCTTCCGCGACGAGGATCTGCGCGCCGACAGGCAGCCTGAATTCACCCAGATCGACGTCGAGACTTCGTTCCTCGGCGAGCAAGAGATCCGCGCGATGATGGAAACGATGATTCGCGCGATGTTCAAGGAAGTCCTCGCCATCGACCTGCCGGATCCGTTCCCGCGCATGACCTGGGCGGAGGCAATGGGCCGTTACGGGTCGGACAAGCCCGACCTGAGGGTGCCTCTCGAGATCACCGAGCTGACCGACGTCATGAAGGCGGTTGAGTTCAAGGTGTTCCGCGGCGCTGCGGACATGCCGGGCGGGCGCGTTGCCGCCTTGCGAGTGCCGAAGGCCGATCTTTCGCGCAAGGAGATCGACGACTACACGCAGTTCGTCTCGATCTACGGGGCCAAGGGCCTGGCCTACATCAAGGTAAACGACAGGGCGAAGCTGCCGGATGGGCTGCAGTCCCCGATCGTCAAATTCCTCCCGGTCGAAACCCTGGCCCGCGTTCTCGAGCTGACCAAGGCGGAAAAAGGCGACGTGATCTTTTTCGGCGCGGACAAGGCAAAGATCGTCAATGACTCGCTCGGCGCGCTGCGCGTTCGGGTCGGACACGAAAAAGGCTATGCCGAAAAGGGCTGGCGGCCGCTGTGGGTCGTCGATTTCCCGATGTTCGAGTACGACGAAGAGGAGAAGCGCTGGTCGGCGATGCACCACCCTTTCACTGCGCCGAAAGACGGGCACGAGGACCTCCTCTTCACGGACCCCGGCAAGGCGGTCGCCAAAGGGTACGACATGGTGCTGAACGGCTCGGAAATCGGTGGAGGCTCGGTGCGTATCCACAAGGCCGATGTGCAGGCCAAGGTTTTCAAGGCGCTTGGCATCAGCGACGAAGAGGCGCAGGCCAAGTTCGGCTTCCTGCTCGAAAACCTGCAATTCGGTGCGCCGCCGCATGGCGGCATAGCGTTCGGGCTCGATCGCATCGTTGCGATGATGACGGGCGCCGATTCGATCCGCGACGTGATCGCCTTCCCGAAAACCCAGCGCGCCCAATGCTTGCTCACCCACGCGCCCAGCCCGGTCGACGAAAAGCAGTTGCGTGAGCTCGGCCTGCGCCTGAGGGACAAGCCCAAGGCGTGAGAGGGCTGCTGGCCCTTGCGTGCGCGCTGTTTTTTGCAGCCGATACGGCGGCGTTTTCACGGGACGGCGACGTCAGTGCCGCAGGACTACCGGCCGAAGCGCGCGCGACCCTCGCACTCATCAAGTCCGGCGGGCCCTTCCGTTACGACAAGGACGGTGCGGTGTTTGGAAACCGCGAGGGGCGCCTGCCCCGCCGCGCACGCGGGTACTATCGGGAGTATACGGTCAGGACCCCCGGCGTCCGGGACCGCGGCGCGCGGCGCATCATTGCCGGAAGTGCCGGCGATTTCTACTACACCGACGACCACTACCGAACCTTGATGCGAATCCAGGAGTGACTCCTTGAGCAAGCTGGCCGATCGCCTTTTCGATCCGGCAAAGTCGGGCGTGTATCGTGCATCGCACGACCGGGATATCCGCAACGCGTTGGAGGGACGGGCGCACGACCTCGCCGAAGTCAGCCTCCCGGAAGGCAAGGATGCGTTACTCGCGGAAATTGCCCTCGCGCTCGATTTCCCTGACTGGTTTGGCGCCAACTGGGATGCGCTTGAGGACTGCCTGACCGATCTTTCCTGGCGGCCGCAAGGCCCGCACGTGTTCCTGTTCTCGGACGCGGCGTCCGGAGACGACATGGGCATCCTGCGCGACGTCCTCGCCTCGGCCGCTGAATTCTGGCGCGAACGGGGCAGGTGTTTCTTCGCCGTCTTCATCGACCCTGAAGGCAGCCTTTCCATGCCGGTCCTCTACAGGCAGAAGGCTGCGTGACGGCACCCAAGATCCCGATATCGGTGCTAATCGTGATCCATACCCCGGCGCTCGATATACTCCTGATCGAGCGCGCGGCGCGGCCCGGCTACTGGCAATCGGTGACCGGGTCGATAGACCGGCTTGACGAGCCCCTTGAAGAGGCGGCGCGGCGCGAAGTATTCGAGGAAACCGGGATCTGTGCGGCGCCCGGGCGGTTCGTCAGCTGGAACCTCGTGCGCACTTTCAAGATCTACCCGCAGTGGCGCGACCGCTTTGCGCCGGGCACCACGCACAATGACGAGCATATGTTCAGTCTCGAGATCCCGGGGGCCGTGCCTGTGCGGCTGGCGCCGGGTGAACATGTCGCTTGGCAGTGGCTTGCGTGGCAGGACGCGGTGGAAAAGTGCTTTTCATGGACGAATCGAGATGCAATCAGGCTGCTGGCCGAAACCCGGCTCAAGGCGGGACAGTTTGGATAAACTCACATTCGATGCAGCCCCGCCGCCATGCCTGCTGGCTCCTGTTTTTCTTTACGGCAGCGACTTGCGCGGCCGAGGACGTGGCTGTCGAAGCCCTGCGCAAGGGCGAATTCATCGAAGTGCAGGCGCACGCGACGGTCGACGCGTCCCATTCCGTCGTCTGGACCACCCTGACCGACTATGACCGCCTGCCCGAGTTCATTCCCGGCCTGCGCAAAAGCAAGGTCATCGGCCGCCGCGGCACGACAGTAATCGTCGAACAGTCAGGTGAGGCGCAATTTCTCTTGTTCACCTTCCCGATCGACGTCACTCTGGAGGCCGTCGAGCGCCCCCCATCCTCGATCCAGGTGCGGGCGCTGTCCGGCAACTTTCGCCATTTCGAGGGTGCCTACCACGTCGAACCCGATGCCGCGAGCGGCAAGATCGTTTTGCGCTGGATCGGCAGCATCATTCCCGACGTGTCGTTGCCGCCGCTCATAGGCGAAGTGGTAATGCGCATGCGCATCGAGGACCAGTTCATCGGGATGGTGCGGGAGATCGAGCGCCGTGAGGCGGTCCGCAGGGCGAAGGAACCGGGTCGCAAGTGAGGGCGATTTGCAAGCCTTCGGGTTTTGCGGCCCTCCTGCTGCTGTGCGCATTGGCGGGGTGCGTCAGCGTCGATCCGATCCGGGCCGCGCGGGTTTCGCTGCGCGATGTGCCTTCCGAATGCCTCGGCTGGTACCAGGCGCTGGACGCGGCCGTCGACCGGGCTGGCGTGCGCGATGCGCAAGCCAGGCAGGTCGCGGGTTTTCCGTACCTGCGTGTGGACCGGTTTTCAGCGTCGCTCCGGGATCCGGCCCTGGCCGGGCGATCGGCGTTCGATGCGCTTGTGGACCGGATGCAGGCGCTCGACCTTGAGGCGCGCAGACTCGAAATTGCCAACCTGCCGCCGGACGCGCTTGAACGCAACGTGGATGCCTCGGTGGCCCGCACGGTTGAATGCAGCTGGAAGCTGCGCACGTCGGACCTCGACGCGCCGGGCGTCAGCGACCTTCTCCTGGAGCGGCTAAGCGTGCCGGACGACTATCTCACCGGCTATCGCATAGCCGGGCTGTATGCCCTGGCCAGAATCCCGTTCGCGGCCGGTGTGCGCAGGCAGATCGAGGAAACCCGCGCCGCGTTCGGGCGCGACCTCGACAAGACCGCGCAAGGCGTCGTGTTGCGCTACTCGCCCGCGTCGAGGTCGCGAATACCGGCCGGCGATCTGGGCGCAATTTTCGCGCGGATCGCGCAGAATCCATTGAAGGTGCCGCAACCGGAGAATGAAGACCTGGAGAAGCTCTTCGGCGTCTATGCACCCAGCTTCGAGATCGAAACCGCGGGCGATTACGACCGCCCGGGGGCGTTGCGCTGGAGGTGGGGGCCGATCCCCGAGGTCGATTCGACGGACCCTGCGGTGTACCGGCAGGTCGCGCATACGAGATACCGAGGGGTCAACCTGCTTCAGCTTGTGTATACCGTATGGTTTCCCGAGCGCCCAGCGCAAGGCGAGAACGATTTGCTCGCGGGAGCGCTCGACGGCGTTGTTTTTCGCGTCACCCTGGCTCCCGACGGCACTCCCGTCCTCTACGACACTATGCACCCGTGCGGGTGCTATCACATGTTTTTCACCACTCCGCGCGCCTCGCCGCTGCCGGCGCCGGAGGGGGAGATCGAATGGGCGTTCGTACCCCAGAAGCTGCGCGCACTGGGTCCGCGGGACCGGCTCGTCGTCCGCATCGCCTCCCGCACCCACTACGTCGATCGCGTGTACCGCGATCAGGACGACAGCATCGTGCGCTACGAGTTTCGAGCCTACGACGAGCTGCGCTCGTTGCCCCGAATGCGCGGTGGGTCACAGAGTGTCTTCGGGCCTGATGGGATAATCGCGGGTACGGAACGCGGCGAACGCTACCTGTTCTGGCCGATGGGCATCGAAAACGCCGGAGCGATGCGCCAGTGGGGGCATCATGCGACGGCCTTCATCGGGCGCCGCCATTTCGACGATGCCGACCTGCTCGAAAGGCGATTCACGCTGGATCTTCAATGACGCATACACCTGCAAAAGAGGGAGCGCGGCCTAAATCGCTTCGCGTCGCCACCCTCAATATCCACAAGGGCCTGTCGCTTTTCAACCGGCGCATGGTTATCCACGAGTTGCGCGAAGGTCTGAAGAGGATCGATGCCGACCTCGTATTCCTGCAGGAAGTGCAGGGCCTCCACGAACGCAATGCGCTTCGCTTCGGCGCATGGCCCCAGACCGCGCAGCATGAGTTCCTGGCCGGGGACGATTGGCAGCACGCGTACGGGCGCAATGCGGTTTACGAGTACGGCCACCACGGGAACGCGATCCTGTCGCGCTTTCCCATCGTGTCCGCGGACAACCACGACGTTTCGAATCACCGCTTCGAAAGCCGTGGGCTCCTGCACTGCCGGATTGCCGTTCCGGGCTTCGCCCTGCCCCTGGACTGCGCCTGTGCCCATCTCTCGCTGGACGAGAAAGGGCGCAGGAGGCAGCTGGATGCGCTTGCGGTGCACCTGTCCGGACCGCGCGCCGCGCCGATGATCGTGGCCGGCGACTTTAACGACTGGCGGCATTCGGCGTCGCGTGCGATGGCCCAGCATCTCGGACTTACCGAAGTCTCCGTAATGCACCACGGCCGGCCGGCGCGCACTTTTCCCAGCATCATGCCTGTGCTGAGGCTCGACCGGATCTATGTACGCGGGTTCCGGGTGCTGGGCGCCCAGGTCCATCGTGGCGTGCCCTGGAGCCTGCTGTCGGATCATCTGGCGGTCAGCGCCGAGCTCGCCCCTGCATGAACCGCGTCTGGCCGCGCTAGGCCATGGCGCTCAAATTCGTTCCCGGCAATGCGCTCGTCCTCCTCAAAAACGGGGAGCAATACTTTCCGGCCCTGGTGGAGGCTTTCGACAACGCGCGGGCGGAAATTTTCTTCGAGACCTATATTTTTGCGGACGACGAGACCGGCAGCCTGGTCTGCGATGCGCTCGCGCGGGCTGCCACGCGGGGTGTGGCTGTGCACATTATCCTCGACGGTTTTGGCGCGCGCGACTTCGCGCCGCGCTTTCGCGCCATGCTTGTGGTCGCCGGCGCAAGGCTGCTCGTGTTCAGGCCGAAGATCAGTCCCCTGACCCTGCGCCGCAACCGGCTGCGGCGCATGCATCGCAAGATGGCGGTGATAGACCGCGCGAAAGCGTTGGTCGGGGGGATCAACATCATCGACGACTATCCGGTCGGCGGGAGGATGCCCCCCCGATACGACTATGCCGTGTGCATCGAAGGCCCCCTCGTCCACGACGTCTGGTTCGAAGCGGCCAGAATGTGGGCCCGGCTGGACTGGCTCCACAGCCGCCGCCGATGGCGGATAAAGGGCCCGCCTGCCGTCGTGGCGGAGCGGGGTGGGACCCAGAGTGCGGCGTTGGTGGTGCGCGACAATATCCGCCACCGGCACGACATCGAGGACGCCTACCTTGAGCTGATCGCGGGCGCGAAAGGCGAGGTCGTGATTGCCATCGCGTATTTTCTTCCCGGCCGCCTTTTCCGTCGTGCGCTGCAGGACGCTGCAAAACGGGGCGTCCGGGTAGTGCTCCTGGTGCAGGGGCTGAGCGATCACCCGGTCATGCATTACGCCTCCCGCGCACTATTCGGCGCTTTCCTCGACGCCGGGGTGGAAATCCATGAATACACCCGGAGCGAGCTGCATGCCAAGGTTGCGGTTTTCGACGGTGTGGTGGCTTGCGTAGGTTCCTCCAACATCGATCCCTTCAGCCTGGTGCTCGCCCGCGAAGCGAATGTCTTCGTGCGCGACGCCCGGTTTTCTTCGGCGCTGCGCGCCAGCCTTTTCGAAGCGATCGAAACCGCGCAGCAGGTGCCGGACAGGGTCTGGAAACGCCTGGGGTGGGCCGTGCGCATGCGCATATGGGCCGCATACACTCTTGCGAGGCTGCTGATGAGCCTGTCGCGCATCGAGGGCTGGCACTAGTCGTGTGGCTGGTCCCGGTCAGCAGGGTCGGCGCCAAGGGCCAGGTGCAGCAGAAAACCGGTCACGAACCCGCCTGCCGCGACACACAGCCAGGCAAGCAATTCAGAGGTATCCGCGCCAAAATCCACAAAACATCAACCAATCAGTTATTTGTAGGATAAACATTGACGCCAGTTCGCGTCCCGAGCCTACATTCTGCACGCGGCGCGTTCGCCACACTACTCTCCAAGCACGTAAACACAGTGCGGCCCGGAGGCGCTATGACAGAACCGATCGAACTTATTGCTCAGGCCAGGACGCTCGACGAGGTGGTGGGGGCCACCGGCCAATACCTTGCGCGCTGGAGCCCTGAAAGCCTGGCGCTCATCCCTCGTCGGTGTCGTCCGCACTGGATCGGCAGCGCCGAGGACATCGAGATGTACGCCGGCCAGCTGCAAACCGAGTGCGCACGCCGCGAGGCCTCAGGCACAGCGATTGCGGGCGAACTCCAGCTAATGAGCGATTTTTTGGCGGGCGCTGCCGGAATCATTGCCCTGATAAAGCAGAAAGCGGGGGACGACGAGGGCGAAGCCACCTGGCCGCACCCTGTCGAACGCGTGCGCTGGGGGTTCAGCAGCGGGCTGAGCAAACGCTGATTCACCGAACAACGACATTTTCCAGAACCGGGAGGCTTTCATGATCGACTTGGACGACGACTTTGACTCCGTCGAGGCAATGGGAGAAGTTGTGGATGCTGCGCAGATGTATCTGGTGGAATGCGACGCGGACAGCCTCGCAATCATCGCGCAGCGATGCATGCCGTACCCCATTATCAGTGCGGAGGACGTCGAGCTCTACGCCCACAAATTGCGCAAGGAATGCGTGACGCGCAAGGGGGAAGGCCGCGAAATCCCATCCGAGCTCGAAGCCATGCGCGAGTTTTTCGCTCGGGCTGCGCGCGTCATCTACCTGTTGCGGCTCAAGCTGGAAGACGATCTCGACGTAACCGTGCCTTTGCCCTATGCGCGTACAAGGGCTGCCATTTTCGCCGGGCGCGCTTGAAGGCGCGACTGCCCGATCAGGGCCGATGGCGCAATTCTCACGGGAGAAATTGGATTATTAGATAAGGGCTAGTGTTAAGCTCTGGCTACTCTTTAAGCAATTTGGACTATCCAGGAGAGAGTCTTGAGCAACGAATACGAAACGCTGCGATGGCCGACCAACATGGACAGGGCGGCCATCGTTGCCAAGCTCGCCGAGATTCGCGGCGTGGCGCAGGCCAAGGGACACACAGACCTCGCCGCCTTCTTTCTCGGTGTCGAAGGCATGACCTCGCCCAAGGTAGGGGCGGCGGTTATTGCCGCGCTCACGTGGCTTGAGGGGAAGGCCGAGTACATCGTGACCGGAACGCAACTCTCGATGGTCGCCATGAACCTCAAGAACCTGAAGTAGGCGCATCATGCGCAGAGCCTAACCGGACGGTCGACGGCCGAACAAGCCCCACCCCTCGTTGGTCATCACCAGCTCGCCGTGCTGGTTTATCGCTTCGATCCTTGCCTGCATCAACCCAGCCCCGGGAATGCTTTTCGAAGGGCGGGATGCAAGCGTGACGCGCCGATAGGTGATCGTATCGCCGGGACGCACCGGCTTGAGCCATTTGATGTTGTCCAGACCCGGTGAGCCCAGGCTGACGCCGGAATTGATATAGCTGTCGACAGCGAAGCGCATGCCTATGGCGCAGGTATGCCAGCCGCTGGCGATCAGGCCGCCGAAGAAGGAGGACTTGGCAGCCAGCGGATCCGTATGGATCGGCTGGGGGTCGAATAGCTTCGCGAATTCCATGATCTCGTCGGTGGTGAAGGTGTGCCTGCCCATTTCGTGCACTTCGCCCACTTTAAAGTCTTCCCAAAACAAGGTTGGCGCTGTCATAGCGGCGCGACAAGCTCGAAACCGACGATCGTGTCCCTTACCGCCCGCGGGACCGGGGCGGATTTCATGTTTGCCGGGTCCGCATTCACATAAACGAGCTCGGCCGTGATCAGAGGGCGCTCCGGCTGATCCGGCGCCGCGCGCCAGATTTCGAACGCGAAGGTCACGCTGGTGCGGCACAGTTTTGCAACCCTCACAAGGACATCGATCAGCTCGTCATAACGGGCCGAACCGAGGTACTCGACCGTCGCCTTGCGCAGATAGTCATCATTTGCGTACTTGTCCACATAGCCGTGCGGATAGGGCAACCCGATGGCGCGCCAGTATTCCGCGACTGCAACATCGATATAGTTGAGGTAGTTGCCGTTGAAAACGATTTTCTGCATGTCCACTTCCGACCACCGGACCCTGAGCTGGTGGGCGCACTTGAAATCCTCCCTCGGCATCTCGCCTCCTCGTTGAAAATCCGTGGCGCCACTGTGAGCGCCGCCGAAATTAGACAGCCGTTGAAACCAAAACGCAAAATGTGCGCCGCCTGTTATCTATGAATCCGATATGACCGCGTGTGCGCGCAGCGCGAGTGCTTTTTTACAAGGGTCGGGAGTAACGGCGCGTTAAACTGCGTGCACGCGGCAATCCAGCCGACGACAATGTTCATCGCATGAAAAATAATGAAGCTCCGCCGGATCAGGCAATCGGCGATGCCGATCCGGGGCTGGCCGGTTGGGAGGACCCTCTGTCGAGCCTCAAGCGTGCGCTTGACAAGGACGAGCTACCGGCCTATTGCCAGCCGATTCTGGCGCTGCATGTCAATGCCAGG
>JBBQNG010000070.1:0-17039 GCA_038329645.1 Burkholderiales bacterium
GTGTACCCGCATCACCATGATGCCGTCGGCGAACAGCGAGGCGCGCACCGGCAGTTCCGGCGGAGGCTGGTCGGCGCTGGCACCGAGCCGCGTATGTCCATTGTCGGCCAGCGCTGTGGTCGCCAGCAGCGCAACGCGCAGGCGAGCCGGACCGAGGGGCTCGTCCAGCGCCTTCAGGATGGCGAGACGGCGGTCCGCTTCGGTACGCGCCGCCCGCGAGAACGACCGGTCGAGCGCGATCAGGCGGCCGAAATAGTCGATGTCCTGGCGTTGCGCCTGCAGCGCGTCGGTCGGCTTGGCATACGCCACCACCGGCGGTTCGGGATTGAATTTCCAGGGCAGTACGACCAATCCCAGGAAGGCTGTGCCAGCGCTGACAAAAGCCACAGTGGCGGCCAGGCCGATCGCAGTCTTCCAGCCCGTTCGCATCGCTTCGCTCCTGGTGAGGTCTTCAAGTCGGTCTTGCCTGCCTAGTCCGGCAACACGCCGCGTTCACATGTCCGGCTTGCCTTGCGCGCAGGGCTGGCCAATACCATCTTCGCAGCAGACATCCGCAACCGGTCCGGCCCATGAGCGACGACGACGATCTCACAACTTTGCGTGTCCGGGTGGAAGGCTTCGTCCAGGCCGTCAGCTACCGCAACTTCGCCATCGCCGAGGCCACGCGCCTGGAACTGGACGGCTGGATCAGAAACCGCTCCGACGGAACGGTCGAAGCGCTGGTCTCGGGCAGCACCAAAGCGGTGGAAGCGTTCGTCGGCGCGGCCATGCGCGGACCGGTTGGATCGCAGGTCAAGAACGTCGAACTGCACAAGGCCGAGCCGCCGACGGAAAAGGGCTTCCACCGGCGCCCAACACTCTGAGCGTCATGCCCTCTGAGCTTCAGGCCCGCGCCCGTACCAGCTCGCGCACCACCGACACGCCGAAAATCAGCAAGCCAAGCATCGACAACACTTCACCTGCGATGTTCACCGGCAGGTAAGTCAGGTCGCCTTGCAGGATGGTGATCAGCGCGGGGATGAAGAACACGATGCCGAGAGTTGCTACGGTGAAATTGATCCAGGCGAGACGCGTCGACATCGTCGCCTGGGTCAGCGCATAGAACGTCCCATAGATCGCCGCGAGCACGCCGCCGACCAGGTTGAGATGGGCATGCGCCGGAAACAGCAGGTGATCCTGCGTCTGGCCCATATGCTGGCCCCAGGCCATTCCGATCAGCATATAGACGACCGTCATGGTGAAAAAGGCGGCTGACACGCGTGGCATGGTTTTCCCCCTGGCCCGAATCGGGAGGATTCTAGTTTGGGTTCGTGCGGAACAGAATCCTTGGGCGGTTTTGGGGTGGAGACAATTTTACCGCGGAAGGCCCTGAGCTTTGAGGTGAGTTGCGCGGGGAGAGGTTGCGCCGGTCCCGGAAACCAGGCTCGGAAGCACGGCTCTCATTGCGCAGCTCCCCTTAATTGCATCGCGGCCTCTGCGGTAAAATTGTCGATGACGAACTCAGACGGATGCGGAGCCGAACACGTCTTCGAACGCCACCCGCATCGCGACATCCACATCCGCCATCGTCACAGGCAGCCCGAGGTCGTGAAAACTCGTCACCCCATGCTGGCGGATGCCGCACGGCACGATGCCGTCGAAATGCGAAAGGTCCGGCTCGACGTTCAGCGACACGCCATGGAACGTCACCCAGCGCCGCACGCGCACGCCGATCGCGGCGATCTTGTCTTCGCGCCCGCCGTCGCGCGCCACCCAGATGCCGACGCGTCCCTCGCGCCGCTCACCCTTCACATTGAACTGCGCCAGAGTACGGATCAGCCACTCTTCCAGATCGTGGACATATTTGCGCACATCGGGTTTGCGCTGCTTGAGGTCGAGCATCACGTAGCCGACCCGCTGTCCCGGCCCGTGATAGGTGAACTGGCCGCCGCGCCCGGTGCGATGCACCGGAAAACGCGCATCGATCAGGTCGGAATCCTTGGCACTGGTGCCGGCGGTATAGATCGGCGGGTGCTCGAGTAGCCATACGAGTTCGCCGGCGCGGCCTTCGGCAATCTCCGCGGCGCGCGCCTCCATGAACGCGACGGCTTGCGGGTAATCCACAAGTGCATCGCTCGTCTTCCATTCGACAGGAAGGTAGGGCAGGGACGTGAGGGTGTCTGCGCGCATTAACTTCGCCGAAAGCATAAAAGCAGGAGGATCGGGCTCAACATACGGGATGGATCGGCTCAATGTCGGCAAACATCGAAAGCGTCAAGGTCGAGATCTCTGTTGTGCTGGGGCGGTCGGTCATTCCCATGCACCAGCTCCTGCGCATGGGCCGCGGCGCGGTCATCGAACTCGACTCCAAGCAGGACGATCCGGTTACGATACTCGCCAACGACCGGCCGGTCGCCCGGGGCGAAATTGTCATCCAGGGCGAGAAAATCGGGGTCTCCATCACCCATCTCCTGAAGGGTTATGACGTATAGTACATTTCAAATAGTGTATTTAAATATATTTCCCACCTCATCGTTGCATTTTAGGGGGTCAGCGCGTACCTGTTTGTAGAACCCGGAGGTCTGCTCGCCGGGGGTAAAGGTGCCTTATGCTGCCCATCGTCCTCCATCCCAAATTCATCCGCGCCGGCATTGCGGGCGAGGGCGAAGGGCTGGCCAAGCGGCGGGCATTGCTCGCGGAATCGGGTCTTGAGGCCGTCACGGTGGCGCGTGGCGCCGATGCGACGCAGCTCCGTGGTCTCCATGTCCTGTTCATCGCCGGCCTGCCCCGGCAGACGGCTGCCAAGCTGGCCGAAACTGCCCGGCGCACCGGTGTGCTGGTCAACGTCGAGGACGTGCCTGAGCTTTGCGATTTTCACGTTCCCGCCGTCGTGCGCCAGGGCGACCTGCTGCTGACGGTCTCGACCGGCGGTCTGGCGCCGGGCCTGTCGCGCTCGATCCGCGAATGGCTGCAGGAGAAATTCGGCCCCGAATGGCGGGCGCGTGCCACCCAGGTCGGCAAGGCCCGTGACGGTTGGCGCAAGAAGGGCCTCGAGCCTGAAGAGGTCTCGGCCCGTACCCGCGAACTGGTTGAAGAGAAGGGCTGGCTCGCGTGAGCGGGGCCAGCGTCTCGATCATCGACCGCAGCCGCGGCATCACACCGCGTGCCTTCGACCGCGCCGGATCCACGCCGACAGATCCTGCCGTCAAAGCCAGGCTGGCCGAGCTGCAATTCGCCGCCCGCGGCCGCGACGCCCGCGGCCTGCTCGAACTCGCACTCACGGGTGACCTCGCCGGCAAGACCACCGTGGTGTCTTCGTTCGGCGCCGAGTCCGCCGTGTTGCTGCACCTCGTGGCGAGCGTCGATCCCAACACGCCGATCCTGTTTCTCAACACCGGCAAGCTGTTCGGCGAAACCTTGCGCTATCGCGACCGGCTGCAGGACGAGTTGGGGCTCGGCGACATCCGCTCGCTGGCACCGGGTCTGGAAGACAAGCTGCGCCTCGATCCGGAAGGCTCGCTGTGGTCGCGCGATACCGATGCCTGCTGCAGTTTTCGCAAGGTCATTCCGCTCAAGCGCGCGCTCGAGGGCTTCGACGCCCAGATCACCGGCCGCAAGCGGTTCCAGACCAATGCGCGTCATGAAATGCAGGCGGTCGAGTTCTTCGAGGGCCGCTTCCGCTTCAATCCGCTGGCCGACTGGTCGCTGGTCCAGCTTGAAGACTACATGACAAAACACAACCTGCCGCGCCATCCGCTGGTCGACGACGGCTATCCCTCGATCGGCTGCATGCCCTGCACGCGTCGCGTCCAATCCGGCGAAGGCTACCGCGCCGGCCGCTGGGCGGGCCTCGACAAGGACGAATGCGGCATCCACGGCGTCGACGGAGAGGGGATTTAGAGGGTGGCGCTGGACTGGCGATCGCCGTCCCGCTTTCAGGCTCTGAATGTTGGAAAGACCGGATGCCGGCCCGAAGCGGGGATTGGTGCGGTCGAGAAGACTCGAACTTCCACGGGTTGCCCCACTAGCACCTCAAGCTAGCGCGTCTACCGTTCCGCCACGACCGCACAATCGAGAAATCACTGGTAGGCGGCGGGGTTTAGCAAAGGGCGTCCGGCTTGGAAAGGGCCCGATTCCGCGTCCGCAAAAGGGTGCCAAGCGGGTGTCGGCATCGTGCTCGGATGGGTTCTTCAGGCCGACATTGCTCAGGGGCTTGTGCGGCACACACAACGCCCGATCCTTACGCGACCGCGCGTCACGTAATCTCCGCCGATCACACGTTGCGGAACGGGTGCGCAAATCGGTGCCATCTTTCGTTGCGGCTTCGCTACAATGTCGCTGCCCCGCGCGACTCTGGTTCGATGATCCCCAATTCCTATCCCTCGCTCGATTTCGACCTTGGCGACACGGCGGACATGCTCCGCGACATGGTGCGCTCGTTCACCAGCGACAGAATCGCGCCGATCGCCGATGAGATCGACAAGTCGAACACCTTTCCGCGCCATCTCTGGCCGCAACTCGGTGAACTCGGATTGCTCGGCATCACAGTGGAAGAAGAGCACGGCGGCTCTGGCCTCGGCTATCTCGACCACTGCATCGCGATGGAAGAGCTCAGCCGCGGCTCGGCCGCCGTTGGGCTGTCTTATGGCGCGCATTCCAATCTGTGCGTCAACCAGATCCGCCGCAACGGCAACGAGGAACAGAAGCGGCGCTACCTGCCGAAGCTGATCTCAGGCGAGCATGTCGGCGCACTGGCGATGAGCGAGACCGGCGCCGGCTCCGACGTCGTGTCGATGAAGCTCAAGGCGGAGCGGCGCGGCAGCCGCTATGTGCTGAACGGCACCAAGATGTGGATTACCAACGGCCCGCAGGCCGACACCCTGGTGGTCTACGCCAAGACCGACACCGACGCCGGTCCGCGCGGCATCACCGCGTTCCTGATCGAGCGCGGCTTCAAGGGTTTCCGCACCGCGCAGAAGCTCGACAAGCTCGGCATGCGCGGCAGCGACACCGGCGAACTGGTGTTCGAGGATTGCGAAGTGCCGGCGGAGAACGTGCTGGGCCGTGAAGGCGAGGGCGTGCGCATCCTGATGAGCGGGCTCGACTATGAGCGCTCGGTGCTCGCGGCCGGGTGCATCGGCATCATGCAGACCTGCATGGACGTCGTGGTGCCTTACGTGCACGACCGCAAGCAGTTCGGCCAGCCGATCGGCGCCTTCCAGCTGATGCAGGCCAAGATCGCCGACATGTATGTGACAATGTCGGCGGCGCGTTCCTACGTCTACGCCGTGGCGCGTGCCTGCGATCACGGCCGCACCACCCGCAAGGATGCCGCCGGCGCGATCCTGTACGCCGCCGAACGCGCCACCTGGATGGCGCTGGAAGCAATCCAGTGCCTCGGCGGCAACGGCTATATCAACGACTACCCCACAGGGCGCCTGCTGCGCGACGCGAAGCTCTACGAAATCGGCGCCGGCACCAGCGAAATCCGCCGCTGGCTGATCGGCCGCGAACTGTTCGAAGAAACGGCTTGAGCACCATCGCCGGCTTCTGAGCGGTGTTGCCGAAGTATGGATCGCACGGAGACACGGAGGGCACGGAGCAGTCCGACGACCGCAGCATACCTCCCCAAGCCGTCATGGCCGGCTCTTCGTGCCGGCCAACCATTGGGCCACCAAGGCAGCTCGACGAAAGCGTTGTCACCGCCTCAACTGGCGCGCGGTTCTCAGCGCTGCCATGGGTTTGCTATCTCCGACATTGTGCGCTCGTTGGAATGGTTGGCCGGCACGAAGGGCCGGCCATGACGACTTTTGGGGGACGGTGTCTGATTGAGATCGTCAGACAACTCCGTGATCTCCGTGTCTCCGTGCGAATCCTTTTATCTCGGTACGCCAGAAAAAAACGGGAAACGCGTTGAAAACCTCTACCCGATCGTCTGCCTCTGCCGCTTGAATGCCTCATATCGCGGCCCCGCTGGGGTCTGGACCCACTCGGCGCCGGCGATTTCGTTTGCCGCCATTTCCCCGAAGCAGACATCGCGATCGGGCAGCACTACCCAGGTGACGTCACCGACGAGTACCAGGATCGCGGTGTTCGCCTTCGACCAGTCGTTCGCCCACCTGCGCAGTTGTGCGTGATAGGGCTCACACTGCCACGCGTCGGGTTGCTCGTGATCGACCCGTACCAGCACTTTGCGGGCCGCAGGATCGGTGTGGATCACCATCCCGCACAACGACGGCTTCCATTCCTCCGCCATTCCCGCCGACACCAGCCACGAGCAATTGAAGGTGCGGCAGACCTCGGGCCGGGAGTCATAGATCCGGCAGCCCGAGCCGATGTCGCAATGCGTGCACCACTGGCCCATCGGCTTGGCGAGCGCGCCGATAGTGAACACCTTGCAGCACAGGGTGCACTCGCCGCATTGCCGGGAGGGTGTGGTCATGGGGGGAAGGGTAGCGGCCGCTTATTGGGTTTGCCACTCGCAACGACTACTTGCGCAGATCGTCCTTGAGGTCGGCCACCCGGGCCGCATCGGACTTCATCGTGTCAGCGGGCACACCGGCACGCGTCAGCAGTTCGATCATCTTCTCGGCATGGATGATCCCGACCGGCTTGCGCAGCGAACGCCCGTCCAGCACCACGAGCTGGCGGAAGCCGCCCTTCAGGCGGTCGACCACAGTCGAGATCTTCTCATGGATGAACACCGTGTCGGTGCGCACCGCGCCGCCGATGATCTGCAGATACGCACCTTCGCGGCGCGTCGGGTCGAAGAAGCTCAGCAGCCATTCGGTGATGTTGCCGACCGCGCCGTCGCCGGCGAACAGCATGCGGGCCACCGGTCCCGGAAAGTAGGCGAGGAACTCGCGCTCGCTGTCGAACAGCAGGACATGTTCGAAGTCGGGTGAGCGGCCGAGGCCGGCGAAGATCGCGCCCAGCTTGATCGGGTTGAACATCTCGTTAGGTCCGCCGGGGCGGATGTGCATGACGATTTTCTTGCCCGCGTATTTCGTCGGGTTCTGCGCCGTGTCGACACTCTGCACGGTGGTCTCGGGCCGAATCGACAGTGCCTGCACGCCGTCCCCCGCCGGGAAGAAGTCGATGAGCTCCTTGACGCTCGACAGCTGTTCGCCGAGCAGGCTCTTGCCCTGCGGCTTGGGCGGGACCTTGCCGAACACCGTCGCGGTCAGAATCGCGAACACCGCACCGGTCGCGAGCGCGGCTGCGCCGCCCAGCAACAGGGGCAACGGCAGGTGCACGCCGTAATACGGCAGCGCCAAGACGACGCCCGCAATCACGGCCCCGATGAGACCGGCGATAACCGCTGACCTGTTCATAACCCCACTCAAGCTGCCGGCCATGGCCGGACTCGCCGGGAAATGATAACTCACGATATGGCCGGCGGCCTAGGCCATGGTTGCCGCAATTTAGGGTTACCAACCGGCGGGTTAGGACCCGGTCCTAATCCAGCCTCTGAAGGAGATTTCCTATGTCCGAAGTCGTCATTCTGTCCGGCGCGCGCACTCCGATGGGGGGATTTCAGGGCGATTTGTCCGGCCGAACGGGGCCTGAACTCGGTTCGGTCGCCATCCGCGAGGCAGTAGCCCGCTCGGGTGTTGCGCCCGCCGACATCGATGAAGCATTAATGGGTTGCGTGTTGCCGGCCGGTGTCGGTCAGGCCCCGGCCCGCCAGGCGGCCCGCTATGCCGGCCTGCCCGACGACGTGCCCGCGACCACCATCAACAAGGTGTGCGGCTCGGGCATGAAGGCGGTGATGATCGCCGCCGACCAGATCGCCCTCGGCCATATCGCGTTCGCCGTGGCGGGCGGCATGGAGAGCATGACCAACTCGCCCTACATCCTGCCCAAGGCGCGCGGCGGCTTCCGCCTGGGCCATGGCGAGATCAAGGACCACATGTTCCTCGACGGGCTCGAGGATGCCTATGAGCACCGCCTGATGGGGACCTACGCCGAGGACGCGGCGCGGCACTACCAGTTCACCCGCGCCGAACAGGACGCCTACGCCACCGAGTCGCTGACGCGTGCGAAGCGGGCGCAGGACGACGGGTCGTTCGTCGACGAGATTGTGGCGGTGAAGATTTCGGGCCGCGGTGGCGACGTCGATGTGTCGCTCGACGAGCAGCCGCGCAAGGCGGACCCGGCCAAGATCCCGACCCTGAAGCCCGCTTTCGCCAAGGACGGCACTGTGACGGCGGCGAACTCGTCGTCGATCTCCGACGGGGCTGCGGCGCTCGTCCTCACAAGTTCAGACGAAGCGAAGAAGCGCGGCCTCAAACCCCTGGCCCGCATCGTGGCGCAGGCGAGCCACGCCGCCGAACCGCGCTGGTTCACCACCGCCCCGGTCGGCGCCATCAACAAGGTGCTGAAAGAAGCGGGCTGGACCAAAGACGACGTCGACCTGTTCGAGATCAACGAGGCCTTCGCCAATGTCGCGATGATCGCCATGCGCGACCTGGGCCTGCCGCACGACAAGGTCAACGTTAACGGCGGCGCCTGCGCCCTCGGCCACCCCATCGGCGCCTCAGGCGCGCGCATCCTCGTCACCCTGCTCAACGCCCTGAAGCGCCGCGGCCTGAAACGCGGCGTCGCGTCCTTGTGCATCGGCGGCGGCGAAGCAACGGCGGTGGCGGTGGAGTTGCTGTGAATTGGTTCGCCTCAGCGCGCGCGGGAACCCCTACAACGCGATTGCCTTTGCCGGCAAGTGGCGGAACAAATTGCAATAAGGGCCGCAACCCAAGCAGCATCGCCCACCTTCGGAACGCCCCGATTCCATGACCAAACTCAAATCCACCATCCAGTCCGGCAGCGCCGCCTTCAAGAAGAACGCCGACGCCATGGCCGCGCTCGTCGACGACCTGAAATCGCGCATGGCCACCGCGGCGCTAGGCGGTGACGAGCGCTCCCGCAAACGCCACACCGAACGGGGCAAGCTGCTGCCGCGCGAGCGGGTCGAGCGCCTGATCGATCCCGGTTCACCGTTCCTCGAACTGTCGCCGCTCGCCGCGCACGACATGTATGACGGCGACATCCACGGCGCCGGCATCATCACCGGCATCGGCCGTGTCGCGGGGCGCGAATGCGTCATCGTCTGCAACGACGCCACCATCAAGGGCGGCACCTATTACCCCGTCACCGTGAAGAAGCATCTGCGCGCCCAGGAAATCGCGCGCGAGAACCGGTTGCCCTGCGTCTATTTGGTCGATTCCGGCGGCGCCAACCTGCCGAACCAGGCGGAGATTTTTCCCGACCGCGAACATTTCGGCCGCATCTTCTTCAACCAGGCCAACATGAGTGCCCAGGGCATTCCGCAGATCGCATCCGTGATGGGCTCCTGCACCGCGGGCGGCGCCTATGTCCCGGCGATGAGCGACGAGACCGTCATCGTGAAGGGGCAGGGCACAATCTTCCTCGCCGGTCCGCCGCTGGTGAAGGCCGCGACCGGCGAAGTGGTGACGGCCGAAGATCTCGGCGGTGCCGACGTGCATGCCAAGATCTCCGGCGTCGCCGATCACTACGCCAATGACGACAGCCACGCGCTCGCCATCGTGCGCCGCAGTGTCGCGAACCTCAACGCGCGCAAGCAGCCGGACATCCCGCTCGCCGAACCGAAGCTGCCGCTCTACGACATCGCCGAGTTGAACGGCATCGTGCCGACCTCGCTCGCCGTGCAATACGACGTGCGCGAGGTGATCGCGCGGCTGGTCGATGGCTCCGAGCTCGACGAATTCAAGAAGCTCTACGGCACCACCATCGTCACCGGCTTCGCCCGCATCGAAGGCATGCCGGTCGGCATCGTCGCTAACAACGGCATCCTGTTCTCGGAGTCCGCGCTGAAGGCGGCGCACTTTATCGAGCTGTGCAGCCAGCGCCGCATCCCGCTGCTGTTCCTGCAGAACATCGCGGGCTTCATGGTGGGCCGCAAATATGAGAGTGGCGGCATCGCCAAGGACGGCGCCAAGATGGTGACCGCGGTCGCCACCGCGCAGGTGCCCAAGATCACACTCATCATCGGCGGCTCCTATGGTGCGGGCAATTACGGCATGTGCGGCCGTGCCTATTCCCCGCGCTTCCTCTTCACCTGGCCCAACAGCCGCATCTCGGTCATGGGCGGCGAACAGGCCGCAAGCGTCCTCGCCACCGTCAACCGCGACGCCGACAAATGGACACCGGAACAGGCCGAAGCCTTCAAGGCGCCGATCCGCCAGAAATACGAAGACGAGGGCAATCCCTACTACGCTACCGCGCGGCTATGGGACGACGGCATCATTGCCCCAACCGACACGCGGCGCGTGCTCGGTCTCGCACTATCGGCGTGCCTCAACGCTCCAATCCCGGAAACGAAGTTCGGCGTGTTCCGGATGTGAGCGCGGGTGGTACGTGAAGCGCTGGCACTTTGCTGTTGTTGTGGTTGCTGTGTTGGCCGCAGGGGCGTTGCTTGGTTGACGTTCGGAAGAAGCGAGAGCGACTCCCGGGATGAGCTCTCAGTGGCAAGTTCGCAATTTGGCTATGTGCCACACTTGATCAGCCGCCGACCGATGATGATCAGGAGCGGTGTCGCCTACGATCCCATAGACAGATATCTCAATCCTATTCAGGTTTCGGTCATCGTTGATCCGGATGGACACGTGATCTCGGCGATTGAACGCGGACCTTCGAGATATCGAGAAGCAACCGTTGCGAAGGCTCGGGCGTTGCGGCTTTTTCCATTTGAGTTGCACGGACGCAGAGTTTACTCGCGCGTCAGTGGCATTCCTGTATGGGTGCTTCCGGCCGAGCGGCGTCTGGCGCACCCGGTTCCGTTTCCGCAAGTTCGAAACTGGGCATCGGTTCACATCACGCTCGAACGCAGTGGGTGCTACGGGACATGTCCCATGTATCGGGTAGAGATTTCGGGCAATGGTGACATACTCTACAATGGCGAAGGTTGGGTCGCGCTTGTCGGCGATCACCACGCTTTGATTCAGCCAGAGGCCGTGCAGGCGTTGGTGGCGCGGTTCCGAACCGGCCAATTCAATGCGATGCTTGATGAGTACCGGGCAAGCTTCACAGCCAACCTACACGCTCACGCTGACTTTGGATGGTGGACAGAAGCGGGTCGTTGACTATTTCGGGTTGGAAGCCGGAATGCCGGACTCCATCGCCGATCTCGAAGCCGCAGTCGATGACGTCTCCGACGTCGCCCGCTGGACCAAGGGCAACGCGAACACCAGTTCGAGTTTGCGTGCCGAGAAATGGGATTTCAAGAAGCGGTCACTTGAAAACGGCTGGACAATCGCCGGGGTGGCACACTATGGCGACATCGTGGCTTTGCGTGACATGATTGCACTAGGGTTGCCGGTGATCCCACTCGCTGGGCCGGGTGACGATTGGAGAAGAGAGCACAATAGCGCCCTGGTAAATGCCGCTGCGCGCCGCGATCCCGCCATGGTGGAAGTGCTTCTGGACGCCGGCGCTTGGAAGGACAAAGACGCATTGGGCGATGCGTTGATCGTCGGCGCACTTTCAGGAAACCCGCTCCTGGTACGCGAAATCATGCGCTATCGAAGCGCTTTGACGCCGGATCGGGAGGTCGGTGGAAAAACCGCGTTGATGACTGCGGCCAATTCGGGCGTTCCCGGTGCTGTTTTGCAACTGCTTGACTGGGGTGCCAGCGCAAAGCACGCCAATGGCGATGGTGTAACGGCACTGATGCTCGCCGCGCAGAAGCCTTACCGCGACGACGAAGGCGACACGCCGGGGGCGGACCGGCGGCGGACCATTCAGATGTTGATCAAGGCAGGCGCGAACGTGGATGCTCGTGACAAGAACGGCGACACGGCCCTGACGCTGAATTCTGATTCAGTAACTGTTGCGCGAGCGCTGATTTCTGCAAATGCGAACGTCAACGTTCAGAACAAGGACGGAGAAACTGCGCTGATGTGTAGCGAGAACAGCGACGTTACCGCTCTGCTGTTGAACGCCGGCGCCGATCCTTTTCTCAAGAACAAGGCAGGGAAAACCGCTTTGGAAGTGATGATACTGGATCGGAGAAACGGACGCGCCAGTGCGGTCAAGGTGCTTGCGTGGTGGATCAAGACGCACACACCTTGAAGCGGCCGAGGGACTATCGCCGCAACAAGACCGCCCCCACCAGCACTGCCCACACCGCCGTCGCCGCGATCGTGGCCATCAGTGCCATCGGGTTGCCCGTGGTGACGCCGACGCCCAGCGCTGCGATCAGTAGCGGCCCCATGGCGAGGCCGATGAGACCCACCACGCGCGACCGGCCGCTTGCGACCAGGGCCCAGCCCCAGCACGAGATGGCGATGGACTGGAAGGCGAGGCCGAGCGGCATCAGGAAACTGATCATCGTTCCCATCAGCACGAACAGGGTGCGGGCACTCTCGATCTTGTCGGGCTTGGCAACGTAGCGGGCCGCAATCGCCGGTGTCACGAGGCCGTCCAGCACCATCGAACCGGCTA
Organism: Burkholderiales bacterium; assembly: GCA_038329645.1. Lineage (GTDB taxonomy): Bacteria > Pseudomonadota > Gammaproteobacteria > Burkholderiales > SG8-39 > SZAS-79. The sequence goes on from JBBQNG010000070.1 coordinate 12,460, forward strand.
GGAACGCCACGCCAACGCTGAAGAACACCAGCGCCGCCAGGGTCGCCACGCGTGTCAGGCCGAGCTGCGCCGAGAACGCCGCGTAGCAAACGAGCTGCAGCGCCAGTACCGCGATGAAACCGCCATGCACCACCGCGTCCATGCCGCGGTATGCCGCTTCTTCCTTCAGCACGTCGGCAAAGGTCTGCGCGTTGCCCATCGGGTGGCTCGCGAGCAGGGCGAACCCGATGAGGCCGGTGGCGATCGCCACGATCCCGAGTCCCCGGGGGCGCTCGCGTTGCGGGGTTAGAGCATCGGCGGTTGCGGCCATGGCCATGATTCGAACTCCCTCGGATGTCTCACGGATATCTAGGGTGCCGCGGGGCCGTTTTGCTGGCGTCGCGCCCGCTTTCGTCCATTTGTGGACACTCGCGTGTTTTTGTCCGGAACCGGTTTGGCGAAAAGCCAGCAAACGCGCATGTTTCGCGGCTGCCGTTCAACGAGATGTGACTATGCCAAAAGCCGACCGCCGCACCGAACGCACGCGTGCCGCCCTGATGTCGGCTTTCATCAACGTCCTGCTCTCGGAAGGCTATGAGGCCGTCACCGTGGAGCGCATTGCCGAGCGCGCCAATGTCGGGCGCTCCACCTTCTACATGCACTTTGCCGGCAAGGAGGAAATCCTGCGCCAGAGCATGAAGGTGCCGTCGTCCCTGCTGTCGGCAATTGTCGGCAATGTGGTCGGCACCGAGCACCTGCTCGGGCAGCTGGCGCACTTCTACGCGCAGCGCCGGCTGAACCATATCTTCTTCGACGGCCCGGTGCGGGCAATCTGGATCCGCTGCCTGACCGAGTTGATCGAACCGCGCCTGACATCGGTGGCGCGGCACGCGCGCGCCCGGCCCATCCTGCCGCTCGCCTTCATCGCGCGCCAGATCGCCGAACACGAGATCGCTCTGATCGCGAACTGGCTCACCGCCAAGCCGGGCCTGAAGGCGGAAGCGGTTGCCGAAGCGCTGACGACCTCGACCCACGCACTGCTGGCCGCCTTGCTGCGCTGCAAGCTGGACGCCCCGCTGCTTATTCCGGGCGAGAAACTGCGCTATCAGATCGTGTGAGAGGGCAAACCATGATCATTGTCACCGGCTCGGCCACGGCGCGTCCCGATACCATCGCGGAGATGACCCGCATCGCGCTCGAGCATGTCCACCGCTCGCGCACGGAAGAGGGCTGCCTGCTGCACGGCGTCCATGTCGATGCCGAGAACCCGCTGCGCCTGACCTTCATGGAGCGCTGGGCCGATGCCGATGCGCTGCGCAAGCACTTTGCCGTCCCCGAATCGAGCAGCTTCATCAAACGCCTGCGCGAGCTCGCCGCCGAGTTCGGTGCCGTGGAGGTCTACGACAGTACGCGCCTCAAGATCTGAACGAGGCAGGCGCCATATGCCGCGCGTTGTCCGGCGGCATCTGTGGTGTCATTTCATTTCACGCATCACGACATCGAGCGATGGCCACGGTGGGCCCTTGCGCAGGGTGCTGAGGAATTCCTGGCCCACGCGGTGCCCATTCGGGAATTGGTCGCCTGCATCCCAGCGCCACGCTGCGACCATTGCAAGAACGAGCATCCGGCACTCGCCAAGCAAATCCTTATCAACATTCGGATAGTGCGCGCACACCCCTTCAGGCACATGGGCGAGGTCGAATTCGATTGGCCCACGGCAGCATGTCTCAAGGTCAATGAACAGCGGCCCGCTCTTCGTGCTGAGAACGTTGCCAGGGTGCGGCTCGCCGTGCAGCAGCTGTTCCGCCGCGCCGCGATCGGCGATTGTTCGCCGCAGGCTTCCAAGAGTGTCGCCGAGTAGCTGTCGGTCCTGGTCGGCGAGCGTGGGAGTTTGCTCGCGGCTCGCCACGAGTTGTTGGGCCTCGGCGACTCGATCCGTGAAGTGCGGCGTTGTGATATCGAGCTTCCGCATACCGGCATGCAGCCGCCCGAGGGCATGCGCGTAGTCTGCCGGTGCGACCTCTCGAGGCGTCACAGGTGCATAGTAGGTCCACAGTGTGACCACGAAGCCGTCACGCTCGTAGGGGCGCGGCTCCGCTCTGGGCTCGAGAGCAGCCACCGGGCTCCCGGTCTCGGCGAGGCGTTGAGCAAGTTCGATTTCGAACTGGGCCACCTGCTGCGCCTGAGGTGCGACGCGAGCAAAGACGTCACACGGCAGCAGGCGCACGGCGAGTTTGTTGGAGTTATGAAGGACGACCGTGTCATCGGCTGTCAGGTCAAGCGCCGAGGCGATCGCCAAGGCCGCAGACACCGCACGCGAAACCTCAGCTGCCTGCAAGAGAAGGCTCCGTCCTCGGGGTTGCGGCTTCGGGCATCTGTAGCAAGATTAGCAGCGGTCCGTGACAAATCCGGTGTTTCCGCCCTCACCGACCTTACATTCCCGCAAGGTCGCCCCCTCGGGCCGGGCCGAACCTGGTCCCCGGGGGGCATTGCCAAAAATTCGTCCCAATCAGGGAACTCTATAGGGTTAACCGGGTTGTCGTTGAGGCTCTATTGTAGCCACCTATTGGGGGAGGCCGATATGCATGATGTCATGTACTACGTTCATTGGGTTCTGGATTTCTTCCGTGAAGGTTTTGCCCAGGTCAACGCCGTCCTGGGATTGCTGATCGCGATCTATTTCGCCTACCGCATGCCGGAGTGGAAAAAGCTCTGGGCGGTCGCGCTGGGCGCGGTTCTGACCCATGTCATCGCCTCGATCCTGATCCCGGTGATCGATCACGGAGCCTCTGCCCGGTTGCCGCCGCTGCTGGAAGAGTCGTTCCTGCAGAGCGTGTTCGCGCTGTACCTCGGCTACCTTGTCGCCATCGCGGTTTTCTTCTTCGTGAAGCAAAACGTGCTGTCCGGCTCGGGCGGCAAGGCGCACGCCCACTAGCGCGCGTCGGTCACAGGAGGGTTAACCGGCGGCGCAACGCCTCCGGAACCTTCGCGTTGTATGCGTGAAAGGATTGCGTGCCCATGGATATGCTCTCTCACTATTGGAACGAGTTCTGGACGTTTTTCCGTGAAGGCCTGAACCATGTGAACCCGATCCAGGCGGGTGTGATCATCCTGCTTGGCGTGCTGGCGGTGAATTCCTTCGTCGGCCTGTTCATAGCGGCAGCCTTGTCGGTGGTGATCCACGTGCTGGTCAGCACCCTCATTCCGGTGCTGTTCAATCACGCCGCGTTCGCGCCGCCCAAGATGGATCCTGCCTTCTGGCACTACGCGCTCACGCTCTACATCCTCTATTTCGTGGCGATCGGCGTGCTGTTCCTGGTCAAGCTGCTGGTCCAGCGTGCCCGCGGGATGTGAAGGCTGGGAGTAAGCCGGCGCCAAGGATTTGCGGCCGGGTTGAACCGGGCTAGAACTCGCCCATGTTCCGTTCGCTCCTTATTGCCAACCGTGGCGAGATCGCGGTGCGCATCATGCACACCGCAAAGCGGCTCGGCTTGCGCACGATTGCCGTCTATTCCGAAGCCGACGCGAAAGCTTTGCACGTAAAGACCGCGGACGAAGCGGTCTGCATCGGCCCGCCACCGGTGCGCGAATCCTACCTGCGCGGCGACGCCATCATCGCAGCGGCCAAGGCAACCGGCGCCGAGGCAATCCATCCGGGCTACGGCTTCCTGTCGGAGAATGCCGAATTCGCCGAAGCCTGCGCCGCCGCCGGCATCGTGTTCGTCGGCCCGCCGCCGGCCGCGATCCGCGCGATGGGACTGAAGGACCGCGCCAAGGCGCTGATGGCGAAGGCCGGCGTGGCCGTCGTGCCGGGCTATCTCGGCGAGGACCAGTCGCCCGCGACACTCGAGCGTGAAGCCGCAAAGATCGGCTATCCGGTGCTGATCAAGGCCGTGGCAGGTGGCGGCGGCAAAGGCATGCGCCGGGTCGATGCCGCGGCGGATTTCGTGGCTGCACTGGAAGGCGCCAAGCGTGAGGCGAAGTCTTCGTTCAACGACGATCATGTGCTGATCGAGAAATACGTCACGCGGCCGCGCCACATCGAGATGCAGGTGTTCGCCGACAGCCACGGCAACGCGGTGCACCTGTTCGAGCGCGACTGCTCCCTGCAACGCCGCCACCAGAAGGTGATCGAGGAAGCGCCCGCGCCCGGCATGCCCGAGGCGATGCGCGCCGCGATGGGCGAGGCGGCGGTGAAAGCGGCCAAGGCGGTCGGCTATGTCGGCGCCGGCACCATCGAGTTCATCGCCGACGCCTCGGAGGGCCTGAAGGCCGACCGTTTCTGGTTCATGGAAATGAACACCCGCCTGCAGGTCGAGCATCCGGTGACCGAGGAGATTACCGGGGTCGATCTGGTCGAGTGGCAGCTAAGGGTGGCGAGCGGGGAGGAGTTGCCGAAGCGGCAGGACGAGCTCAGCATCAACGGCTGGGCGATGGAGGCCCGGCTGTATGCGGAGGATCCGGCGACGGGGTTTTTGCCGAGCACCGGGCGGCTGATCGTGTTCGACTTGGAGGTATTCGACGAGCAGTTGCGGATCGACACCGGCGTCGAGCAGGGTGCGGAGATCAGCCCATTCTACGACCCGATGATCGCCAAGGTG
>JBBQNG010000071.1:0-16678 GCA_038329645.1 Burkholderiales bacterium
TGGCAGTTGCGCTAGGTGAAAGCCGTTGAAGGCTTGCGTCCTTCCTCTTGCGACCGGACCTTCCCACACCCGCTTGGCATTCGGCACGGCCCCGTCCACGCGCAGGCACGAACCTGAAATGAACGCCGCGGCGGGCGAGAGAAGGAACACCACCGCTGCGGAGACTTCCGATTCGGTGCCCAGGCGGCCGAGCGGTACCTTTTTCGGCAGCGTGCGAATGTGTTCGGCCATCGCTTCGGGATAGTGGTCCATGCCGCTCGAAGCTATCCAGCCCGGCGCCACCGCATTGACTCGAATCGGCGCCCATTCGAGGGATGCCGTCTCGGTGAAGTTCAGCATGCCGGCACGGGCCGCACCCGAGTGGCCCATGTTGGGCATGCCTGCCCACATGTCCGCAATGATGTTCACGATCGCGCCCGGGTTTCCTGCTTGCGCCGAGGCCTTCATCGACTGCGTGTAGCACTCGCGCGCCATGAGGAATCCGCCGGTAAGGTTGTTGCGTACGACTGCCTCCCAGCCCTTGGCCGAAATGGATTCGAGCGGCGCGGCGAACTGTCCACCTGCGTTGTTGACAAGGAAATCGATTGCGCCGAATCCGGTGTGTACCGCGGCCACGGTTTCGCGCACGCGGTCTTCCTCGCGGATGTCGCAGCTGTGGCTCGTCGCCGTGCCACCTGCATTCGCAATTTCCCGCGCGACAGCTTCCAGCTTTTCGAGCTTGCGGCCTACAAGTGCGACGCGCGCGCCGAGCGCCGCCAGTTCATGTGCAATGCAGCGTCCGATGCCCGATCCGCCGCCGGTGACGATTGCCGTCCGCGCCGCGAAAAGCCCGGACCGGAACACTGTTAGAAACGGGTGGGGAGAGGGTGTCTGCATGGGACAAAGCAACTGCTTTGTGAGTCTCCCCCAATGCACTATGATTCGTCAAACCCCCCGCTGCACGAGTGGACGCGCCATGATCCCACGCACGCTTTTCTCATCCGAGCACGAAACGTTCCGCGACAGTGTCCGCCGCTTCATGGACACCGAGGTGAAGCCCAACGACGAGCGATGGCAGGAACAGGGTTACGCGGACCGCGATGTGTGGAAGAAAGCCGGCGCTAACGGCTTTCTCTGCTCGAGCATGCCGGAAGAGTACGGCGGCTCCGGCGCCGACAAGCTCTACAGCATCATCCTGATCGAGGAGCAGGCGCGCGCGAACAACTCGACGCTCGGCTTCGGCCTGCATTCGGAAATTGTCGCACCGTACCTCAACCGCTACGGCAGCGAAGTCCTCAAGAAAAAATACCTGCCGAAGATGGCGGCGGGCGAGCAGATAGGCGCGATCGCAATGAGCGAGCCCGGCGCGGGCTCCGATCTCCAGTCCGTGAAAACCAGCGCGATCCGCAAAGGCGACAAGTACGTCGTCAACGGCTCCAAGACTTTCATCACCAACGGCTGGAACGCGGATCTCGTGATCGTGGTCGCCAAGACCGACCCGACGCAGGGCGCGAAAGGCACCAGCCTGGTGGTCGTCGATACGTCGATGAAGGGTTTCACCAAGGGCAAGCGCCTGAAGAAGATGGGCCTTAAGGGGCAGGACACGGCGGAGCTGTTCTTCGACAACGTCGAGGTGCCGGCCGAGAACCTGCTCGGGCAGGAGGGCAACGGCTTCGTCTACCTCATGCAGGAGCTGCCCTGGGAGCGCATGCAGATCGCGATCGGCGCGGTTGCCAAAACCGAAGCGGCCATCGAGTGGACCAAGGACTATGTGCGCGAGCGCAAGGCGTTCGGCAGGGCCGTGGCGGGATTCCAGAACACGCGCTTCAAGCTCGCCGAGTGCGCGACCGAAGCGCAAGTGGCGCGCGTGTTCGTGGACAAGTGCATCGAGCTGCTGCTGGCAGGCACGCTGGATGCTGCGACTGCCGCGATGGCCAAGTACTGGGTCAGCGACCTCGAGTGCAAGGTCATCGACGAATGCCTGCAGCTGCACGGCGGCTACGGGTTCATGTGGGAATTCCCGATCTCGCGCGCCTATGTCGACGCGCGCGTGCAGCGCATTTACGGCGGCACCAACGAGATCATGAAGGAAGTCATCTCCAGGTCGATCGGCCTGGGCGAGATCAAATAGCATCACGCACGGGAGTCGGCCATGGCTGAGGCATTCATCTATTCGGCGCTGCGCACGCCGCGCGGCAAGGGCAAAAAGGACGGATCGCTGCACGAGGTCAAGCCGATTTCGTTGTTGACCGGGATATTGCGCGAGCTCCAATCGCGTCACGATCTCGATACCTCGCAGGTGGACGATGTCGTCATGGGCTGCGTGACGCCCGTGGGCGAGCAGGGCTCGTGCATCGCCAAGACCGCAGCACTGGCCGCAGGCTGGGACTTTCGCGCTTCGGGCGTACAGCTCAACCGCTTCTGCGCCTCGGGCCTCGAGGCGGTAAACATGGCCGCGATGAAAGTGCGCTCCGACTGGGAAGACCTCGTCGTGGCCGGCGGCGTGGAATCGATGTCGCGCGTGCCCCTGGGCACCGACCGCGGTGCCTGGGCCTGCGACCCGGAAACGGCGCTGGACACGCAGTTTATCCCGCAGGGCATAGGCGCCGACCTGATCGCCACCATCGAGGAGTTTTCGCGCGAGGACGTGGACCGCTTTGCAATGGGCTCGCAAAAGAAAGCCGCCAAGGCGCGCGAAGCCGGGCTCTTCAAGGACTCTGTCGTGCCGGTCAAGGACGCGATCGGCGACGTGATCCTGGGCGAGGATGAATTCATCAAGGCACATACGACGATGGAAGGCCTGGCTTCGCTCAAGATCTCCTTCGAGCAGATGGGCGCCATGGGCTACGACTCGGTGGCGCTGCGGCGCTATCCGCAGGTCGAGCGGATCACACATGTGCACACCGCCGGCAACAGCTCGGGCATCGTCGACGGCGCGGCGGCCGTGCTAATCGGCTCGGAAGCCAAGGGCCGCGAGCTCGGCCTCAAGCCGCGCGCGCGCATCGTCGCCACCGCGCTCTCGGGTGCCGACCCGACGATCATGCTCACGGGTCCGATGCCCGCGGCGCGCAAAGCCCTCCTCAAGGCCGGCCTCACCATCGACCAGATCGACCTCTTCGAGATCAACGAGGCGTTTGCCGTGGTGCCGATGAAATTCATGAAGGAAATGGGCGTGCCCGAAGAGAAGGTCAACGTGAACGGCGGCTCGATCGCCATGGGCCACCCGCTCGGCGCGACCGGCGCGATGATCATCGGCACGCTCGTCGACGAGCTCGAGCGCAGGAAGCTGCGCTACGGCCTCGCCACGCTGTGCGTCGGCGGCGGCATGGGCATCGCCACCATCGTCGAAAGAGTCTGATGTCGCCCATTAAGTATGAATTGGGTACGGACCGCGTCGTCACGCTCACGTTCGACGCGCCCGAAGGCTCGGTCAACACGATGTCCGAGGCGTGGAAGAACGCCTTCACCGAGAATGTCGCGCGGTTGGAGAAGGAAAAGGACACCTTTGACGGTGTGATCCTCGCCTCGGCCAAGAAAACATTCTTCGCCGGTGCCGAGCTCAAGGACGTCGTCAGGCTCAAGGCGTCCGACGCGCAAGCCATGTTCCACGAAATCGAAGCGATCAAGGCGGATTTCCGCAAGCTGGAAAAGCTCGGCAAGCCCGTGGTGGCGGTGATCGCAGGCACTGCGCTGGGCGGCGGCTTCGAGATTGCGCTCGCCGCGCACTGCCGCATCTGCGTCGACGACCCGAAGATCCAGCTCGGTTTCCCTGAAGTCACGCTGGGGCTCCTTCCAGGCGCGGGCGGCGTGACCAAGCTCACTCGCCTGCTCGGCTTGCAGGCGGCATTCCCCTACCTCATCGAAGGCAAGCTCATGAAGCCGGCCGATGCGGCCAAGCTGGGGTTGCTCCAGGGTTCGGCCAAGGACGCTGCAAACGCGATGTCGATGGCGCGCGACTGGATAAAGGCCAATCCCTCGCCCGTGCAGCCGTGGGACGCCAAGGACTACCGCATGCCTGGAGGCAATCCGAATTCCCCGGCGGTCTCGCAGATGCTTGCGGTAGCACCTGCGATGCTGACTGAAAAGACGCGCGGCCTGTATCCGGCGCCGGAAGCGATCCTTTCGGCGATGGTCGAAGGTGCGTATGTCGATTTCGATACCGCGATGCGGATCGAATCTCGCTACCTCGCCAGGATCGCGGTGGGGCAGGTCGCGAAGAACATGATCACCGCGTTCTTCTTCAACCTCACGGCGATCAAGTCGGGCGCTTCGCGGCCGAAGGACGTCCCGAAGTGGAAGCCTGCGAAAGTCGGCATCCTCGGTGCCGGCATGATGGGCGGCGGCATCGCGTATGCCACCGCAACGCGCGGCATTCCCTGCGTGCTCAAAGACGTCACGATCGAGGCGGCGCAGAAGGGCAGGAGCTACTCCGAGACCGTTCTCACCAAGCGCAAGGCGAGCCTCGATCCGCTGAACCTGATCACGCCAACCGCCAGCAACGACGACCTCGCGGGCTGTGACCTCATCATCGAGGCGGTGTTCGAGAAGCGCGAACTCAAGGCGCAGGTGACCAAGGAGTCCGAGCCCAAGCTCGTGCGCGGTGGCATCTTCGCGTCCAACACTTCGACACTGCCGATCACCGGCCTCGCGACCGCTTCCGCAACCCCCGAGAATTTCATCGGCCTGCATTTCTTCTCGCCGGTCGACCGCTTGCCGCTGGTCGAGATCATCAAGGGCGGAAAGACTTCGCCGGAGACCGTGGCGCGTGCGTATGACTACGTGCTTGCCATCGGCAAGACACCTATTGTGGTCAACGACTCTCGCGGCTTCTATACCAGCCGCACGTTCGGCACCTTCGTCATGGAAGGCTGCTCGATGCTGGCCGAGGGCATCCCCCCTGCCGTAATCGAGAGCGCCGGGCGCCTGGCCGGCATGCCGGTCGGACCGCTCGAAGTCATCGACCAGACCTCGATGTCGCTGTCGCTGCACGTGATGGAGCAGACCAGGGCCGACATGGAGGCCGAGGGGAAGAAGTACGTTGCAGCACCGGGCCAGGAAGTCGTCGTACGCATGGTGAAGGAGCTCAAGCGCCCCGGCCGGGCGGCGGGCGGCGGCTTCTATGAGTACCCGAAGGAAGGCAAAAAATTCCTGTGGCCGGAGCTCAAGAAGCTTTTCGAAAAACCCGGCGTCACCTACGACTTCGAGGAATTGAAGGAGCGCATCCTCTATCGCCAGGCGATTGAGACCGCGCGCTGCCTCGAGGAGGGCGTGCTGACCAATGTAGGCGACGGCAACATCGGCTCGATCTTCGGCATCGGCTTTCCGGCTTGGACGGGTGGGGCGCTGCAGTATGTGAACAACATCGGCGTGAAGAAGTTCGTCGCACGCGCCGACGAACTCGCCAAGAAGTACGGCGAACGCTTCGCGCCGCCGAAGCTGTTGCGCGACCTGGCTGCCGCAGGGGAAATGCTGGCCTGAGCCGGTGAGGCACGCGTTACCGAGGTCCTGGCTCTCGATCTGCAGGTGGCGCGTTCGATCCCAGGTCGGGGAGCCGTTTCGGTGCGAAGCCGGCAGCACGAACATCTGGGTACCCTCGACTGGTGGAGTAAATGCCATTTTTATGGTAATTTTTATGCCATGAAGACAACACTCGACGCGGCGGGCAGGCTGGTGGTACCCAAGGCGCTGCGCCATGCGCTGGGCTGGACATCCGGACAGCCGTTGGAGATCCGAGCCGGGGACGGGCGCTTGGAAATTGAAATCGCACCTACGCCAATGCGGCTGGCGAAGAAGGGGAAAGGCGTGGTCGCGGTGCCGCAACAGGCGTTGCCCGAACTCTCGGCCGACCAGGTACGAGATACGCTCGAACGCGTGCGTCGTTGAAGGCGGCGGACACCAGCGTGGTCGTCGCCGCGTTCGCGTCCTGGCATCAGACCCATGCCGCCGCGCGTAGCGCCCTGGACGCCGGCTTGCGATTGATCGAACACTGCGCGCTCGAGTCCTACTCGGTCCTTACCCGGTTACCGTCGCCACACCGGGCGTCCGGAGACATCGTGCGAGATTTCCTCGACGCGCGCTTCCCCGCGCCGTTCCTGCGCCTGAGTGCGATCGGCTACAGGGAGTTTGTGCTCGGTCTGTCAAAGCAAGCCGTGACCGGCGGCGCCGCCTATGACGCGCTGGTGGCTGCGACCGCAGCGGCGGCTGGCGCAGAGCTGGTGACTTGCGATCGCCGCGCGCTTGGTGTCTACGAGCGTTACGGCGTTCGTACCCATATTCTGTAGTTTCGGAGCGATTTGAGTGTCCCTGCCAACCATCTTGCAAAATCTCTCGCTGCCGGTGATCTGCTCGCCTATGTTCATCGCGGGCAACCCGCGCCTGGTGGCCGAGCAATGTAAGGCCGGCGTGGTTGGCTCGTTCCCCGCGCTCAACGCGCGGCCCAAGGAAACGCTAGACGCGTGGCTGACCGAGATCGAGACCGAGCTCGAGAACCATCGCAAGGCGCATCCGGACGCAATCGTGGCGCCCTATGCCGTCAACCAGATCGTGCACAAGTCCAACGACCGGCTCGCCTACGACGTGGAGGTCTGCATCCGGCACAAGGTGCCTATCACGATCACGTCGCTGCGAGCACCGCACGAGGTGGTGGAAGGAGTGCATTCCTACGGCGGAATCGTGCTGCACGACGTCATTAACGTGCGCCACGCCGAGAAAGCGCTCGAAGCCGGCGTCGATGGGCTGATCCTGGTGTGCGCGGGCGCAGGCGGGCACGCGGGCACGCTGTCGCCTTTTGCGCTGGTGGGTGAGGTGCGGCGGTTCTTCGACGGGCCGATTGTGCTGTCGGGCGCAATTGCGACGGGCGACGCGATCCTGGCGGCGCTCGCTTCAGGCGCGGACCTGGCCTACATCGGCACCCGCTTCCTCGCCACGCCGGAGGCGAGCGTGCCCGAGCGCTACAAGGAGGAGATCCTGCAGTCCGCCGCCGCCGACATCGTGTACACGGACCTCTTCTCCGGCGTGCACGGCAACTATCTCAGGCACAGCGTGGTCAACGCGGGATTCGATCCGCTCAACCTGCCGAAGTCCGATCCTGCCAAGATGAATTTCGGCACCGAGGGCGGCGCGGAAAAGAAAGTCTGGCGCGACATCTGGAGCGCGGGCCAGGGCGTCGGCCAGATCAAGTCGATCATGCCGGTGGTCGCAGTGGTGGCGCAGCTGAGGGCCGAGTACACGGCGGCTCGCCAGCGCCTGCAGCTCGGCTAAGCGCACATGGCCGTCCTCGAGATCGAGCGGCGGGGGGCGATAACCTGCCTCTGGCTCAACCGGCCCGAGGTCCGCAACGCGCTCAATGAGGAGCTCACGAGCGCGCTCGCCGATGCGCTTGCCGCCCTGGAGAAAGATGCCGCTGCGCGGGTCGTGATCCTCGGCGGCCGCGGCCAGGCGTTCTGCGCCGGCGGCGACCTGGGGCGAATGGAAGCCGCCGCGAAATTCAGCAAGGCGAAAGCAAAGAGCGACGCGGGCAGATTCGCCAAGCTCCTCTATCGAATCCACACGTTTCCCAAGCCTGTCATCGCGCGAGTGCACGGCGCAGCCTTCGCCGGCGGCATGGGCCTTCTGGCCGCGAGCGACCTCATCGTCGCCTCCGACCCGGCCGAATTCTGCCTGCCTGAAACCAGGATCGGACTCGTACCGGCAATGATCTCCCCTTACCTCGTGAGGGCGCTGGGCGAGCAGCAAGCCCGCCGCTACATGCTCACGGGCGAGAAGCTGCCTGCGCGCGATGCGCTGCGCCTCGGATTCGTGCACGAATGCGTGCCGCCGGGCGAGCTCGACGAGTGCATCGCCAGGCTCGCGTCGCGGCTGGCGCAAGCCGGCCCCGAGGCGCTGGCAAGCACCAAGAAGCTCCTGCTGCGTGTCGGCAAGGCCGCCATAACGCCGAAGCTCGGCATCGAGACGGCCGCGGTGCTGGCCGAGGCCCGCGCCGGCAAGGAAGCGCTCGAAGGCATCCGATCCTTCCTCGAAAAACGCAAGCCCGCCTGGAGCGAACCTAAGGACTGACCGCCTGCCCGGGGGATCGGTCTGCGCTACCATTGCATTCCCCCGCGCTTTCCGACACGCCACCCCGAGGTCATCCCGATGAACAAGGCCATCGTCCTAGCCAGTCGCCCCCAGGGTTGGGTCAAGCCGGAGGATTTCCGCCTCGAGTCCATGCCGCTGCCCGCGCCAAAAGACGGCGAGGTGCTGGTGAAGAACCTCTGGCTGTCGCTCGACCCGTATATGCGCGGGCGCATCAGCGACGCGAAGAGCTACGTACCGCCGGTGGCGATCGGCGCCGTGATGGTGGGCCAGACGGTGGGCGAGGTCGTGGAGTCGAAGCACCCCGGCTTCAAGGCCGGCGAGCACGTGCTCACGTCGCTGGGCTGGCAGACGCACGGCGTGGCCAAAGGCGGCGAGATCAGCAAGGTGGATGCTACCGCCGGCGTGCCGTTGTCCTATTTCCTCGGCGTGCTCGGGATGCCGGGCCTTACCGCCTATTTCGGCCTGTACGAGATCGGCCACCCCAGGGCGGGCAACACCCTCGTCGTCTCCGCGGCCTCGGGCGCGGTGGGCAGCGTCGTCGGCCAGCTCGCGAAGGCCTCCGGTTGCCGCGTGGTGGGCATCGCGGGCGGCAAGGCGAAATGCGACTACGCGGTCAACGACCTCGGCTTCGATGCCTGCGTCGACTACAAGGCCGGCAAGCTCAACGAGGACCTCGGCGCGGCGTGCCCGAACGGCGTGGACGTCTATTTCGAGAACGTCGGCGGCGCGATCATGGAAGCGGTCATGACGCGCATGAATTTCGCCTCGCGCATGATCGTGTGCGGACTGATTTCGGAGTACAACGCCACCGAAGCCTACGGCGTGAAGACGATGCGCGCGGTGCTCGTGAACCGCATCCGCATGCAGGGCATGATCGTGTTCGACTGGGTAAACCGCTATCCCGAGGGCATCAAGGCGCTGTCGGCGCTGGTTGCGGCCGGCAGGATCAAGTACCGCGAATCCATCGTGCAGGGCATCGAGAACGCGCCGCAGGGCCTCATCGACCTGCTGCAGGGCAGGAACTTCGGCAAGCAGCTGGTCAAGCTCGCCTGAGCCTGCCATGGCCGAACCTGCCCTTGCGACCCAGCCCGGTGTCCGGTATGTCGGCTTCTGGAAGCGGTTTGCCGCGTTCCTGATCGACAGCATCGTGCTGATGGCGATCATGGTGCCGCTGCTTGCGGCCGTGTACGGCTGGAGCTACTTCGATGCGGCGCGCGCGGGATTCGCGGGTGCCTGGGATTTCCTCGTGCAGGTCGTGCTGCCGGCCGTTGCCGCCATCCTGTTCTGGCACTACAAGGGCGCCACCCCGGGCAAGATGGCGATTTCCGCGATCATCGTCGATGCGCAGACCGGGCAGCCGCCGTCGGCGAAGCAATCGGTCGCGCGCTATCTCGCCTACTTCGCTTCCATCCTGCCGCTCTTTCTGGGCTTTGCCTGGATCGGATTCGATCCGAGGAAGCAGGGGTTCCACGACAAGATCGCCGGCACGCTGGTTATTTACGACAAGGAAAAACAATGATCGACCTCTACACCTGGCCCACGCCCAACGGGCACAAAGTGCACATCATGCTCGAGGAGACGGGGATCCCGTACCGCGTGCATCCGGTCAACATCGGCGCGGGCGAACAGTTCGCGCCGGATTTCCTCAGGATCTCGCCCAACAACAAGATGCCGGCGATGGTCGATTCCGACGGTCCCGGCGGCAAGCCTCTGTCGATGTTCGAGTCGGGCGCGATGCTGATTTACCTTGCCTCCAAGAGCGGGAAATTCCTGCCCGAAGACCTCGCCAAGAAATGGTCGACGCTGTCCTGGCTCATGTTCCAGATGGGCGGCGTGGGCCCGATGCTCGGCCAGGCGCATCATTTCCTCGGCTATGCGCCGGAAAAGATCCAGTACGCCATGGACCGCTACAAGAACGAGGCGAACCGCCTGTACGGCGTGATCGACCGGCGCCTGGGCGAATCGGAGTACATCGCCTGCGATGAATACACCATCGCCGACATGGCCATCGTCCCGTGGCTGCGCTTCCCCGACCGGCAGGGCGTGGGGATCGACGAGTACCCCCGCCTCAGGAAATGGCGCGACGCGATCCTCGAGCGGCCTGCGGTAAAGCGCGGCGTGGAGGTGCTCGCCGACCGCCGTCGCCCTGGCCCGCACACCGACAAGGAACGCGAAATCCTGTTCGGCAAGACGCAGTACGCGAAAAGGTAACCGGGCGATGAGCACAACCCTCAAGGGAAAGGTCGCCTGGATCACTGGCGGCGGCAGCGGCATCGGCCTGGCCGGCGCAATCGAGCTGGTGAAGGCCGGCGCGCACGTGGTGATCTCGGGTCGTACCAAGGCCACCAACGACAGCGCGGAGAAGGAGCTGAAGGCGCTGGGCGGCGCCGAGGCGATCCTGCTCGACGTGGCCGACAAGAAAGCCGTCAAGGCGGCAGCCGACGCGATCCTAGCGAAGCACGGCCGAATCGACATCCTCGTCAACAGCGCCGGCACCAACGCCACGCAGCGTAATTTCGACGTTGTTACGGCTGAGGCCTGGGACGACGTGGTGGCGATCAACCTGTCGGGCCTGTTCTATTGCGTCCACGCTGTCCTGCCCGCGATGCGAAAACAGAAGGACGGCCTCATCATCAACGTGTCTTCCTGGGCGGGGCGGTTCGCCTCCAGGCTCACGGGCCCGGCCTATAACGCAACCAAGCGCGCCGTGATCGCCCTGTCCGAGTCGATCAACATGGAGGAGTGCACCAACGGCATCCGCGCAAGCTCGGTGCTGCCGGGCGAAGTCGCCACGCCAATCCTGAGGAAGCGCCCCGTGCCGCCCTCGAAGGAAGAGCAGGATCGCATGACGCAGGCGGAGGACCTGGGACAGGCGATCCTCTTCATCGCCACGATGCCCGCGCGCACCTGCGTGAACGAGCTCATCATCGCGCCGACCTGGAACCGCTTCTACACCGGCGGGCTCGAGACGCCGAAAAAATAGCGTGAGCGGTGCGCGGGTAAACCTGCTCGCGCGCGTCTGCCTGCCGTTCCTGGCGGGCTACTTCCTGTCCTATGTCTACCGGGCCGTAAATGCGGTGCTTGGCCCGCAGCTCGCGGGCGAGTTCTCGCTCAGCGCCGCCGACCTGGGCCTCCTGACCGGTGCTTACTTTCTCGCGTTCGGGATTTTCCAGGTCCCGCTCGGCCTCCTGCTCGACCGCTATGGCCCGCGGCGCATGGACGCCTGCCTCCTGCTTGTCGCGGCCGCGGGCGCCGCCCTCTTCATCACCGCGCAGAGCTTCGGGGGCCTCTTCCTCGGGCGCATGCTCATAGGTCTCGGCGTGTCGGCGGCATTGATGGCGTGCTTCCAGGCCTTCGTGCTCTGGTATCCGGTCGAGCGGTTAGGCGCAATGATCGCGGTGGCCTATGCGGCCGGGGGATTCGGGGCAATGGCGGTCTCGGTGCCGCTGGAACTCGCGCTTCGCGTCCTCGACTGGCGCACGATCTTCATGGGGTTCATTGCGGTGACCCTGATGGTGAGCGCGGTGCTCTGGCTGGTCGTACCCGAGCGTCGAGCCGCAGCCAACCCCGAACCCTTTGCCGTACAGATCCGCGGCCTCGCCGGAATCGCAAAGGACGCGGGCTTCTGGCGTATCGCGGTCGCGATCGGCACCAGCCAGTGCGCCGCGGTGTCCACGTTCACCCTCTGGATGGGCACCTGGTTGCGCGATGTCGCGGGGCTCGAGCGCGGTGCGGTCGCACAAGGTCTGTTCTGCGCGTCGGTCGCGATCGTGCTGGGGTATCTGTTTTTTGGCCTGGTCGCGGATGCGTTCGTCCGCCGCGGGTTGTCGGTGCTCCCGTTGTTGGCGGGCGGCGTGGCAGGCTCGTCCTTCTGTCTCCTGCTGCTGGTGTTCGGCGTGACCACGCTGGGTGTGCTGACCTGGTCGGCGTTCACCTTCTGCGGCACGGCCGCGACGCTCGCGCACTCGATCGCGTCGCGCCGCTATCCTGCCGCGATGGCGGGACGCGTGAACACTGCGCTGAACACATTCACATTCCTGGGGATCTTCATGGGCCAGTGGATGGTGGGCGTGATCTTGGCGCGCTGGCCATCGACTGCGAACGGGTACGCGGCTGAAGGGTATTTCTACGCGATGGGAGTGTTGTGGCTCGTGCAGGCGACTGGGCTGGCGTGGCTGTGGGGCGGGCGGCGGTTGCTGGAGGTTCGGCGGGAAAGTTGAACATTTAGTCTTAAAAGGCTAGTACAGGCGGGCGTTACAGGGACTGGACCCCGCTCGGGCCCGCGACCGCCGTCGCGCTCTATAGCTAAAAGACGTTTTGACGTTATAGCGATGAGTCGCTAAAATGCCGACTTGGAGGTAGGTGCACCATGAGCGAAGAGACTTCAAAGCGCGCGACCGTCTATTTTGAGCCGAGGCTGCATCAGGCTATCCGCTTGAAAGCGGCGCATACGCATCGATCCGTTTCGGACATAGTTAACGATGCCGTGCGGTTAGCGCTGCGTGAAGACCAGGAGGACCTTAAGGCGTTTGAGGATCGCGTTGCCGAACCCGTGATCTCCTATGAAGCGCTGCTCAAGGACCTGAAGGCGCATGGCAAGCTATGAGTTGATATTCAGGAAGTCCGTAGCCAAGGACCTGCGAGTCTTTCCCAAGCGGGATGTCAAACGAATCGTGCAGCGCATCCGGTCGCTTGCGGATGAGCCGCGACCGCCAGGCTGCGAAAAGCTCTCGGGTCGGGAGCGATATCGGATCCGGCAGGGCGACTATCGAATTATTTATGAGATCGAGGACAGCAGACTCACAGTGCTGATCGTCAAAGTTGGGCATCGACGTGACGTTTACCGAAGCAGCTAACAGATCGACGGGGATCTGATACTTTCCAAGCTCGACTGGCTGCGCGAATCCAGCTCGGAACAGCAGGACGACTCAAGAGCATCGGCAATGAATGATACGAGCCCTGAAACTGAGACCTTCCTCAAAGACCGGTATGCGTCAATGACCTGCTCCGAGCGTGCGTTGATGGCATTGCAGATGTTCGAGACTGCGCAGCAGATCGTGCTTTCTTCTCTCGCTCCCGGCCTGGGCGAAAACGAAAGGCGGCGCGAATTGTGCCGGCGCTTCTATGGTGAGGCGCTTGCGTCGGCGGCTTTTCCGGCGCTTTCTGTAAGGGTAGAAAGTTAAACTTCAGTTTCAGGAGAGGTAGTAGCAGAGCCATTCTTGAGAACATTTAATTGCGTAAAAGGGAAAACACACTATGACCGCTCCGGCAAAACTTGAGCGCCCGGCAATGGCCGCGGCGGAATGGCAGGCGCGCTGCGACCTGGCCGCGCTTTACCGCATCGTCGAGCATTTCGGCTGGACCGACATCATCAACACGCACATGTCGGCGCGCATCCCGGGCGAGCCGGGCGCCTTCCTCATCAACCACTACGAGGAGATGTTCCACGAGATCACGGCCTCGAGCCTGATCAAGATGGACCTGGACGGGAACGTGATCGGCCGCCAGGGCCGCTTCAACGCAGCCGGGTTCACGATCCACAGCGGCGTCTACAAGGCGCGCCCCGACGCCAACTGCGTGATGCACACCCACACCCGGGCCGGTGCCGGCGTGGCGATGATGCGAAAAGGCCTGCGGCCCATCAGCCAGGATGCGCTCAACGTGCTCGACGAGGTCGTCTACCACGGGTACGGGACACCGGCGACGCAGGACGAGTGCGATGCCCTGGGCCGGACGTGCCAGGCGGGGACCTGCGTGGTGCTGCTCAACCACGGGCTGCTCACCCATGCGCCCACGATCCCGGGCGCGCTGCAGCGGCTCTACATGCTTGAGCGGGCCTGCGAGCTCGAATTGATCTCGCGCACGCTGGGCGAGCCGCCGGTGCGCGTCGAGGACAGTGTCGTGGAGGACGTGAAGCGGTACATGAAGGCCGCCCGGGCAAAGCCCGACTATGGGCTGCATGAATGGAATGCGCTGCTGCGCGTGATCGAAGCCAGGGGTTCGCCGTACCGGTGCTGATGTCGAAAGCGAGCATGCCTGCCGAGCATTTCGACGTTCTGATAGTCGGCGCCGGCCTCTCCGGCATCGGCGCTGGCGTGCACCTGGGCAAGCACTGCCCGGGGCGCACCTATGCGATCCTCGAAGGGCGCGAGCGCATGGGCGGCACTTGGGACCTGTTCCGCTATCCCGGCATCCGCTCGGATTCCGACATGTACACGCTGGGCTACTCGTTCAAGCCGTGGGAGGAGCCCAGGGCGATCGCCGACGGGCCCGCGATCCTCAAATACGTGAAGGACACGGCGCGCGACTACGGCGTAGAGCAAAAGGTCCGCTACGGCCACCAGGTCCGGAGGGCATCGTGGTCGAGGCAGGACGCGTGCTGGACGGTCGAGGCGGAGCGGGGCGGAGAGCTCGCGCGGTTCACCTGCAACTTCCTCTTCGTCTGCGGCGGCTACTACAAGTACTCGGAAGGCTACACGCCGGAGTTCCGCAGCATGGGGGATTTCAAGGGCCGCGTGGTGCATCCGCAGAACTGGACGGACGGCATCGACTATGCGGGAAAACGCGTGGTCGTGATCGGCAGCGGCGCCACCGCCGTGACCCTGGTGCCGGAGATGGCGAAAACGGCGGCTCACGTCACCATGCTCCAGCGCTCGCCGACCTACGTTGTTGCGCGGCCGGCAAAGGACGCATCCGCAAACTGGCTGCGCCGCCACCTCCCTGCAATGGTCGCCTACACCCTCTCGCGTTGGAAGCGCGTGCTGCTGCAGATGTATTTCTTCAACCTGTGCCGCCGCAATCCCGCGCACGCGAAAAGGCTGATCCTCGGCGGCGTAAGGCATCACCTCGGCCCAGGTTACGACGTCGACACGCATTTCACGCCGCGCTACAACCCGTGGGAGCAGCGACTGTGCCTGGTGCCGGACGCGGACCTGTTCGTGGCGATCCGGCAGGGCAGGGTTTCGGTGGTCACCGATCAGGTTGCCGCATTCACCGAAAAGGGCCTGAAGCTCGAATCCGGGCCTGAGCTCAAGGCCGACCTCATCGTGACCGCTACCGGCCTGAACCTCGAGGTTCTCGGCGGCATTGCGCTCACAGTGGATGGGGCCGTCGTCGACCCCGCGAAGACTTTCAACTACAAGGGCTTGATGTACAGCGGGGTGCCCAACCTCGCCTCGTCCTTCGGCTACACCAACGCCTCGTGGACGCTCAAGTGCGACCTGACGTGCGAATACGTCTGCCGCCTGCTCAACTACATGGACAAGCGCGGCTACGCGCAGTGCGTCCCGCGTCTGGACGACCCGGAGATGGCGGCGGAGCCGTGGATCGACTTTTCATCCGGGTATGTGAAGCGCACCCTGCACAAGTTCCCGCGGCAGGGGTCGAAGGCGCCGTGGCGCATCCCGCAGAACTACGCGCGCGACATCATGACGCTCCGGTACGGCCGGATCGACGACGGGGTGCTCGCCTTCTCCTCACGGCCCCAATCCCGCGTCGCGTAGTCCGTCGAGCAGCATCTTCATGTGCGCCGGCTGGCGCAGAGGCCGGGACTCGCCGCCGAACAGGCTCGGGATGAAATCGGGCGCGAAAGAATTGAGCTTCTCCAGGTTGGCGCGCATGAGCGCCTCGTCGCCCGACTTGGCGGCATAGACGATCATCAGCACGCGGCGAAACGGGTGCGAGGGCTGGCTCTGGATCGCGAGCGCCGACCAATCGTGCAGCGACTTCATGTCACCCTCGATGAAGGCGCAAGTGGCCATGGCGAGGTGCGCAGTGCTGACCCAGCGGTCCTTCGGCGACAGGCGCGTTGCCTTTGCGGCCAGCAGCTTGGCGCGCTCGACCTGGCCGTCCGAGGCCTCGAGCTGCGAGAGGAAGAACTGCGGCGGCGCATCGTTCGGGTTCAGCGCCTGCGCGCGGCGCAGGTCGGCCACGCTGTTGGGAAATTCGCCCGTGAGCGACTCGACTACGCCGCGCAGGTAATACGAGCGGCTGTCGTTGGGGGCGAGCTGCATCAGCACGTCGGCCGAGCGCCTCGCGGCGGCGAGGTCGCCTTTGCGGTCGTGCGTCCAGGCGAGGAACACGCGCCAGGAATGCGCCGATGAGCGCACTGCCCAGGCCTGCTGGCAGCTGGGATTCATCGCCGTCGACTGCTCGGCCAGGCGGATCGCCTCGTCCACCAGAGCGGGGCGGCCCTGGAACTCGCCGTCGGCCAGGGTCTTGACCGCCCGCCAGGCGATGTCGTCGGCTTCCGAATAGCGGCGCTTGCCGCGGTCGAGCAGGCGCATCTCCTCGGACTCGATCTCCGGCACCATGCTCGCGACCACCTGCCGCGTGATTCGCTCCTGCAGCTCGAAAACGTCCGAGAGCACGTCCTCATAGCGCTCGGCCCAGACGTGCTGGCCGGTTTCGCCGTTGATCAGCTGCGTGGTCACGCGCACCCGGTCGCCCGCCTTGCGCACGCTGCCTTCGAGCACGAAATGCACGCCGAGCTCCTGCGCGACCTTTTTTACGTCGACGCTGCGCCCCTTGTAGGTGAACGAGGTGTTGCGTGCGATTACGAACAGGCGCTGGAAGCGCGACAGCTCGGTGATGATGTCCTCCACCATCCCGTCGGCGAAATATT
>JBBQNG010000072.1:0-16589 GCA_038329645.1 Burkholderiales bacterium
CCTCGATGCGCCCGAGGGGCCCGGCGCTGTAGCTCGAAATAACCACCTTGCCCTGGTCATCGAGAACGAACTCCGAGGGCTGGATGAAATTGCGCCGGTCTTCCCACCACGAGCCAAGCAGGTTGGCGGTTTCGCGCGTCACGCCGTAGCCGTGCGGGAAAGACAGTTCCGCCGCGACCTCGCGCGCCTTCTCGATTGGATCGACGCTGGCGACAACGACCTTCGCACCGAGCGCGGACAATTCGGGTAGTGCAGCCTGGAAGCCGGCCAACTGCCGGCGGCAGTACGGTCACCAGTGGCCGCGATAGAACAGCACGATGCGGTACTTGGCATCCAGGCCGTCGGGCAGCTCCAGCCTGGAGCCATCGACGAGATCGAGCGTGAGCTTCGGAAAGCTCGCGCCTACGTCCAGTTTTTCCGCCATTCGCGATTCTCCTTGGCCGCCGCGTTTCATCAAAAACGCGTCGCGGCGTGTGGTTGAAACATCGTTGTCAATTTAGCCCAAGCCGGAGGTTGCCACAATCCATTCAGTGGAAAGGGACCACTTGTGCAAGCGAAGTATGGACTGGCAAGTTGACCGGACGCCAGTAAAATAGAATGCAAGAAGTACGCATCGAATTTTCGAACCGAAAGGAGATCACATGAATACGATGGAAATTGGCAAGAAGCTTGTGGCGCTTTGCAGTCAGGGGAAAAACTTGGAGGCGCTGGACACGCTCTTCGCCGATGACGTGGTCAGCGTGGAAGCGGTCGCGATGCCGGGCATGCAGCAGGAAGCAAAAGGTCTCGCGGCGGTAAAGGGCAAGGGCGAGTGGTGGCGTGCCAATCATGAAATCCATTCCGCCTCGGTCACCGGCCCCTGGCCGCATGGCGACCGGTTCATCGTCGGGTTCCACTACGACGTAACGAACAAGCCTTCGGGAAAGCGGATGAAGATGGACGAAGTCGGCCTGTACACCGTGCGTAACGGAAAGATCGGGCGTGAGGAGTTCTTCTACGACGCCGGGATGTAGGCCGCTTGTCCTGCTGCGAAAGCGTTGAAAGTGAGCGAAAGGAGAAATCATGTCTGAGCCTCAAAGGCCGCACGCCGGCGCGATACCGGTCCGGGAAAGCCTCGGCCGCGAATGCAGGCGCGCGTGGGAACGCCTGGCGTCCGCCGGAACCTGGTGGAGCGGCGAAGAGCGTCTGACAATCGCTGCGGAGGCGCGAAACGCGCACGCCTGCGCGCTCTGCCGCCGCCGCAAGGACGCGCTTTCGCCCTACGCGGTGGAGGGCGCGCACGACGCGTTGGGGACGCTGTCCCCGGCCATGGTCGAAATCGTGCACCGCATCGCCACCGATGCCGGCCGCCTGACAAAAAAATGGCTGCATGCAATGCTCGCCGACGGCGTTTCGGAGGAGCAGTATGTCGAGGCCGTCGGAGTGATCGCAGTCATTACGGCCCTGGATACGTTCGAACTTTCACTCGGGTTGCCGCAGCGTGCGCTGCCGCCCGCGCTCCCCGGCGTGCCGAGCCGGCATCGCCCGGCCGGCGCCCGGCGCGACTTGGCGTGGGTAAGCACCGTGGCGCCCGAGGATCTGACGCCTGAAGATCCGGATCCCTACGCTATCCACGGCACGAAGAACATTCACCGCGCGCTGAGCCTGGTGCCGCAGGAGGTGCTCAACTTCTTCGACTTGGACGTCGAGCTTTACCTGAAAGACCACGAGATCCGCGACTTCACGCGGGAATACCGTACGCTGTCGCACGCGCAGATCGAGCTGCTTGCGGGCCGCGTTTCCGCGCTGAACGGGTGCTATTACTGAACGGTCAGCCACACGGCGCTGCTCCGTGCGAGCGGCAAGCATACGGGGGAGGCTTTCGAAATGTCGGCGGTCCTCGACGGCGACGCCGCCGCGATCGGTGTGCCGCAGGGCGAACTTCTGGTCGAGTTCGCCGAGGCGATGCTGCGCGGCGACACGCAGCGCCGCGCACGGGCGCGCGACGCGATTCACGCTACGCTCGGGGCCGCAGCCCTGGTCGATGCCGCCGCTATCGTTGCGTCCTTCAATGCCGTCGTAAAAGTTGCGGACGCGAGCGGCATCCCGCTGGAGGATTTCAAGGCAGACGCGACCGCGGACCTGCGCGCCGAGCTGGGGCTGGAAAAGCTCAACCACCTGGCGTCCTGACATCCGGGCTCGGATCACCGTCGATCTTGCACGCGATTGCCTAAATGAAGCCAAGATTCTTCTGGCTGTAGTTGGCCAGGTTCGGCAGCACTGTCGCCTGATCGGTGGCCGAGACGCCAAACCAACTGGCCAGCGTGGCGCCGAACTGGTCGACGGAAAGCGCCGGCAACAGGCGTCCCTGCCCCACATCGTCGGGACCGTCGTTTGCGATGGCGGGCGGTGTCCCCACAAAGGACTGCCCTTTCACGCCGCCCCCGAGCGCAAAATGCATGCTGCCCCAGCCATGGTCGGAGCCATCGTTATTGCTGACCAGGGTCCGGCCAAAATCGGAGGCGGTAAACGTGGTCACCTGGCTTGCAACACCCAGGTCCACCGTGGCCTGGTAAAAGGCCGCCACCGCGCCTCCCACCGTGCTCATGAGGCCGGGGTGCTGTCCGAGCAGATTGTCATGGGTATCGAAGCCGCCGATGGAAACAAAAAACACCTGGCGCGTGGCCCCAAGCGTATTGCGCGCGGCAATCAGACGCGCGACCATCTTCAGCTGGTCGGCCAAGCCGTTGCCGGTGGGAAAGACGGTCGTCAGGTTGACCCCGGCCAACGCGCCCGTCAACTGGGTGTTGGCACTGATGGAACGGCTGCCGACGCGCGCGTATTCGTTTTCGAACAAGTGCACGCGCGGGGCGGTCATCAAATCTTGCAACGTGGATGAGCATGCGGCGGAGCCGAACAGCGGGGCAACAACGCCCGCCACCGGTACCGCGCCGCTGGGAGTGACCTGGTACTGCACGGCACTCTTGCCCGCCAGAAAAACGGCATTGCCCGACACGCCGATGCTGGTGAAGGTGGCGTTACCGTTTCCCGCCGCGAACAGGTCGCCGATGCGGCCTCCCCATCCCGAAGCGGCCCCTTCCGGCGACGAGGACTGCCAGAACGACTGCTGGTCGTTGTGCGAAAAAAGCTTGGGCGGCAGCGGCACCGAGCGCGCGATGTATTGCGCCTTGGTAGTGGGCTGGATCAATGTACCCACGTTGAGCAGCACCGACATCTGCCCAGCATTGAAGAGGGGGACCAACGGATCAAGTCCGGGCGCCAGCGCATATTGGCGCCCGCCGGGCAGGGCAACGGCGGGACTCAACAGATTGGCGGTCAGCGTAGCGCGGTCTATGGCCAGGTTGCCACGGATGCCGTTCTGGGTGTTGTAGCTGCTCAGGTCATAAGGCACCAGGGTATTGGCATAGTCGTTGCCGCCGTACAGAAACACACATACCATCGCCTTGTAATCGGTGGCGCCCGCGGCGGCAGCTTCGCCCATGGCCGCGAGGCTGATGGCCCACGGGGTCGCGCCCGCAGCGAGCGACAAGGCGGCGCTGCGCTTGAGAAAAGCCCGACGGGAAGCATTGTCGGGTTGAATTTCGGGAAAATGTTTCACGTTCGCCGCCCTTATTTTTGAATGAGGTATTCGGGTGCTGCCAGCACCAGCGTGAGCGCGGCATAAACACGGTTGAGACGGGCTGC
The DNA here is from genome assembly GCA_038329645.1 of Burkholderiales bacterium. Taxonomy (GTDB): domain Bacteria; phylum Pseudomonadota; class Gammaproteobacteria; order Burkholderiales; family SG8-39; genus SZAS-79. The sequence continues at coordinate 3,685 of JBBQNG010000072.1, forward strand.
GTCGGTGCCCGATGGCAGGGTGTCGATGGCTGACTGAATCTTAGCGAGCGTGCCGGCAGACACTTGGCCGCAGGCCAGGACCGCGTTGATTTCCGCCACCAGGCCGGCCGATCCATCGGCCAGCGGCAGCAAGCTGCTGTAGTCGGCCTTGAGGTCACCCACCCCCAGGCCGCTGACAGTCCGTTGCATGAAGTTGACGTAACCCGCTACCGACGACTCGGTGGTGATCTGAAACTCCGGACCGGTCAGGCCCTGCACGGAAAGTGCGGTATTGGGCGGCACATACCCGGGCCGAAAGAAGTTGAACACCGAAGCCGAGCGCAGGGGGCTTTGCCCCAGCCGGGTGGCAGGGTCCGAAAGGTCGCCGATCGCCCAGGCGTCCGACGCGGAACCGGCGTTGTAGGCGCGCGCCCAGTTCAGCAGGCGCAGCACCGGCTCACGCAGTTTGCCGAAAGCCGGGCCGCCGGCGAGCTGGGAATCGCGCGCTTCAGGATCCAGCAGGATAGCCTTGATCAGCGCCTTCATGTCGCCGCGAACCCCGGCTCCGTTATCGGTAAAGGCGGCGGAGACGCGCGCCACATAGCCCGCGCCCGGATTGCTGGTGACCAGCCGCTGGATCAGTTGCCGGCCGACAAATGCCGGCAGGTTCGGGTGATTGAAGAGCGTGTCGAGCGCAGTCTTCAAACTGTCCGCCGCGCTGGTGCCGGCTGCGATGGTTACCCCCAAAAAACTCTTGCTGCCGGTCTCGTAACGGCTCGCTGTCTGTACCATGGGACGCCGCTGGATGTCGGGCGGATAGGGGCTCGAAAGGCCGGAAACATCCAGGCTCCATCCGGTAAAGACACGCGCCAGTCCGCTCACGTCGGCCTGGGTATAGGACTCGACGGGAGCGCCTCCCGCGGTCTGAACCGAACCGTCCGGATTGAGTTGCAGCAATCCGATGGTGAACAGCTGCATCAATTCGCGGGCATAGTTCTCGTCCGGCTGGCTGCCGGTGGCCGTATTGGCTTTTGCGTTGTTCCGATAGGTGAGGTAATAGCCCATCGCCGGGCAGAGCGTGATCTGGTCGAGCAAGGCGCGGTAGTTGCCGAACGCGTTGGCTTCCAGAATGTCGAGGTAGTTGGCCACCGAAAACTGCCGCCACTGCGCGTTGATGCCCAGCACCGACACGACGCACAACTCGGACAAGGCCAACACCACGCGCTGGCGCAGCGGATCGGGACTGCCGATCAGCTTGCGCCAGATCGTGTTGTCGAGCCCCTTGGAATTATTGATATTGGCCGGGTCGTTGTAACCCTTGGCCACCAGCCAGTCGTAGTGGCCCAGACTAAGCGGTGCCGCAAACTGCGCGTCTATCCACGCCGGGGCCGATTGCATTGCCGTGAGTTCGGACCGGCTGAATCCCGGTGTGGCTTGGGCCAGAAACCGGGCCGCGTCCAAAGTGGAAGTCGGGGGCAGCGCCGCCGGAGCAGCCGCGGAGTCACCGCCGCCGCCGCTGCAAGCCGGCAGGCCTGCAAATGCCGTCAAACCGGCCAGGGCGCCAAACCCTGCCGCTGCGTTTTCATGTGAATCCGCCGCTGATGCCGTGGCGCGAAGCGCCTCTTCTTCGATTTCGTGCACATCGGCCCCTTGGCGTTAATTCCGTTTCATCTTAATGCGCGAGACCCAGTATCCATGCCCTCCCCAGGTAACAGTTGGTAAGTTATGTAACAACTAATCCCAGCCCGGGTGCATTCGATCGCATCGCCGGTTGCTCATCACCCGCCTAGGCCTTGCGCGCCTTCAGGAAGTCTTCGTTGATCTGGTTGGCGCGCTGCGCGGCGGGGCGAGACTGCACGCGGCTGGCGTAGGCCTCGAAAACCGGACGCTTCTCGATGGTGCCGAACATCATGCCCCAGCCGAGCTGCGAGCCGGCGTAGACGTCCGCCGCGGTGAATTGCGCGCCGCAGAGGTAGGGGCCCGGCGAGAGCGCCTTCTCCAGCGCATTCAGAGTGTCGGCATAACTGCCGAATCCCGCCGCGGTCTGCCGGCCTTCAGGCACCTCCCATTTCAGCGCCCGGGCGAGCACTGCAGACTCGACGGGCCCCGCGGCGAAGAAGAGCCAGCGGAAGTACGCCGCGCGCGAGGGAAGACCGAAGGGCGGCATGAGGTTCTTCGCCGGGAAGGCGTCGGCGAGGTACGCGCAGATCGCGGCAGTCTCGGTGATGACGGCGTCGCCGTGCTTCAGTGCCGGCACCTTGCCCATCGGATTGATCGCGAGGTACGCCGGGCCCTTCATGGTCGTGCCGTAGTCGAGCCAGACGGTCTCGTAGGGCTCGCCGAGTTCCTCCATCATCCAGTGGGCCATGCGACCGCGCGACTGTGGGTTGGTGTATAGGGTGAGTTCGCTCATGGAGGAGGCCGTGAAATTGTTCGATGCTAGCATTGAGCGAAGGAGCAGCGCCATGAGATCCGGCCCAAACCCCTTGTCATTCTCACGCGGCAAGTGAATGCGCTGACGGCTCTGGTCGCGCTGAGCCACACCGGGCTTCTCGTGCTCGAGATATTCTTCCGGGATCACTCGATCGCCCGGAAAATATTTGCGATGACCCGCGAGGTGTCAGAATAACCGATGAAAACCCTTGCCGCCGTTTTCGCCGCTCTCATGCTCACCGGCTGCGGCGCGATCAACGCGACCGTGAAAGACACGCAGGACCGCGACCTGATGCTGCTCGGCCACGATCCGATCGCCTATTTCGAGGTTGGCCGCCAACAGCGCGGCGATCCGGGCATCGCGGCAACACACGAGGGCAGAACCTACTACTTCGCCTCCGAGGCCCGGCGCCGGAAGTTTCTCGCCGATCCGCCCAGGTACGAACCGCAATACGGAGGCTTTTGCTCCAGCGGCATGGCCTACGGCGTGAAATTCGATTCCGACCCGACGGCGTGGACGATCGTCAACGGGCGGCTGTTCGTCTTCGGCGACATCCTCGGCCGCGAGCACTGGAAGCTCGACCGGGACGCCAACATCCGCGACGGCGATGCGCTCTGGGCAACGGAGGCGAAAGCAGCGAGCTGGCGCGCGCAAACGATCAAACGCATTGTCTTACGCGTGCCTCACTACCGCACCGGGCGCGAGCTTACGCAGCGCTGGGAAGCGCTTCACCCGGGGCGAAAGATCACCTACGACCCGGGCGGCACGATCAAGAATCTGTTTATCAAATATCCCGGCTGGCGCGCTCGCGAAGGGTTCTCGCAACCCGCGCTCGGCATTCCGGGCGTCGATTCCTGCCCGCCGGCTTGTCCCGGGGAATTCACGCAAGGCGCCAAAGAACCCTGATCGCGGCGCGGCCGCCCGAACACGAAAAGCCGACCGGCGCCACTGATACGTCGCTACAGGTATTCGGACACTTCGACAAGGTTGCCATCCGGATCGCGGAAGTACACCGAGCGGATCGGCCCGAGCGCGCCGCGACGCGCCACCGGGCCGGCTTCGATCTGCACGGATTCGCGCCCGAGATGCGCGATGACTTCATCGAGCGGCACGGCCGCGATCAGGCAGAAATCGCCTGAGCCGAGCGTCGGCACGCGAGCCTTGGTCGGCGTCTCGGTCGCGCGATCCTGCAGGTTGATCTTCTGCCTGCCGAACTTCAGCGCGTGCCTCGCCTGGCCTTCGGGTCCGCGGAAAAACTCGCGCTCGAAGCCCAGGACCCGCTCGTAGAATTGCGTCGTGACCTCGATGTCGTTGACCGTAAGGACGAGGTGGTCGACGCGGTCGATCAGATTGTTGGCAGCCATTTGTCCTTAGTAATTTCCAAAACAGGAAATTAGTTTCACCCAAGAGCCGCACGTACATTTGATCTTGAACAATTAAAGTTTAACTTTTACTAGATTGCACGGGTATTGCGCAGCTCCCGTATCTGGCCTGCATCGCGCTCATGGTCTTCCTCCTTCTCCGCGTTTCGCTTACCGGCCTGCCAGCGCGAACTTGCCGTCGCGCACGGTGAGCATCACGACGCTTTCCGGCTTGGTGCCGAAATGATCGGCCGGGCCGTAGGTGTAGACCGCGGTGACGCCAATGTGGTCGCGCATGCCTTCGATCGCGTCGCGCACTTTTTCCGGGTCGGTGCCGGCTTTCTTCACGGCCTGCATGATCATCATCGCCGCGTCGTAGCCGTTGCCCGCGAACGTTGCGGGAGGCTTGCCGTATTTTTTCTCGTAAGCCTGCACAAAGCCCTCCACCACGGCTTTCTGCGGATCGCTCGCGGGCAGCGCCGAAGTGACATAGATCTTCGACGAAGGCAGCAGGATCCCGTTGGCCGAATCCCCCGCAAGACGCAGGAAATTGAAATCGTTGGCCGAATGCGCGAGATACAGTGGCGTCTTGATGCCAAGCGAGCGGTGGTTCTTGGTGGCGATCGCAAGTCCCGCACCGGTCGCCCACAGCACGGTGGCCTCGGCGTCCGAGCCGCGGATCTTGGTCAGCTGCGGCGACATGTCGGTATCCGCGTTGCCGAAGGTTTCCTTCGCGACAATGGTCACTCCGGCTGCGCCGACCGCCTTCTCGAGCGACTCGCGGCCCGCCGTGCCGAACGCGACATCGGAATTGAGGATCGCAATTCTCTTGATCCCCTTGGCCTGCATGTCCTTCAGCATCACCCCGAGCACCACGACGTCGGTCAGCGGCGCGAGGAACGAATAGCGCTTCTGTTCCGGCGGCAGCACGATGCCGCGCGTCGCGCCGTTGGCGATCATCGGCACCTTGGCCCGCTCCACCGTGTCGGTGACCGCGAATGCCGAGCCGGAGCTCATTGGCCCGACGATGGCGACGACCTTTTCCTGCTCGATGAGGCGCTTGGCGCCGGATACGGTCTTGGTGTTGTCGCTTTCCGAGTTCACGTTGATGAACTGCACCTTGCGCCCATTGATGCCGCCGGCGACATTGACTTGCTCGACCGCAAGGTTGACGCCATCGACCCCCGGCCCGCCGAGCGAGGCAATGAAGCCCGACGTTTCGAGAAGGCCGCCGATCTTGATGTCCTGCGCCTGGGCAAGACCCGCTGCCAGCGGCAGGGCAAGAAGCGAAGCGGCAATTACCGCGGCAATGCGGCTGCGAGTGTTCATGGTGCGACTCCTTTAGTTGATAAAAAACGCGTTCATCCGACGACACGAAGACGGGGTTCTGCCGCGGGAGCTCCGGCCGGGGTATCGGCGCCGTCCCAGCCAAGATAAGTGCGGGCGATCTCAGGGTCGTCAAGCAAATCTCGCGACCTGCCGGCGGCTGCGATACGGCCGTTGACCAGCACATAGCCGTGCGTAGCGATCTGCAGCGCGGCTCGCGCGTTTTGCTCCACGAGCAGGATCGCGACGCCTCCAGCCGCGAGCTTGGGCAGTGCTTCCAGGATTTCGCGAGAAACCTGGGGCGCGAGGCCGAAGGAAGGCTCGTCCAGCATCAGCAGGCGCGGCCGGTTCATGAGCGCGCGGCCGATGGCGAGCATTTGCCCCTCGCCTCCCGAGAGCGTCCCGGCAGCCTGCGCGCTGCGCGCTCGAAGCTTAGGGAAATAGCCGTAGACAAGCTCCAGGGTTTCGCGCTCGGCCTCTCGTTCGGCGACGCTTGGCGAAAGCAGCTCGCGCAACCCCGCAGCGCGGCGACGGCCGTAACGGCCGATGATGAGGTTGTCGAACACCGACAGCGAGCCGAACAGGGCACGCCCCTCCGGTGCGAGCGAAAGTCCCAGCGCGACGCGATCCGCGGTTGCGATCGGTCCGAGGTCGCGCCCATCCAGCGCGATGTGCCCGGCCTCCGGGGGAACCGCACCCGCCACGGCTTTGAGCAGCGTGGACTTTCCAGCGCCATTCGCGCCGACCAGGGCGACAATCTCGCCCGGAGCAACACTGACCGATACGTCGTCGAGTGCGAGGGAGCCATCGTAGCGCACCGAAAGGTGTTCGATGCCGAGCAGCGTCCCGCCGTTTCGTGTCGCAGCCGCGGGGCCGTGCCGCACAACGATTTCGGTGTTGCCGAGGTAGGCCTCGATCACTTTCGGATCCGCGCGCACTTCGTCCGGCCTGCCCGCGGCGATGACCCGGCCGTGGTCCAGCACCACAATGCGGTCGGCCAGCCTGCCGACAAGGCCGAGATCATGCTCGACGAACAGCACGGTCTTGCCGCTCGCGCGCAAGCCGGAGATGACTTGGGCCAGGTAACCCTTTTCCGTAGCGTTCAGGCCTGCGCCCGGCTCGTCGAGAACGATCAGCTCGGCGCCGGTGGCGAGCGCCCGGGCGATTGCAAGAAGGCGCTGCTGCCCGGCCCCAAGCGTGGACGCAGATGCGCCGGCCAATGCAGACAGGCCGACTGTCCCGAGGTGGCGGTCGGCCTCCTTTTCGAGAGCGGCAAGTGCACGGCGCGAGCGTCCCAGGCCGAGCAGCCCGGTCGCAATGCCCGACCCGCAGCGTGCCACCCCGGCCGTGACCACGTTGTCGCGCACGCTCATGTTGCGCAGGATCTCGGCGCCCTGGAATGTCCGCACGAGGCCGCGCGCATTGACCTGGTCCGCGCCAAGCCCGTTCAACCGTTCGCCTCGCAAGTGGGTTTCACCCGCGGTCGGCGCCAATGCACCGGCAATAATATTGAGCACGGTCGACTTGCCCGCGCCGTTCGGGCCGATCAACGCGAGAATTTCGCCGCGCAGGACGTCGAAGGACACATCATCGAGCGCCTGCAGGCCGCCGAAGCGCATCGAAACCCCGCGCACCCTCAGCAGCGGTTCCGACGCGTGAAGGGAATCGCCTTCGCTCACCTGGCCGCCTCCGCGCCGCGCCACATGCGCACGCCCCCGCGCCAGAGCATTGCAAGCCCGTCGAGCAGGCCCCGCGGGCACCAGACCATGACGACGACCAGCAGCACGCCATAGAGCACTACGTCGTAGTTGCCGAAAGGCTTGAGCAATTCGCTTGTCATCACCACGAACAGCACGCCGAACAGCACACTCCAGATCCCCGCGAAGCCGCCGAGCGCAACCATGAGCAGCAGCCGCACCGAGAAACCGACGTCGAACGGGCCCGGGCTGATATACCCCAGGTAATGCGCGTACAACGCGCCACCCAATCCTGCGTACAAGCCCGAAAGCGCCATGATGCGGCGCTTGAGGCGGTCCGGCGCAATGCCGATCGACGCAGCCACCGCTTCGCTTTCCGCGACGGCGCGCATTGCATAGCCGGCAGGCGAGTGCACGAGATTGCCCGCCAGCACGATGCCAAGGATGCAGGCGAGCCACGCGAACGGGAAGATCGCCGCATCCGAGTTCATTGCGTAGCCGAAAAAGGACAAGGCAGGAATTCCCGACAAGCCATCCTGGCCCCCGGTCAGCCCTTTGAGCTCCACTGTCGCCACATGGATGATGATGCCGAACGCGAGCGTGGCCATGGCGAGGTGATGTCCCCGCAAGCGGAACACGAGCCATCCGATCGCCCAGGCGGCCAGCGTCGCAAAGGCCGTCGCCAGTGCGATGGCGAACCACGGGTTCAACCCAAGGTTCTTGCACAGGATCGCCGTTCCGTACGCGCCGAGTCCGACGAATGCCGCGTGGCCGAGGGATATCTGGCCTGTGTAACCCATAAGCAGCGACAGTCCCAGGGCCGGAAGCGTGAACAGCGCCGCGACCACGAAGAGGTTCGTCAGGTAGCCGTTGCCGGAGAAGTACACCGCGGCAAGCAGGACGACGAGGCAGGCAATGCGCTTCACCGCTTGATCGTCTCCAGCTCGCCGAGGAGCCCGCTCGGGCGCACGAACAGGAAGGCAAGCAGCACGACGAACGCGATCGCATTCTTGTACCCCGAGCTCAGATAGCCCGAGGACAAGGCTTCGAGCAGCCCGAGCAGCAACCCGCCGAGCGCGGCGCCGACCGGATTGCCGAATCCGCCGATGATGCAGGCCACGAACCCCTTGATACCCAGGAAGATGCCGCTGTCGTACTGCATCAGGGCGATCGGCGCGACGATCACCCCCGCGATAGCGCCGGTCAGGCCGGAAACGAAAAAGCTGAACGAGCGCATCGAGCGGGTGGGGATTCCCATCAGGCCGGCGGCATAGGCATTGACCGCGCAAGCGCGAAAGGCCTTGCCGACGTACGTGCGGGTGAAGAAAAGCCAGAGCAGCGCCATCAGCACGGCGGCGGTCCCGACCACCCAGAATGCCTGCGGCGGGACGGTGACGCCGCCCATGTTTACCGGCTTCTCGCCCGAGAATGCGCGCAGCGGCTGCGCATCGGTGCCCCACACCAGCACCGCAATTCCCTGCAATGCGACGCCCACGCCGATAGTGATGATGATCCCGCGCATCACGTCGTTACCCACCGGGCGGATCGCGACACGCTCGATCAGCACGCCGAGCAACCCGACGCACAGGACTGCGATCACGAGCGCCACGGGCAATGGCACGCCCGCGGCAATCAGCCCGATCGCGCCCAGCGCGCCGAGCGATGCAAAGTCGCCCTGCGAGAAATTGACGATGCCGGTGACGTTATAGACCGTGGTGAACCCGACCCCGATCAGCCCATAGATCGAGCCGACGACGAGGCCCGATGCGACGTACTGCGCAAGGGCAGTCAATTCGGCGGTCAGCTCCATATTCAATTCTTCTCCATCCAGGATTCGAGGTACGTTCAGCTTTTTACAAGCAGAGTCCCACGGACCGTCACGGCCTGCCAGGCCCGCCGCTTTTGTGCCAGTGAAAGCGTCGCATGCGCCGGACTGGTCGAAGGTAGCCTCAGGTACTCGAGCGGGGGGATATCCGCCCCTTGCGCGAGCACGTAGCGCCGGTAGGCCGCCGCGGCCTTGGCGCCATTGAAGAATACCCGATCAATCCCCGGATGGCGGCAATAAAACGCAGCGAAATCGTTCACCACGATGCTCGCCTCCTCGATCGACGAATCGAGGCTGCCTTCGCGCACGCATGACTCGAGAACGTCCCACAGCGCGATGCCGTTGGCCTTGAGAAGCCTGATGCGTTTGGCGTACGTAAGGCCCGCAGGGGCGCCGAGAAGGTCGCATACGATTCGCCAGAACAGGTTCTGCGGGTGCGCGTAGTACTGGCTGGCGGCGAGCGAAGCGCCTCCGGGCATGCTGCCCAGGATCAGGACCCTTGCCCGCGCGTTTTCAATCGGGGGAAAGCTTCTTACGCTCGGCACGCTTCGCCTTGACGAATTCGAACAGGATCGGCGTCAGCGAGATCGCTATGATCGCGAAAATGACCACCGTGAGGTTTTTCCTGACCACCGGAATGTTGCCGAAAAAATAGCCCAGCATCGTGACGGACACGACCCACAGCAGGGCGCCCCCGATGCAAAAAGCGAGATAGCGCAGGTAGGGCATGCGCCCGACGCCGGCCACGAACGGCGCAAAGGTGCGCACGAAAGGCATGAACCGGGCAATGACGATCGTCTTGCCGCCGTGCCGGTCGTAGAAGGCCTGCGTCCGGTCGAGGTGCTTGCGGCTGAAGAATACCGAATCCTCCCAGCGAAACACTTTCGGCCCCAGCCAGCGGCCGGCCCAGTAGTTGGCGTTGTCGCCGAGCAGCGCCGCTCCAATCAGCAGCGGAATCACCAGGCTGATCGACAGGCCGCCGGTTGCGGCAAGGGCGCCGACCACGAAAAGGAGCGAGTCGCCGGGCAGGAAAGGCGTCACCACGAAGCCTGTTTCGCAGAAGACGATCATGAAGAGCAGTCCATAGACCCAGGCGCCATGCTGCGCGAGGAACGATGCGATATGTGCATCGAGATGAACCAGAAAATCCCAAGCGAAAGCGATCAGCTCCATGGTGCGGATTGTAAAGGGTAAGGGCAGAAGCGCATTGCCCAGACGCTATACTTGGCCCATGAGCGCGATGCCGAATCCGATCCCGAATCCGATCCTTGTTCTGCCCGACCTGCTGATCAGCCAGATCGCGGCGGGCGAAGTCGTCGAGCGGCCGGCCTCCGTGCTCAAAGAGCTTCTCGAAAACAGCCTCGATGCCGGAGCGGTGGAGGTGCAAGTCCTCCTCGACGCGGGCGGCATAGCGCGCATCCAGGTCGAGGACGATGGCGGCGGCATCGGGCGCGATGACTTCGGCCTTGCCCTCGCGCGGCATGCGACGAGCAAGATCCGTTCGCTCGAGGATCTCGAAGCTGTGGGGTCGCTCGGCTTTCGCGGCGAGGCGCTGGCCTCGATCACATCGGTTGCGCGCGTGACGCTGGTCTCACGCGACGGCGGCTCGCCGCACGCCTGGTCCCTCAATTCCAAAGGGCCGGTAAGCGGCGCGGTCGAGCCCGCGGCGCGCCAGCCCGGCACCACCGTGACGGTGGCGGACCTGTATTTCAACACCCCGGCGCGGCGCAAGTTCCTGCGCACCGAGGCGACCGAATTCGGCCACTGCGAAGGTGTATTCCAGCGCATTGCGCTGGCGCGGCCCGACGTCGCCTTCCTGCTCAAGCACAACGGGCGCGTCAGCGCGCACTACCGCGCCCAGACCGTGGGCGAGCGCGTCGCGGCGATTCTCGGCAAGGAGTTTGCGGCCGCCAGCCTGGCGGTCGAAGTGGATGCGGGCCCGCTTGCTTTGCGCGGATTCGCAGGCGCACCGCAGGCGGCGCGCAGCCGCGCCGACCAGCAGTATTTCTTCGTCAACGGCCGCTATGTGCGCGACCGGCTGCTCTCGCACGCCGTGCGCGAAGCCTATGCCGACGTGCTGCACGGCGACCGGCAGCCGGCGTACGCCCTCTTCCTCGAGCTCGACCCGCGCGGCGTGGACGTCAATGTCCATCCCGCCAAGACCGAGGTGCGCTTTCGCGATTCGCGCTCCATTCACCAGTTCGTGTTCCACGCGGTCAAGCGCGCGCTGGCGGCGGGCGCCGGCGAGGCCCCGGTCGCCTATGCGCAGATGGATCGCCAGGACCGCACGGTTTCGCCGCGCCCTTCGTACATGCCGTACCAGCCGGGCCTCGGCGTAGAGCAGCCCGTCGCGGCGTATCAGGCGATGTTTTCCGGCGGGGCGGAAGTCCCCGCTGCGGTATTCGACCGGCCCGCCCCGCTGCGTACCGAGCCGCTCCATGCCCCGCAGCCCGGGGCACATCCCTTGGGATACGCAATCGCGCAGCTGCACGGCGTCTATATCCTCGCGCAGAACGAGGCGGGCCTCGTGCTGGTGGACATGCACGCCGCGCACGAACGCATCGTCTACGAGAAGATGCGGCGCTCGCTCGATTCCGGTCCCCTGCAGCGCCAGGCGCTGCTTGTGCCGGCCATGTTCCAGGCCGACTCGGTCGAGGTCGCCACCGCCGAAGAGCAGCAGGCCGCGCTCGACCGGCTTGGGTTCGAGATAGGTGTCGCCTCGCCAACCACGCTCGCAGTGCGCGCGGTGCCGTCCTCGCTTGCGGGCGGAGATCTTGCTTCGCTTGCGCGCAGCGTGCTCGCGGACTTGCGCGAGTTCGGCGCGTCTGAAGCGCTGGCGACCCGCCGCGACGAACTGCTTTCCACCATGGCTTGTCACGCCGCGGTGCGCGCCAACCGGTCTCTTTCGGCGCCGGAAATGAATGCCCTGCTGCGCGAGATGGAAGAAACCGAGCGCTCGGGCAGCTGCAACCACGGGCGCCCGACCTGGTACCAGCTCACGATGGCCGACCTCGATCGCCTGTTCCTGCGTGGCCGGTAATGCGGTCTGCCTGCTGGGACCCACGGCAAGCGGGAAGTCGCGGCTCGCGATGCAGCTGGCGGCGCGCTTTCCGATCGAGATCGTGAGCGTGGATTCCGGCCAGGTGTACCGGCATATGGACATCGGTACCGCCAAGCCTTCGCGCGAAGAGCGCGCCGCGGTGCCGCACCATCTCATCAACCTAGTCGATCCGACCGAAAGGTATTCGGCGGGCCGGTTTTGCATCGACGCCGTCGCAGCGGTCCGCGAGATCCTCGCCAGGGGCAGGCTCCCTCTGCTGGTCGGCGGCACGATGCTCTACTACCGGTCCCTCACGCAGGGCATGGACGAGCTGCCGCTTGCGGACCCGGCGGTGCGCGCCGCCCTCGACGCCGAGGCCGCACAGAAAGGATGGCCGGCGATGCATGCCGAGCTTGCCGCGGTCGACGCCCAAACCGCCGCGCGGCTCGCGCCCAAAGATTCCCAGCGCATCCAGCGCGCGCTGGAGATATTCCGCACCACCGGCAAGCCGATTTCCTCGCTGCAGACCGCGCGCAAGGCCGTGCTGCCCTTCGAGCTGAAAACGTTTGCCCTGGTCCCGCCCGACCGCGCCGTGCTGCACGCAAATATCGCCGCGCGCTTCGATGCGATGCTGGCGGCGGGATTGATCGGCGAAGTGGAGGGCTTGCGCAAGCGGTATGCGCTCGAAGCAACGTTGCCCTCGATGCGATGCGTCGGCTACCGGCAGGTTTGGGAATACCTCGAAGGATCGTTCGACCGCGCCGCGCTGCGCGAAAAGGGGATTGCCGCCACCCGACAGCTGGCCAAGCGGCAGCTCACGTGGCTCAGGAGCCTACCGGGAATCGAGACGCTCGACCCGGATGCTGCCGGCAACATCGACACAATCAGTTCAATCGTCTGACGGGAGAAAGTGATGATGCAGTTCAGGACCCTGGCGCGCGCCGCATTGATGTGTGCGGCATTTTCGGCTTCCGTTGTACTTGCCGCACCGTGGCCCGAAAAGCCGGTCCGCGTGGTGGTGCCCTGGCCGCCGGGCGGGCCCTCGGACAACCTCGCCCGCATTGTGACCGGCAAGCTCGGCGAATTGCTGGGCCAGACCATCGTGGTCGACAATCGCGTGGGGGCTAGCGGCGTCATCGGCGCCGAGTACGTCGCCAAGGCACCCCCCGACGGCTACACACTGCTCTGGGTCATCAGCAACCACACCACCAACCACCTGCTCTTCAAGGTGAGCTACGACCCG
>JBBQNG010000073.1:0-16542 GCA_038329645.1 Burkholderiales bacterium
GACGGTCTTGCCGCTGCCCACATCCCCCTGGAGAAGCCTTTGCATCGGGTGAGCCTGCCCGATATCGGCAACGATCTCGCCTAGGCAGCGGCGCTGCGCGCCAGTCAGGCCGAACGGGAGCGCGCCGCGGAATTTCCTGAAAAGCGGACCTTCGGCGGCCAGAACGGGCGCGGTACGCGTGCGGCGCGCGAGGTAATGGATGCGCATGGAGAGCTGCTGCGCGAGCAGCTCGTCGAATTTCACCCGCTGCCAGGCCGGATGCGTGCGCTCGATGAGCTGCCCCGCATCCACCCCGGGTGGCGGGTTGTGGAGAAATCGCACCGCAGCGGCAAAGTCGCCGATCTCGTAGCGCTTGCGCAGCTCCGCCGGAACCGAGTCGGCCAGGGATTCGGCCGCCAGGGCGTCGAGCACCGCCGAACGCAACGCCTGCTGCGTGACGCCGGCGGTCGCCGGATACACGGGAGTCAGCGCATCCGGGAGCGGATCCCCGGCCCGGACGAGCTTGTAGCGCGGATGCGCCATTTCGGCGCCGGACCGCCCGAACCTGATTTCCCCGAAAGCCCGCACGAACAACCCGTCCGCGATGGCGCGCTCTAATTGCTTAAGCTGGCTCGGATAGAAATTGAAGAACCGCAACGCGAGCGCGAAATCGCCGGAGACCGCATGCAGGACGAGTTGGCGTCGCGGCCGGTAGGCTACTTCGGCGCGCATGGCCAGGGCTTCAACCAGGACGGGGACGCCCGGCGGCGCGCGATCGACGGCGGTCAGCTCGGTTTCGTCCTCGTAGCGCATGGGAAGATGCAGGACGAGATCGAAGCGCGAGCGGATCCCGAGCTTTTCGAGCTTCTTTGCGAGCGACGCCGCGGGCTTGCCCGCGGACCGGGCCGCGGGCCGGACTGAACTCACCCCGCGTACAGGATGGCGTCGATCTCCACCAGCGCGCCGCGCGGCAGGCTGGCCACGCCGATCGCGGCGCGTGCGGGATAGGGTTCGCGCAGATATCGCGCCATGACTTCGTTCACCCGCGCGAAATGCGCAAGATCGGTCAGGTAGACCGTCATGCGCACCGTCCGCTCCAAGCCCAGGTCGGCGGCCTGCGCGATGGCCGCGATGTTGCGGAACACCCTGTCGATCTGCGCATCGATGCCTTCGACAAGCTGCATGGTCCCCGGGTCGAACCCGATCTGCCCGGAAATGTAGAGCGTATCGCCGGCGCGAATGGCCTGCGAATAGGTCCCGATTGCGGCGGGCGCGTCCTTGGAATGGATGGCGGTTTTCATGCTGCGCGTAGAATTCTCGTTTGACCGACCCGACTATCTTAGCCCAAGTGAACGCCCTCATCGCCAGCCTCGAAAAACTGCTCGGTACCCCGCGCGACGGCGCCCTGCTGCGCTATTCGCTCGGCAACGCCTGGCTCAAGGCGGGCGAGGCGGCCAAGGCGGCCGCTTTCCTGCGCGAAGCGGTCGGGAAGGATCCGGGCTATTCCGCGGCGTGGAAGTTGCTTGGTAAAGCACTGGACGAGTCGGGAAATGCGCCTGAGGCGCTGCAGGCCTTCCGTGACGGAATCCAGGCGGCGCGCAGCAAGGGGGACAAGCAGGCAGAAAAAGAGATGGTCGTATTCGCCCGCCGGATCGAGAAGTCGTTGCGCGGCGGCTAGTCGCGGAGGGTTTCGAAGATATCGCGAAAATCCGCCAGGGCGATCTTGAAGGCCGCCAGCGCGTCGGGATCGAAATGCGAGGGGCGCGATTTGCTGTCGCCCGCCAGGATGCTGCTGCCGGCCGCCGCGTGGTCCATTGCCGGCTTGTACGGGCGGCGGATGCGTAATGTGTCGTAGGTGTCGCAGATCTGGGTGATGCGCGCGGCAAGCGGGATTGCATCGCCCTTGAGGCGGCGCGGATAGCCCGTACCGTCCCAGCGCTCATGGTGTGCGCGCGCAATGTCGGCGGCCATTACCAGGTAGGGCGATGAATTCAGCGCGAGCATCTGGCCGCCGATATCGGTATGGGTCTTCATGATCTCCCACTCGTCTTCCGCCAGCGCAGCCGGTTTTTCGAGGATCCGGTCGGGGATTGCGATTTTCCCGATGTCGTGCAGCTGGCTGGAGAATCCGATGACCGCGCAGAATGGCGCGTCCATCCCCAAGCGCTGGGCCAGGAGCGTCGCATAGAGGCCCATCCGTTTGACGTGCGCACCGGATTCGTCGTCGCGGTGGGCTGCCGCTCGAATCAGCGTGTGGATGGTTTCCCGGTTGCTGCGCTCCAATTCGGAAGTACGCAACTCGACCTTGCGCTCGAGGATCGCGTTCTGCTCGGCGAGCTCATCCTGGTACCGCTTGATGCGCAGCAGGTTCTGAACGCGCACCTTCAGCTCCACCCTGTCGACCGGCCGGATCAGGAAATCGTCGGCGCCGGCAGCCAGGCCCTGGATGCGGGAATCCTTGTCGTCCAGGGCGGAAACCATGATGATCGGAACGTTTTGGTTACGCGCCCCCGACCTGATTCGGCGGGCGACTTCAAAGCCATCCATGCCGGGCATGACGACATCGAGGATCACAAGGTCAAGCACCCTTTTCTCGACTATCGCGATCGCTTCGGCGCCATTCGTCGCGACCAGCGTCTTATGGCCCTGGGCCTGCATGACCAGCGTCATCAGCTCCCGCGTGAGCGGCTGGTCGTCGACGATCAGGATTCGTGCGGTTTTGGTGTCTTCGCCGGGTTCCATTGCAAAGCGGATTCTGCACCCATTTGCGCGGATTTTCGCCAAGCGGGCCGTCGGCGGGTCCGTCGGCAAATAAATAAGCCGGGGCAGGCCCGGCCGAATTCGTGGTGGAGTGGAAGGGGATCGAACCCTCGACCTTCGCATTGCGAACGCGACGCTCTCCCAACTGAGCTACCACCCCACGAAGGGCGCGGATTGTACCCCAAGCGGGAAGGCGCCACAAACCCTCCCGCCCCGGCCTGCGTCTTGAGTTCCGCAGATTCGCCCCGATGGTTATCATTGCTGTCCCTGCCTTCGGCTCCACTCCCACCCCGAGAGACCCCATGGATATTGCGCCCCCGTTTGGATACAAGGAAATCGTCCCGCTGCTGAAGACCCACAAAGTGCGCCTGCTCAAGCCGGGCGAAGTGCCGCCCTTCGTGCGCGATCTGAACGCGATCCCGATCAGCTTCACCGAATTTGCCCGCGTGGCCCTCAACTACCCGATCGTCTTTACAAGTGGCGACAAGGGCGAGTCTTACGCACCGGTAGCCGTGCTCGGCATCTCCGGCGGGGAGAACCTGTTCGTCAGCAAGGACGCCTGGGCAGAAAGAACCTACGTGCCGGCTTATGCGAGGCGTTTCCCGTTCTGCATGGCGCGGGTCACGCTGGACAAGGTCGAGCAGCAGGACCGGCTGATCTGCGTCGAAAAGGAATTCGCGGGCGAGACTGGCGAGGCGATGTTCGACGACAAGGGCCAGCCGCTGGCAAAGTGGAAGGAAATCGAAAAGCTGCTCTCGGAGTACGAAACCGACCTTGAGCGCAGCCGGGAGATGTGCGGCATCCTCGCCGACTATGGCCTTCTCGAGCCGTTCAACATGCAGGCGACGCTGAACAAGGGCGCGCCTATGCAGCTCACTGGCATGTATCGCGTCGACGAGAAGAAAATAGAGCACCTGAATTCGAGCCAGCTGAAGAACCTGGTGAAAAAAGGCGTGCTGGGACGCATCTACGCGCACCTGGTTTCGCTCGAGAATTTCACCGCCCTGCTCGACCGGAAGGCGAAAGCGGCGGCCTGACAGCCCGGCGCGGGCTACTTCATCAGGCCCTGCGTCTCGATGAACCCGACGATCGTGTCGAGGCCCTGGCCGGTCTTAAGGTTAGAGAACACGAACGGACGCTCGCCCCGCATTTTCTTCGCGTCGCGATCCATCACCTCCAGGGATGCGCCCACCATCGGCGCAAGGTCGATCTTGTTGATGATGAGCAGATCGGATTTCATGATCCCCGGCCCGCCTTTGCGCGGGATCTTGTCGCCGGCGGCCACGTCAATCACGTACAAGGTGAGGTCGGACAACTCCGGGCTGAACGTCGCCGCGAGGTTGTCGCCTCCCGATTCGATGAAAATGATCTCCAGGTCGGTGAATGCGCGGTTCAGGCGCGCCACCGCCTCGAGATTGATCGAGGCGTCTTCACGGATCGCCGTGTGCGGGCAGCCGCCCGTCTCCACCCCGATGATGCGCTCCGGGACGAGCGCTTCGTTCCTCACCAGGAATTGCGCGTCCTCCTCGGTGTAAATGTCGTTCGTGACGACGCCGAGGTGATACCGGTCGCGCAAGCGCTTGCACAGCGCCAGGGTAAGGGCGGTCTTGCCCGAGCCCACCGGCCCACCGATGCCCACGCGTAACGGCTGGTTCTGGTTCATGGCAGTAATTTTCCTAGAGCGCCTCTACTGGCGCGGGGTTATGGTAAAAAATGGCAGTAATCGGACTGCCTCACGAGCGGAACAGGCGCGAATACTGGGTCTCGTGACGGCTTGAAGCGATTGCCAGCCCTGGGGCGAAATTGGCGAGCAGTGCGTCCTCCATGGACGCAGCCTCGTCTGCAATTCCGGACAAGCCGGCGCCCAAGCGGAAAAGCAGCCGCTGGCCGTCGGTCTGGCCAAGGGGCACGGCCTTGAGCGCCGCCATCACCTGGTTTTCCAGCCAGGACCACAGGTACGCCACGAGCGCGTCGCGCGCGGGAATATTCCAGCCGGCAGCGACGAAAGTGAATGCGGCCGGGTAAGAGATCTCGTCCATTTTCGCCAGCCCGGCGAGCGCAATCGCGTCGAACTCCCCCATATCCATGCATAGCCTGCGCAGGGAATACCCCATCTGCATGGTTTCCGCGCGCAGCTCGGCCGTTTCGCGTGTCGCGCAAAACAATTCATTCAGGCGACGTACTTCGTCGCTGTCGCGTGCCAGCCATGCAGCATGCAGGCGGCACCAGGCCGGCGCCTCGAATCTGGCGACGCTGAGCGTCAGCGCGTCGGCGATCCAGCGACCGGCGCTTGCCGCATCGGCAATGACCCCGGCCTCAACCGCGGCTTCGAGACCCTGTGAATAACTATAGGCTCCCACCGGCAGGGCGGGGCTCGCGAGTTGCAACAGCCGCGCGAGTGCCGTCACTTGTGCTTGTGCTCGCCGTGATCGTGGCCGCAATCGTGGTCATGGGCGTGATCGTGCCCGTGGTCATGATCGTGTCCGTGATCGTGATCGTGATCGTGATCGTGCGCCGCACCATATTGGTGGATGCGTCCGGCATGACCCTGCTCGTCGTCGTTGTGCCGGTGTCCGCCGCCATAGGCACCGGCCTCGGGCTCGAAAGGCGCCAGCATCGGCTCAACCGAGGCGCCAAGGCCAACGAGCATTTCCTCTAGGACATGGTCCGCCGCGATTCGCAGGTACCCATCGCCAACCTCGACCGGGACATGCCGGTTGCCCAGGTGGAACGCGGCGCGCGTCACGTCCGTTGGCGTCTTGCACGTGACGTGCAGGACTTTTTCGGGTTGCGCGAGGACTTCGATCACGCGCCCATCGCTCGCGACAACCAGGTCGCCTCCGCGCAGGATCTCGCCTCGCGGCAGCATGAGCGCAACTTCCTCGCCGGACGCGAGCTGCGTGCGCAGGCGCGTTTTCTGGCGCGCATCGAACGCCAGCCTGAGCTGGCCTTTGACCTCAAGGCGATAGGCGCCGCGAGGGACTTTAAGTCTGGCTTTGATCTCGACCATCGAATCGCTCTCAGAACAGGAAATAGCGCTGTGCCATCGGCAGGACGGCAGCCGGCTCGCACATAAGCAGCTGGCCATCAGCCTTGACCAAGTAGTTTTCAGGGTCGACCTCGATCTTCGGGGTGTAGCTGTTATGCACCATATCCTTCTTGCCTATGCCGCGGCAGTTCTTTACCGCCATCAGCGGCTTCTTCAGGCCCAGCCCGGCGACGAGCGGATTACCCAGCGCGGCCTGCGATACGAATGTGACCGACGTGGCCAGCGCACCGCCGAAGGCGCCGAACATCGGGCGATAGTGAACCGGTTGCGGCGTTGGGATCGACGCATTCGGGTCGCCCATCGCGGCGGCGGCGATCATCCCGCCCTTGAGGATCAGCGAAGGCTTGACGCCGAAGAAAGCCGGTTTCCATATGACGAGGTCCGCGAGCTTGCCGACTTCAATCGAACCGACCTCGTGGGATATGCCCTGGGCGATGGCGGGATTGATGGTGTATTTGGCGACGTAGCGCTTGACGCGCATATTGTCCGACTTCGCCGTATCTCCAGGCAGCGATCCGCGCTGGACTTTCATCTTGTGCGCGGTCTGCCAGGTGCGGATGATCACCTCCCCCACCCTTCCCATGGCCTGCGAATCGGACGACATCATCGAAAACGCGCCGAGGTCATGCAGGATGTCCTCAGCCGCTATGGTCTCGCGCCGGATCCTGGATTCGGCGAAGGCCACGTCCTCGGCAATCGACGGGTCGAGGTGATGGCAAACCATCAACATGTCCAGGTGCTCGTCGACCGTATTGACGGTGTAGGGCATCGTCGGGTTGGTGGAGGAAGGCAGCACATTCGGTTCGCCGCAGACCTTGATGATGTCCGGGGCATGGCCTCCGCCCGCGCCTTCAGTGTGGAACGTGGCGATCGTCCGTCCCTTGAAAGCCGCCACCGTATTCTCGACGAATCCGGATTCGTTGATCGTGTCGGTGTGGATCGTGACCTGCACATCGTATTTGTCGGCCACGCCGAGGCAGCAGTCGATCGCAGCAGGCGTCGTACCCCAGTCTTCATGCAGCTTCAATCCGTACGCGCCCGCCTCAACCTGCTCGGCCAGGCCGGCGGGCAAGCTCGCATTGCCCTTGCCCTGGAATCCCAGGTTCATGGGAAACGCTTCGGCCGCCTGCAGCATGCTGAAAATGTGCCACGGGCCGGGCGTGCAGGTCGTTGCGAACGTCCCGGTAGCCGGACCGGTGCCGCCCCCCATCATGGTCGTGACCCCGCTCATCAGGGCCTCTTCGATCTGCTGCGGGCAGATGAAGTGGATGTGCGTGTCGATTCCGCCGGCAGTGACGATCATGCCTTCGCCCGCGATGATCTCGGTCCCCGGCCCGATCACGATCGTGATTCCGGGCTGGACGTCGGGGTTGCCCGCCTTGCCGATCGCGGCGATCCGGCCGCTTTTGATCGCGATGTCGGCCTTGACGATTCCCCAGTGGTCGACGATCAGGGCATTGGTGATGACAGTGTCGGCGATGTCCTTCGATACCCGCTGGCTCTGGCCCATGCCGTCGCGGATGACTTTTCCGCCGCCGAATTTCACTTCCTCGCCATAGATCGTGAAGTCTTTCTCCACCTCTATCCACAGCTCGGTATCGGCGAGGCGCAGCCGATCCCCCACGGTCGGCCCGAACATCTCGGCATAAGCGTGGCGTCCGATTTTCATTTGTCCCCCCCAGGTTTTGCCTGCTTCGGCGCAGCGCGAAGCTTTCCCATCACCTTGCCCTGGAATCCATACACCTTGCGTTCCCCCGCGTAGTCCACAAGCTCGATCGTGCGGGTTTGTCCAGGCTCGAAGCGCACGGCTGTGCCGGCGGCAATGTTGAGACGCATGCCATACGCGGCCTTGCGATCGAACGAAAGCGCGTCGTTGGTTTCGAAAAAATGATAGTGGGAGCCGACCTGGATCGGCCGGTCGGCCGTATTCGCGACTTTCAGGGTCGTCGTCCTGCGGCCGGTGTTGAGTTCTATCGAGCCTTCCGCAACCTGCATTTCGCCCGGAATCATGGTAAAGGCCTCATGGGATGGGTTCATGGGATAGGGTGATGGACGGTGACCAGCTTGGTGCCGTCCGGGAACGTTGCCTCGACCTGGATCTCCGGGATCATCTCCGGCACGCCCTCCATTACATCGTCCCGCGTGAGCAGCGTGGTGCCGTATCCCATCAGGTCGGACACCGAACGCCCATCGCGGGCGGCCTCGAGGATAGCGGCCGAAATATAGGCGATCGCCTCAGGGTAGTTGAGCTTGACGCCGCGCGCCTTGCGTCTTTCGGCCAGCAACCCCGCGGTAAAAATAAACAGCTTGTCCTTTTCCCTGGGTGTCAGTTCCATGTTTGCTTCCTCGTTTAGCCGGATCGCGCGCCAAAGCCGCTGCCGGCACCGGCAATCATCATGTGCTCCAGATGCGCGGCTCGACGGCAACGCTTTGCTTCATCAAGGGACGCAGGACCCGCCACAACCCGACGAAATAGCGCCGCGCATCTTCACCCGAGTTGCCGAGCCAGCGCGCAATCACCACATGGGGCAGCTTTGTAATCCCGGCCGTGGCGCCCTCGCCGGCAGGAAGGTCACGGCACTGCGCCAGTACTTCGCCAGGCACGTCACGGCCGGCGGCGAGCAGCGTGGCGGACACCGACCGGCCCGCAAGCCCGACGGGAGAATCGAACAGCGGGTCGTTCCCTTCGATGCGGGCACGCTCGGACCAGAGCAATTTTCCGTCGGCCAGGATCTCAGTCTGCTGGACCAGCACGCCCGACGAGAATTTCTGGCCTGAAGCGGCGCGGCCGAAGCACAGGATTTCCCACCCGGTGTAGACCGCACCAGCCTCGAGGTCCACCTTGGTATGCATATGCGCAGCCGCACCGTCAAACAGAATGGTTTCCTGAGGCAGCCATTCGAGCGACGCGCGTGAGGCGACTGTGAATTCGAGCGACTGGCGGGCCGGGGAAGCGTGCGTGCGATACCATTTTCCGGCGCCCGGGGTGGTAAGCAAGGCCGCGCTTCCGGGACCAAGCTTCGCCGCGATCGACAGCGTATCCCCGCCCGCAATGCCGCCGGGGGGGTGGACGACGATGGTGTGGCAGATTCCTTCGCCTTCGGGATAAAGGTCGCGCTGAACGCGCAGCGGCCCGCAGTGGCTGCGCCGGGCCAGCACGGTCCGCTCAGCGCGCCGGTCGTACTCCAGCGCGAGGCGCGCCTCCCAGCGAGGGCTTGCGAGCGCGTGATGCGGTATTGCTTCGGCTGGAATCATTACGGGCCATTATATGGCGAGCATCGAGCGCACGTTGTCGCGTTCCATGTCGGCGCCGCGCCCGGCTTTCACGACCTCCCCCCGCGACATGACGATGTACTGGTCGGCCAGCGCCTGGGCGAAATCGTAGTATTGCTCGACCAGCAGGATTGCCATATCACCGCCTTTCGCGAGCGAAGCGATCACATTGCCGATGTCCTTGATGATCGAGGGCTGGATGCCCTCCGTGGGCTCATCCAGGATCAGCAGCTTTGGATCCGACGCCAGTGCGCGACCGATGGCGAGCTGCTGCTGCTGGCCGCCGGACAGGTCGCCCCCGCGCCTGCCCAGCATATCCTTGAGGACCGGAAACATTTCGAAGATGCGTCCGGGAATCCGTGCGTTTCCGGATTTGGTCGCCAGGCCCATCAGCAGGTTCTCCTCCACGGTCAGGCGGGGGAAAATTTCGCGGCCCTGCGGCACATAGCCCACGCCAAGGCGCGCGCGCTCGTAGGGGGCGAGGGCTGCAATATCCACGCCATTGAACGTCAGTCTCCCCGATCGTACCGGGATCAAGCCCACGAGGCATTTGAGCAGGGTGGTCTTGCCAACGCCATTCCTGCCCAGCACGGTGGTGCACGCGCCCTTGGGGATTTCGAAACTCACATCGCGCAGGATGTGGCTGCCGCCGTAGTACTGGTTGAGGTTCGAGATGACGAGCATGTCAGCGCCCCAGATAGACTTCGATGACGCGCTCGTCATTCTGTACGACGTCCATCGGGCCTTCGGCGAGAACGCTTCCCTCGTGCAGGACCGTCACCGTTCGAGCGATCTCGCCGACGAAATCCATGTCGTGTTCCACCACGATGAGCGAGTGCTTGCCGGCCAGCGTCTTGAAGAGCTCGGCAGTGCGCTCCGTCTCGGAATCGGTCATGCCAGCCACGGGCTCATCCAGCAGCAGCAGGCGCGGCTCCTGCATCAGCAGCATGCCGATCTCGAGCCATTGCTTCTGCCCGTGGGAAAGCAGGCCCGCGAGCCGGTCGGGCGAACCGGCGAGCTGGATCTGCTCGAGCGTCGCCGCGATCAGGTCGCCTTGCGCGGAATCGAGCTTCGCGCGCAGGCTGGCGCGCACGCGCTTGTCGGTTTTCATGGCCAGTTCGAGATTCTCGAACACCGTGTGCTGCTCGAATACGGTCGGCTTCTGGAACTTGCGGCCGATGCCGGCGTGGGCGATCTGCGGCTCAGTCAGGCGCAGCAAATCGATCGTCTGGCCAAAAAACGCGGTGCCCGAATCGGGACGCGTCTTGCCGGTAATCACGTCCATCATCGTCGTTTTTCCGGCCCCGTTCGGCCCGATGATGCAGCGCAATTCGCCCGCCTCGACAGTGAGTGTGAGGTTGTTGAGCGCCTTGAAGCCGTCGAAGCTTACAGTGATGTCGTCGAGGTAGATGATCGGCCCGTGTGTAACATCAAGGGCCTCGGTGACGACGCGACCGCCGCCTACCGCCGCCGGGCCGCTGGTCCCCTGGTCGTCAGCCTGAGCGATGGTCGTCATGCCGTCTTGGTCCTCAGCCTGCTGCGCCGTTGGACGCGCAGCTGGGTGATCAATCCGACAACCCCATTGGGCAGGAAGAGCGTGACCGCGATGAAGATAGCACCGAGAAAGAACAGCCAGTACTCCGGGAACGCGACAGTGAACCAGCTGCGCGCCCCGTTCACGATGAATGCGCCAAGGATCGCGCCGACAAGCGTACCCCGCCCGCCCACCGCCACCCAGATCGCGATTTCGATCGAGTTGGCCGGCGACATCTCGCCCGGATTGATAATGCCGACCTGCGGGACATACAGCGCGCCGGCTATTCCGCACAGCACTGCAGACAACGTCCAGATGAACAGCTTGTACCAAAGGGGGTCGTAGCCGGAGAACATCACACGCGACTCGGCATCTCGGATCGCCGTCAATACCCGCCCGAGCTTGGACGTGACAATCCAGCGCCCCAGCAGCAGCGTGCCCACCAGGGCAAGCCCCGAGAGGACGAACAGTGTCATCCGCATTTGAGGGGTGAAGATCGGGTAGTCGAGGATGCGCTTGAAATCCGTGAAGCCGTTGTTACCGCCGAAACCGGTGTCGTTGCGGAAAAACAGAAGCATGAATGCGAACGTCATCGCCTGCGTGATGATCGAGAAATACACGCCCTTGATGCGCGACCGGAACGCGAAATACCCGAACACGAACGCAAGCAGCCCGGGCACCAGGACCACCAGCATCGCGCTGTACCAGAAATGGTCGGTGAAGCTCCAGTACCACGGGTAGGCTTTCCAGTCGAGG
Organism: Burkholderiales bacterium; assembly: GCA_038329645.1. Taxonomy (GTDB): domain Bacteria; phylum Pseudomonadota; class Gammaproteobacteria; order Burkholderiales; family SG8-39; genus SZAS-79. Next base: position 11,352 of record JBBQNG010000073.1, read on the forward strand.
AACACCATGAAGTCGGGAAGCGGGCTCTTATAGACGCCTTCCAGACCGATCGAGCGCATCAGGTACATGCCGAACGCGTAGCCGCCGAGGGCGAAAAACAGGCCGTGACCGAGCGACAGGATGCCTGTGTAGCCCCAGATCAGGTCCATCGCGAGGGCGACAATCGCGTAACACATGATCTTGCCGATCAGCGACACGCTGAAATCGGACATGTGGAAAACGCTTTCCTTCGGCACCACGAGATTGAGTAGCGGGGCTACGGCGCAGATCAGCACGAGCGCGGCGATGACGCCGCCCCAACCGCGCGCCCCGAACAAGGCTCCGGGTCCGGACTTATGCATCGGCAAACCGCCCCTTGAGAGCAAACATTCCCTGCGGCCGCTTCTGGATGAAGATGATAATGAACACCAGCACCGCTATCTTTGCGAGCACTGCGCCGGAGATACCTTCCAGGAACTTGTTGACGATGCCAAGCCCCATCGCGGCGTAGACCGTACCGGCCAGCTGGCCGACCCCACCCAGAACGACCACCATGAACGAGTCGACGATGTAGCCCTGGCCCAGGTCCGGCCCCACGTTGCCGATTTGGGACAAGGCGCACCCGGCGAGTCCTGCGATTCCCGATCCCAGGCCGAAGCACCAGGTATCGATGCGGCCGGTGTGTACGCCCACGCAGGAGGCCATCGCGCGGTTTTGCGTCACGCCACGTACGAAAAGCCCCAGCCGCGTGCGCGTGAGCGCAAGCCAGACGAGGAGGAGCACGACGGCTGCAAATCCGATGATCACGATGCGGCTCCAGGGCAGCACGACATTCGAGAGGAGCTCCACGCCTCCCGACATCCAGACCGGGTTCTCCACCTGGACGTTCTGTGCGCCGAAGATGGTGCGCACCGACTGGATCAGGATCAGGCTGATGCCCCAGGTGGCAAGCAGGGTTTCAAGCGGCCGCCCATAGAGGAAGCGGATGACCCCCCGCTCGAGGATCATGCCGACCGCTGCGGCCGCGATGAACGACGCGGGTACGGCGGCAAGCAGGTACCAGTTGAAAAAGTCCGGCGCGTTGACGCGCACAAGGTTCTGCACTACGTAAGTGGTGTACGCGCCGATCATGATCAGCTCGCCATGGGCCATGTTGATCACGCCCATCAGGCCATAGGTGATGGCAAGGCCGAGCGCCGCGAGCAGCAGGATGGAACCGAGGGAGATCCCGCTGAAGACCTGGCCGATCCGCTCGCCCGTCGCAAGGCGCCCTTCGACCTCCGTGAGCGACTTTTGCGCGGCAAAGCGGATATCGGCATCGGGCTCGACGAATTCGCCACTCTTCCTGGCAAGCATCTCGAGCAGGATCGTCTTGGAGTTCGGATTGACGCTTGACCCGAGCGACGTGATCGCGGCCAGGCGCACCGCCTTGTCCTTGCTGTTCAGCTGTAGATTGGCACGCACTCGCTCGAGCAAACCCTTGATCTCGGCGTCGCCTTCCTTTGCGATGGCTCGCTCGACCAGCGGCAGCCGGTCACCTTCGGTCTCGTCCTGCAGCGTCTTCGCCGCTGCAAGGCGCACCGCGCGGTCACTGGAGGTGAGTTTCAGCGTGGCAATTGCCGCGGCGAGCTCGCGGCGGAACACATTGTTTGCGATGACCTCGTCGAGATCCTCCGGCAGCTTCTCCAGCGTCTTGCCGGTCAGGGCGTCGATGCCTTTACCGTCCGCGACGATGACGATCTTCCTGGTCGAAGCGGAAGTCTGGACGTTTCCTTCGGCCAGCGCCGACAGGAAGGCAATCGCCGACTCGTCGCCCGCCGCTGCGATGCTGTTGAGCGCTTCGATGCGCGGATCCGATTCAGGCGCCACCAGCTTGCCTATCTGCTCGGGTGTCAGCGCGGCGACGGGCATCGTCGCGACAAGGGCGAGCATGGCCAGAACGCATCGAATCAAGCGCACGAACATCATTGTTGGTCTTTTAAATGCCGCGCGGCGAATCCAGCTCTCCGCGCGCCACGATACGAATTAGGCCCGCGAGCCCGGCCGATGAGCCGGCCGGACTGCGGGGAACCGCCTGCTTACTCCGGCTCACCTTTCTTCTTGTCGTTGCCCGGGATGTACGGGCTCCACGGCGCGGCCTTGACCGGGCCGGGCGTCTTCCAGACTACCTTGAACTGGCCGTCGGCCTGGACTTCGCCGATGAACACGGGCTTCCACAGGTGATGGTTCTTCTCGTCCATCTTGGCCGTGAAGCCGGACGGGGCCTTGAACGTCTGCCCGCCAACGGCCGGGATGACCTTGTCCACATCCAGCGACTTGGCTTTCTCGACTGCCTGCTTCCACATGTGGATGCCGATGTAGGTGGCTTCCATCGGATCGTTCGTCAGCGGCTTGTCGGCGCCGGGCAGCTTCATCTTCTTGGCATAGGCGGCCCACTTCTTCTTGAAGTCGTCGTTGGCGGGGTTCTTCAGCGACATGAAGTAGTTCCACGCTGCAAGGTGGCCGACCAGCGGCTTGGTGTCCACGCCGCGCAGTTCCTCTTCACCCACCGAGAACGCCACGACCGGAACATCGGTGGCCTTGAGGCCCTGGTTGCCCAGTTCCTTGTAGAACGGCACGTTCGAGTCGCCGTTGATGGTCGAGATCACCGCCGTCTTGCCGCCCGCGGCGAATTTCTTCACGTCCGCGACGATGGTTTGATAGTCGCTGTGGCCGAACGGCGTGTACTTCTCGTCGATGTCCTTGTCGGCGACACCCTTGGACTTCAGAAAGGCGCGCAGGATCTTGTTGGTCGTGCGCGGATACACGTAGTCGGTGCCGAGCAGCACGAAGCGCTTTGCTCCGCCGCCTCCCTTGCTCATCAGGTATTCGGTGGCGGGGATGGCCTGCTGGTTCGGGGCCGCACCCGTGTAAAACACGTTCTTCTCGAGCTCTTCACCCTCGTACTGCACCGGGTAGAACAGAAGGCCGTTCAGCTCCTTGAACACCGGCAGCACCGACTTGCGGGACACCGAAGTCCAGCACCCGAATACCACCGAAACCTTGTCCTGGCCGACGAGCTGCTTGGCCTTCTCGGCGAACAACGGCCAGTTGGAGGCCGGATCGACGACCACGGGCTCGAGCTTTTTACCCATCACGCCGCCTTTGGCGTTGATCTCCTCGATCGTCATGAGCGCGACGTCCTTCAGCACCGTTTCGCTGATCGCCATCGTTCCGGACAGCGAGTGAAGGATGCCGACCTTGATGGTGTCGGCGGCCAGCGCGTACGGCCCATAGCTGAATGCGGCGGCGACGGCTGCGCCCACTGCCATTTGTTTAAGAAACCCTCTGCGTTGCATGTGTGCTTTCTCCCGGAGTGATGAGCGTTGCTCGAATTCCATGCGACTCGCTGCATCCACCTTGGCTGCGACGATACCGCACGTCCGGCCGGCTAATTGCACGCCCTGTGCCATGTCGTCTGCAAACCCACTATATGGTCGGTTCTGCTTTATAAAACAATGTAGTGGAATAATCTGACTGGGGTGCAAGCCGCTTCGTGGCAGGCTCGCGCGAGGGCTGCGGAGTCCCATTTGGTGCGCCCCAAAATGGAACGCACCAAAATGATGCGAACCACATTCGTGCCGTCCTTTGAGTCAGTCACGCCATAATTTGAAAACCCCTCTGGCGGACCGAAACCATGTCGATCAATCGTTTTTCATTCGCCCTCAGCGCCTCGGAAAATGAGCGCTACCTGGTGCGCAAGAGCGTCGACACGCTCGCAATGCTGCGCGCCCTGGCGGTCCGCCATCCCCCCATGGCGCTCTACTTTGGCGAGACAGACGATTTTCTTCAGAGCCAGTTGCTGGGCATCAATCCCGCTTATGAAGAGCTGATTTTCGCCCCGGGAAACGACCCGCTCGCCCTCGAGCGGTTGCTTACGGCCGGATCCTTCGGCGTGGAAACCACGCTCGACGCGATCCGGGTGCTGTTTATTGCAACCCATGCCGAAATCACCCAGTTCAAGGGACAGGCAGCGTTGCGGGCGCGCTTTCCGGACATGCTTGCACGTATGCAGCGCAGGGAATCGGTTCGCGTTGCCATGCCGAAGGACAAGCCCGCCTTCTGCGCGGTGCGGGTCGGTACGGATCCGGCGCATGAATTGAAGCTGCGGGTGGACGACATTTCGATCAGCGGGCTCGGTTTGTCGCTGCGCGGGCAGGAGGCCGCCATCGCTCCCGGGAAAACCTTTCACGATTGCAGCCTCGAGCTGCCGGGCATTGGCTTGATGCATTGCACGCTGATTATCGTCTATGTGAAGGAAGTCCCGGGCGGAGGGGGGGAACAGCGGGTCGGATGCCATTTTGTGGAACTGCCCGGGCTGTCGCGCGAGCAGGTTCGCAGCTTTGTAGCGCGCCTCGAGAGGGCACAGCTGGCCGCAGGCTGAAATCGCTGCCGCCGGCATTGATTTTTGCCGGGAAGTCATTTACTGTATAAACATACAGTATCTGATGCTCGCAGATCCCTGCGAAGCCTCTGTACCACCTACCCCGCATGCCCTCTCTGACTGCGCTCACGGATATCCTGAACCACGGCCTCGTCTGGCGGGCTGGTGGGCTGGCGCGGGTCGAGCTGCCGGCCATCCCGAGCGGTTTTGCGGCGCTCGATGCCGAACTTCCAGGCGGCGGCTGGCCGGCCGGTAGCCTTACCGAGTTGCTGCCCGAACACACAGGCATAGGCGAGGTGCGCGCACTGGGCCCGGCGCTCGCAGGGTTGTCCCGGGCTGGGCGCTGGCTCGCATGGATTGCCCCCCCTTACCTGCCCTACGCCCCGGCGCTTGAAGCAGCGGGCATCGACCTGGCGCATGTAATGATCGTGCGAGTCCGCTCCCCGCAGGACGCGCTTTGGGCGATTGAGCAGGCGGTTCAGTCGGGCACATGCGGCGCCGTGCTTGGCTGGCCCGGCAAAGTCTCGTTTCCCCAGTTGCGGCGGCTCCAGATAGCCGCCGAAGGCAGCCCTGCGCTGGCATTCCTGTTCCGCCCCCCTCTCGCTGCGCGTGAATCTTCTCCCGCCGCGTTGCGCCTGCATTTGCAAAGCATCAAGGGCGAGCTCGCGGTGAAAATCCTCAAGCGCCGCGGCGGTCCGCTCGCGCGGCCCCTCCTGCTTACTCCCGCGCCGGTGATCGAAACGCCGGCGCGAATTCCATCTGCAAATAGCCATGCCATCGATCCCGCTG
>JBBQNG010000074.1:0-16469 GCA_038329645.1 Burkholderiales bacterium
CACGAGCGGCTCGCGGTTTACCGCCATCGATTCCACTTCGCGTGCCGGCAGCGGCGGAAGCACGAATCCAAGGTCGAGGTCGCCTGCGCCCAGCGCCGCGAGCTGGTTCTCGGTGACGAGTTCCCTCAGCGCCAGGCTTACCCCGGCATGCGCCGCCTTGAACCGGCTGAGCAACCCGGGCAGCACGCTGTAATCGGCAATGGTGACGAAGCCGATGCGCAGTGTCCCCGCTCCCGCCGCGGAGTGCTCGGCCACCGAACGGCCGGCCCGCTCCAGGCGAGCCAGCACCTGGCGGGCTTCCTCCAGGTACCAGGCGCCGGCCGCGGTCAGCTCGACCTTACGCCGCGAGCGCTCGAGGAGCCTGGCGCCGAGCCGCGCTTCGAGGTCCTGGATGCTGCGGGACAATGGTGGCTGCGAAATATGCAGCGCGGCCGCGGCGCGGCCGAAATGCAGATGCTCGGCCACCGCGACGAACTGGCGCAGCTGGCGCAGGTCCGGTGTAGTCATACTTAAAAGGTATCACAGGAGACAAAAAAGATATTGGCGGGAATCACCGACAGGGGCTAGCCTTCCGCTCCCCCATGAGCCAATCTCCCGCCGCTCCCCGATGGCCGGCCTACGCAGCCCTTGTGCTGACCATGGCCCTCTGGGGCAGCAACCCCTCGATATCCCGTCTGCTGCTCGATGCCGTGCCGCCGGTGGCGCTCGCCTGGTCGCGCTGGTTCGTGGTCCTGGTTGCAGTGCTCCCCCTGGTGTGGCCCGAGCGGCGGGCAATTGCCGAAGCACTGCGCACACGCTGGCGGACGCTGGTGCTCTTCGCGATGCTCGCCGGTGCGCCGCAGAGCGTGGTGATCTATGAGGGGCTCGAACGCTCCTCGGCTGTCAATGCAGGCCTGTTCAATTCGGCTATCCCGGTATTGATCCTCGTGCTCGGCGCGCTGTTCTGGGGCAAGCGCATCCAGTTGCGCGAGGCCGCCGGAATCGCGGTTTCGCTTGCGGGTGTCCTGGTGATCCTGTTCGAGGGCTCGCTTGCGCAAGCCTTCGGTCTTGCGTTCAATTTCGGCGATCTCATCATTTTCGCGGCCATGGTGCTGTGGGCGCTCTACACGCTGAAGCTCGTCGACCGCCCGCGGTCGCTCTCCCCGCCGGCGCTGGTCGCTGTCATTGCCGCTTTGGGCGTCGCGATGTGTACACCGCTGCTGGTTGCCGAATCGGTCGCCTTGCGCCCGCCACGACTGGATGCCACGACCCTCGTCGCGCTCGCGTACATCGGCCTCGGCCCGACGCTTGGGGCGATGCTCTGCTTCAACTATGGCGTGGAACGCGTCGGCGCGGTGCGCGCCGGTGTACTCGTGCACCTGATGCCCGTTTTTTCGAGCGTGTTCGCAATGTTGCTGCTCGGCGAGCATATCCGCCTGTATCACGCAGCAGGGTTTGCGCTCGTGGCGGGCGGCGCGCTGCTCGCACTGGCACGATCGACCGCAGGGGAAACCAAGGTTTCCCCACCCTCGACCGCAGCGGAAACCAAGGTTTCCCCCGCACCCCCTTCCTTACATTCAAAAGGAGTCACGCATGGCTGAGCAGAAGAACTGGCGTTCCAAATCCATTACTGGCGGCATCGCCCGCGCGCCCAATCGCGCGATGCTGCGCGCTGTCGGGTTCAAGGATGGCGATTTCGACAAGCCGATCGTTGGCGTCGCCAACGGGCACTCGACGCTGAACCCCTGCAACGCCGGCATCCAGCCGCTGGTTGACAGTGCGATCGCCGCGCTCGAGGCTGCGGGCGCCAAGCCGCAAATGTTCGGCGTGCCGACGATCACCGACGGCATCGGCATGGGCACCGAGGCGATGAAGTATTCGCTCGTCTCGCGCGAAGTCATCGCCGATGCGATCGAGACCTCGGTCAATGGCCAGGCCATGGACGGCGCGCTGGTGGTCGGCGGCTGCGACAAGAACATGCCCGGCGGCATGATGGCAATTGCGCGCATGAACGTACCCGCGATCTACGTCTACGGCGGCACGATCAAGCCGGGCAAGTGGAAGGGTGTGGACCTGACCATCGTCTCGGCATTCGAGGCGGTGGGCGCCTATTCGGCCGGCAGGATGTCGAAGGAGGACTACGACGGCATCGAACGCAACGCCTGCCCCTCGGTCGGCGCCTGCGGCGGCATGTTTACGGCCAACACGATGTCCTCGTCGTTCGAGGCGCTCGGCATGAGCCTCATGGGGTCGTCGCAAATGGCGGCACCGGACGCCGAGAAGGCGGACTCGTCCGCGGATTCCGCCAGGGTCCTGGTCGATGCGATCCGCAACAACCTGCGGCCGCGCAAGATCATCACGCGCAAGTCCATCGAGAACGCGATCGCGCTGGTGATGGCTACCGGCGGCTCGACCAACGCGGTGCTGCACTATCTTGCGATCGCAGCGGCGGCCGAGGTGAAATGGACCATCGACGATTTCGAACGTGTGCGCCGCAAGGTGCCCGTGCTGTGCGACCTGAAGCCTTCGGGCAAGTATGTCGCAGTGGATTTCCACCGCGCGGGGGGCGTGCCGCAGGTGCTCAAGATCCTGCTCGAAAACGGCTGCCTGAACGGTGGCTGCATGACCATCACCGGCAAAACCATGGCCGAGGAGCTCAAGAACATTCCCGCTGAGCCCCGCAAGGACCAGGACGTGATCCGCCCCTTCAGCGACCCGATGTACAAGCAGGGCCACCTCGCGATCCTCAAGGGCAACCTCGCCACCGAGGGTTGCGTGGCCAAGATCACCGGGCTCAAGAATCCCTCCATCACCGGCCCGGCGCGCGTCTTCGACTCCGAGCCCGACTGCATGAAGGCCATCATGGCGCGCAAGATCAAGCCGGGCGACGTCGTGGTGATCCGCTACGAAGGGCCCAAGGGCGGTCCCGGCATGCAGGAGATGTTAGCGCCCACTTCGGCTTTGATCGGGCAGGGATTGGGGGATTCGATTGGGCTCCTCACAGACGGACGATTCTCGGGCGGCACTTGGGGCATGGTGGTTGGGCACGTCGCGCCGGAAGCCTTTGTCGGCGGAACCATCGCCCTGGTCAAGGAAGGCGACTCGATCACGATTGATGCGAGGAAGCGCCTGATCCAGCTCAATGTGTCGGCAAGGGAACTCGCGGCGCGCCGCAAGAAATGGAAACAGCCCAAGCCGCGCTACACGCGCGGGTTGCTCGGCAAGTACGTGAAGCTGGTTTCGACCGCGAGCCTCGGCGCGATCACTGACCACGATTGATTTTTTAGAACCCCGATCCCGGCTGCTTGAGGAACTCGATTTCCTCGGGCGTGCCGGGGCGGCCGAGTGCGGCATTGCGATGGGGAAAGCGCCCGAAGCGCTTTACGATCTCCCAGTGGCGTGTCGAGTATTCCGTCACGTCCGAAGTCTCCGGGAAAGCCGCCAGCGGCTTGAACAGCGCCAGCGACCGCTCCTGATCGGCGAGGACCTCGCTGTGCTCGAACGGCAGGTAGACGAACATGCGCTCTACCGGCGTCATCCTTGCGTCCCATCCCGAATCGATTACGTGTCGCGCTGCGGCGAGTGCAATTGGGTCCGTTGCGAACGCACGGCCCGAGCCGCGGAACATGTTGCGCGCAAACTGGTCGGTGAGGATGATCAACGCGAGGGATTCGCGCGCGCCGATTTTCCAATCGGCAAGAGATCCGGCAGCGGCGGCTTCGTAGGTCGGCATAAAGCGCGCGGAAATTTGCGCATCGAAAGCCGGATCTTTCACGAACCAAACCTTGCGCCGCTCTGCGGGGGCATTCCCGAACCAGAACTGCACTATGTCTTCAACGGTGGCCATGGCGGATAATCGTGGTCTGTCCCGGAATTATTTCGGTATCTCCCGATTCTAAGCCCCATGCCCAACCGCCTCGCACAGGAAACCTCGCCCTACCTCCAGCAGCACGCCGAAAATCCCGTCGATTGGCATGCGTGGGGAGACGAAGCGCTCGCCAAGGCACGCGAGTGGGATAAGCCGATCCTGCTGTCGGTGGGTTATTCGGCGTGCCATTGGTGCCACGTGATGGCGCACGAGAGTTTCGAGGATCCGGCGACGGCCGAAGTCATGAACCGCCTCTTCGTCAACATCAAGGTCGATCGCGAGGAGCGGCCAGACATCGACCAGATCTACCAGACCGCGCACCAGATGCTGACGCAGCAGACGGGCGGCTGGCCGCTGACGATGTTCCTCGCACCCGACGGCACGCCGTTTTTTAGCGGGACTTATTTCCCCAAGACCGCCCGCTACGGCCTGCCGGGGTTCGCTGAGATCCTGCAAAGGATGGCGGCGATCTGGCACGAGCGCCGCGTCGAAGTCGATGCGCAGGGCGAACAGGTGCGCCTTGCGTTTTCACGCATGCAGATGCGGGCATCCGCAGCCGCAAAAGCCCACGCGTCGGACTTCGATGCCCAGCCGATCACCGAAGCGATGGCGAACCTGCGCGAGACTTTCGATTCCGATGCCGGCGGCTGGGCGCAGTCACCCGAGCGCGCGCCCAAGTTCCCGCACCCGACCGACATCGAGCTGTGCCTGCGCAGGTACGCGCACGACGGCGACGGCAACGCGCTGGAGATGGCCGACATCACCCTCGAGAAGATGGCGCTGGGCGGCATCTACGACCAGCTGGGTGGCGGCTTCTGCCGCTACAGCACCGATGCGACCTGGACCATCCCGCACTTCGAGAAGATGCTGTACGACAACGGGCCGCTCCTGTTCCTGCTCGCGGACGCGCATGCCGCGACCGGCAAGCCGCTGTACGCGCGCGTTGCAAACGAGACCGCAGGATGGGCCCTGCGCGAGATGCAGTCGCCCGAAGGCGGCTACTACTCGAGCCTGGATGCCGACTCCGAGGGCGTGGAAGGCAAGTTCTACGTCTGGACCCGCGACGAGCTTGAAGCCCTGCTCACGCCGGAGGAGTTCGCGCTGTTCGCGGCCCACTACGGGCTGGATCGGCCGCCGAACTTCGAAGACAAACATTGGAACCTGGTGGTGGCCCGCGATCCGGACGACCTCGCCCCCCTGCCGCCTGCGCTGCTATCGGCGCGGGCGAAAGCCCTTGCCGCGCGTGAGAAACGAGTGCGCCCTGGGCGCGACGAGAAGGTCCTCGTGTCGTGGAATGCGCTCATGGTGCGCGGCATGGCGCGCGCCGGCCGGGTGTTCGGCAACGACGAGTGGATTGCGTCGGCGCGCCGCGCGCTCGATTTCATCCACGCGACGATGTGGAAGGACGGCCGCCTGTTCGCCACCTACAAGGACGGTCGCGCGCACCTGAACGCCTATCTCGACGACTATGCGTTCCTTATCGATGCGATCGTCGAGATCCTGCAGGCGCGGTTCGATGTCGGGCTGCTCGAGTTCGCCGAGGAAATTGCCGATGCGATGCTGGAGCAGTTCGAGGACGCGGAGGCGGGTGGGTTCTACTTCACGGGCCGCAACCACGAACAGCTGATCCACCGGCCCAAGCCTGCGCACGACAATGCGACGCCCTCCGGCAACGGCGTGGCCGCCTTTGCGCTGCAGCGGCTGGCCGCTCTGACGGGCGAGGACCGCTATCGCCAGGCGGCCGAACGCACGCTCGAGCATTTCTACCCGACCATGCGCGAGTACCCGGCCGGGTTCGGCTCGATGATGGTGGCGCTGGAGGAGTCGGTTGCGCCGCCGACAACCGTGATCCTGCGCGGCGAACCCGAAGCGCTTGCGGGCTGGACGCGCACGCTTGCCCGCGAGCATTGGCCGGCGACGCTGATCCTGGCCATCCCGCCGGGCGTCGAAGGCCTGCCGCCGGTGCTCGACAAGCCGGGCATCGAGCCAGATTCGGGAAATGCGGCCAAATCCGTGGTCAACGCCTGGGTATGCCAGGGCGTTACTTGCCTGTTGCCCATTTCCGATCTGGAAACGCTCAGGAATACCTGCAAACGCGGGGCCGCAAGGTAGTTTTTGCGGTAAATTGGCGCCCGCGCCGGATCGATCCCCATCCAGCACCTTCAAGGAGCAGTCATGAAATTTGCCGCCCTCGCCCTGACCATTGCCGCCGGAGCCGTCGTTAGCCTGCCGGCGCAGGCGAGCGAAGAGCTTGCCAAGAAATACATGTGCCTCACCTGCCACACCGTCGACAAGAAACTGGTCGGCCCCTCGTATCACGACGTCGCCGCCAAGTACAAGGGCGACAAGGGCGCCGAGGCCAAGCTGGTCGACAAGGTCAAGAAAGGCGGTGTGGGCGTCTGGGGCCAGATCCCGATGCCGCCCAACGACAAAGTCCCCGACGCCGACCTGAAGGCGCTCGTGAAGTGGGTCCTTACCAAGTAGAAGACCCCACCCAGGTCGAGCCGGGCCTTGCCCGGCTTTTTTATTGGCGGTGGCGGTAGGGCCGGCCGGCGGCTATCATTTCGTCTTTCTCACCAGCCACGCCCCCCGGGAGGAAGTATGCAGTACTCGAAGTTTGCACTGACCCTGCTTGCCGCAGCGACCGCAGCTGCCCTCACCGGCTGCGGCGAAGACAAGAAACCCCCCGCCGCTGTCGTAGTCGTTGCGCCGCCGCCCCCGCCGCCGTCGATCGAAATCAAGATCGGCCACGTCGGCCCGATGACCGGCGGCATCGCCCACTTGGGCAAGGACAACGAAAACGGCGCGCGCATGGCCGTGGACGAGGCCAATGCGGCCAACATCAAGATCGACGGCAAGGACGCCAAGTGGGTGTTCATCGGCGAGGACGACCAGGCCGACCCGAAAGTAGGCACCACGGTGGCCCAGAAGCTGGTCGACGCGAAAGTAGCGGGCGTGGTCGGGCACCTGAATTCCGGCACTTCGATTCCCGCCTCCACGATCTACAACCAAGCCAACCTCCCAGTGATCTCCGGCTCGGCGACCAACCCCAAGCTCACCGAGCAGGGATTCAAGAACCAGTTCCGCGTCGTCGGCCGCGATGACCAGCAGGGCCCTGCAATCGCCAGCTACCTGGCCGGCGAGGCCAAGCCAAAGACGGTCGCGATCATCGACGACGCCACGGCATACGGCGAGGGGCTCGCCAACGAGGTCGAGAAGACGCTCAACCAAGCCAGGATCAAGGTGCTGCCGCGCGAAAAAGGCACCGACAAGACCACCGACTGGAAAGCGGTGCTGACCAAGGTGAAGGGCAAGAAGCCCGACGCGATCTTCTACGGCGGCATGGACGCCACCGGCGGACCGCTCGTGAAGCAGGGCCGCGAGCTCGGCATCAAGGCGATCTTCGCTTTCGGCGACGGCGCCTGCACCGACGAGATGGCAAAGCTGGCCGGCGATGCGGCCGAAGGCCTGCTGTGCTCGCAGGCCGGGATCCCGGTGGCCGCCGCCGACCCCAAGTTCCTCGACAGCTACAAGAAGAAGTACAACGCCGACCCGATCATCTATGCGCCGTTCACCTATGACGCGGCAAACCTGCTGATCGCGGCGATCCGCAAGGCCAATTCGCCCGACCCGGCGAAATACCTACCGGAGCTGGCGAAGATCGACTACAAGGGCGCCACCGGGCAGATCGCCTTCGACGACAAGGGCGACCGCAAGGACGCCGAGATGACGATCTTCACCATGAAGGCCGGCAAGATCACACCCGTCGCGGTCATCAAGAGCGGCAAGACGATGCCGATCGCGGAATTCATCTCCGCCAACGCGCCGCCCGCACCGGCTGCGGCGCCAGCGCCAGCACCCGCGGCAGCCCCCGCCGCGCCTGCGCCGGACGCCGCCAAGGCCCCCGAGGCCATGAAGGACGCGCCCAAACCGGACGCGATGAAGAAGTAAAAGGCGTTCGATGAAGTGTCGAAACGGCACCTGCGGGTGCCGTTTCTATTTTGGCGTGGTCTTTGCTAGCTTCCCGGATTGATGGATATCTTCATCCAGCAGCTGATCAACGGCCTCACGCTGGGCAGCGTGTACGCAGTCGTGGCGCTCGGCTACACCATGGTCTACGGCATCATCCAGCTGATCAACTTCGCCCACGGCGAGCTGGTCATGATCGGCGCGATGGTCGCCTTCACCCTGATCGGCGTGCTGGTACCGACGGGCATGCATCCGCTAGTGATCGTCCTGCTGGCGACCGGCTGCTCGATACCGGCTTGCATGCTGATTGGCTACGCCATGGAGCGCCTCGCCTACCGGCCCCTGCGCCGCGCGCCGCGCCTTGCGCCGCTGATCACTGCCATCGGCGTGTCGATCATCCTGCAGCACCTTGCGCTGCTGGTCTGGAGCCGCAACAACCTCGCCTTCCCGCAGATCATCAAGACGCAGGCGTACCACATCGGCGGGGCGACCATCACCAACGTTCAGATCGCGATCATGTGTATGTCGCTGATCATGATGGGGGGCCTTGCGCTGCTCGTTTATCGCACGCGCCTCGGCACCGCGATGCGCGCCACGGCGCAGAACGCGCAGGTTGCCGGCCTGATGGGCATCGATATCAACCGCATGATCGCGGCCACTTTCGTAATCGGCGCAGCGCTCGCCGCGGTCGCGGGCGTGATGGTCGGCAGCTACTACGGTATCGCGCATTACCAGATGGGCGCGCTGCTCGGCCTCAAGGCTTTCTCTGCGGCAGTGCTCGGCGGGATCGGCAACCTGCCCGGCGCCATGCTCGGCGGCCTGCTGCTCGGCGTGGTCGAGGCGCTCGGCGCCGGATACATCGGCGACCTCACCGGCGACGTGTTCGGCAGCAACTACCAGGATGTGTTCGCGTTCCTGGTCCTGATCGCGGTGCTGGTGTTCCGTCCTTCGGGGTTGCTGGGCGAGCGGGTCGGAGATCGCGCATGAGGTTTCTGCCGGGCAATCCCGGGTTGCGCTGGGCGGCGCTTGCGCTCATTGGCCTGGTGCTGGTCGCCCTGCCTTTCGCCCTGTCCCATGTCGGCACCGCCTGGGTAAGGATTACAAACCTCGCGATCCTTTTTACGCTTCTGGCGCTCGGCCTGAACATCGTTGTCGGTTTCGCCGGCCTGCTCGACCTAGGTTACGTAGCGTTTTACGCGGTCGGCGCCTATGCCTATGCGCTGCTCGCCTCGCCGCACTTCGGCCTGCACCTGCCGTTCTGGGTGATCCTGCCCATCGGCGCCGCCACGGCAGCGCTGTTTGGGCTCCTGCTGGGCGCGCCGACGCTCAAGTTGCGCGGCGATTACCTCGCCATAGTCACGCTGGGCTTCGGCGAGATCGTGCGCATCTTCCTCAACAACCTCGCACGGCCGGTCAACATCACCAACGGGCCGCAGGGGATTTCGGGCATCGACCCGTTCAAGATCGGCCCCGTGAGCTTCGCCAAGACCGACACGGTCTTCGGCGTCATGGTCAGCGGCCCGATGAAGTACTACTGGCTCCTGCTTCTCGTCCTCGTGGCCGTGATCGCGATCAACCTGCGCCTGCAGAACTCCAGGATCGGGCGCGCCTGGGAGGCGGTGCGCGAGGACGAGATCGCTGCGCGCGCAATGGGCATCGACACCACGAAGATCAAGCTGCTCGCTTTCGCGATGGGCGCTTCGTTCGGCGGCGTGGCCGGCGGCATGTTCGCCGCCATCCAGGGATTCATCTCGCCCGAGAGTTTCGTGCTGGTCGAGTCGATCATGGTGGTGTCGATGGTCGTGCTGGGCGGCATGGGCAATATCTGGGGCGTGATCCTCGGTGCGCTGCTGCTTTCCTTCGTGCCCGAGATCCTCCGCTATACGGTCGAGCCTATCCAGAAGGCGGCGTTCGGCAAAATGCTCGTTGAGCCCGAGGTCCTGCGCATGCTGATCTTCGGCTTCTCTCTGGTGCTCGTGATGCTGTTCCGCCCGGCGGGCCTGCTGCCCTCAGCAGTGCGCCGTAGGGAACTCGCCGCTCGCGGCGAGGGCGAACTGGCCGAGCGCAAAGGATGACTGTTCTGGTCGAAGCGGACGGGGTCGGCAAGCGTTTCGGCGGGGTGCAGGCCCTGGGCGGCGTGTCCTTCGGCATCGCCGAGGGCGAAATCTATGGATTGATCGGCCCGAACGGCGCGGGCAAGACCACGCTCTTCAATGTGCTTACGGGCATTTATGCGCCCGACGCGGGGCGCTTCACCTTCCGCGGGCGCGACATCTCGGGACTCAGGCCGAATGAGATCGCCGCCGCTGGCATCGCGCGCACGTTCCAGAACATCCGCCTGTTCGCAAATCTCTCCGCGCTGGAAAACGTCATGATCGGCCGCCATGTGCGCACCCGGGCAGGCGTGCTCGGCGCGGTCCTGCGCAACCGGCGCACTCTGGCCGAAGAAGCCGCGATCGAAAGCCGCGCGCGCGAGCTGCTCGACTACGTGGGCATTGCCGCGCGCGCCAACGACGCTTCGGGCAGCCTACCCTACGGCGACCAGCGGCGCCTGGAGATTGCGCGCGCGCTGGCGACCGACCCCACGCTGCTCGCGCTCGACGAGCCGGCCGCCGGCATGAATGCCTCCGAGACGGTCGCGCTGCGCAAGCTGCTGGAGCGCATCCGCGCAGACGGCACCACGCTGCTCCTTATCGAGCACGACATGAAGCTGGTGATGAAGGTCTGCGACCGCGTGCTGGTGCTCGACTACGGCGAGAAGATTGCCGAGGGGGCGCCCGCGCAGGTGCAAAAGGATCCGAAAGTCATCGAAGCCTACCTTGGCGCCCCGGCATGAGCCTGCTCGAGATCCAGGGGCTCGAAGTACGCTACGGGGGAATCCGCGCGGTCAAGGGGATCGACCTCTCTGTCGAAGAGGGAGAGCTCGTGTGCCTGATCGGCGCGAACGGCGCCGGCAAGACCAGCGCCCTCAAGGCGATCTGCGGATTGCTACCGGCGGCGGCAGGGACCGTGGCCTACGCCGGGAAGACCGTCACGGGTATCGCTTCGTTCCGGCTGGTGCGCGAAGGTCTCGTGCTGGTCCCCGAGGGCCGCGGCATCTTCGGGCAGTTGTCGGTATCCGAGAACCTCGCGATGGGCGCGTTCGCGCGCGACGACCGGGCCGAAGTGAAGCGCGACCTCGAAAAGACGCTTGCGCTCTTTCCGCGCCTGGCCGAGCGCAGCGCGCAGTCGGCGGGCACCCTCTCGGGCGGCGAGCAGCAGATGCTCGCCCTGGGCCGCGCGTTGATGAGCAGGCCGCGGCTGTTGCTGCTCGATGAGCCCAGCATGGGCCTTGCACCCCTGATGGTGGCGAAAATCTTCGAGGTCGTGCGCAAGATCGCCCTCGAGGGCGTCACGGTCCTGCTGGTCGAGCAGAACGCCCGCCTCGCGCTTGAGGCTGCAAGCCGCGGCTATGTCATGGAGTCCGGCTCGATTGCGCTGGCGGGCGCGGCAAAGGATCTGCTTGCCGATCCGCGCGTGCGCGAAGCCTATCTCGGGGACGAGGCGGCCTGACGAGCCTCACCGTCCGGCTCGTGCAGCGCACAGTGCAGCCGGCCGCATTGTGCTAAAAGCCCGGCATGCTCCCAGCAGTCCATCGCGCAACTGAATTTGCGGTTGCCTCCTTTCGCCGCCTGACGGCCCTTGCCCGCCGCCACCCGGTGCGCGCAGCGCTGGTGCTGCCCGGCCTCGTGCTTCTGTACGTCCTCGCCCTGATCCCGTTTACACCGAGCATCGGCGACCTGCGCAAGGCCAAATCCGAAACGCCTTCGGTCGTGATGTCGGCCGATGGCGTGGTCCTGGCCGAGTACCGACGCATCAACCGGCAGTGGGTGACCCTGGACAGGATTTCGCCCAGCGTCGTGCAAGCCCTGATTGCGATGGAAGACCGCCGCTTCTACGACCACCACGGCATCGACCTGCGGCGCACGGTGGGGGCGCTGTGGCGGACCGTGACGGGCAGCGTGCAGGGCGGCTCGACGATCACCCAGCAGCTGGCGCGCAACCTCTATCCCGAGGACATCGGCCGCGCCGTGTCGATCACGCGCAAGGTGAAGGAAGCAATCACCGCCCTCAAGATCGAAATGCTCTATTCCAAGGCCGAAATCCTCGAGACCTACCTCAATACCGTCCCGTTCCTTTACAACGCGTTCGGCATCGAAATGGCCGCGCGCACCTATTTCGATAAATCGGCCAAGGAGCTCAACGTGCTCGAGGCCGCCACGCTGATTGCGATGCTCAAGGGCACCAGCGCCTACAACCCCGTGCTCCATCCGGAGCGGGCGCTGCAAAGGCGCAACCTAGTGCTGGCGCAGATGGCCAAGCAGGGCAACCTCACCAAAGCGCAGGCCGATTCGCTCGCCAAGCGTCCCCTAAAGCTCGACTTCGAGCGCCAGGTCGAGCCGCCCGGCCCCGCCCCGCACATCGCCCATCAGCTGCGCCGCTGGCTGGTCACATGGGCGGACCAGCGCGACTACGACATCCACGCCGATGGGCTGGTGGTCTACACGACCATCGATTCCCGCCTGCAGAAATCGGCCAACGCAGCCGTGGCGCGCCAGCTGGCGCAGCTGCAAATCCTCGCCGACGGGCGGCGCAAGCCGGCAGCGGATCGCCCCATGCTGCAAGCGGGCTTTCTCGCCCTCGATCCGCGCAACGGCATGGTGCGCGCCTGGGTGGGAAGCCGGGACTTTGCCCAGGAGCAGTTCGACCATGTGGCCCAGGCGCGCCGCCAGCCGGGCTCCACGTTCAAGCCTTTCGTTTATGCCGCGGCCTTCATGCAGGGGCTGGGTCCGATGACGACGTTCATCGACCAGCCGGTGGCGATCAAATTCCCCGGCAGCGAAGTATGGAGCCCGACCGACCTCACCCCGCCCAGCGGCCTGTCGATGACGCTGCGCGACGGGCTGGTGTTCTCTAAGAACACGATCACCGCCCAGGTCATGCAGCAGGTCGGGCCCGCCAGGGTGGCGCGGCTCGCGAAGGCGATGGGCGTGCGCCAGAGCAAGCTCGACGAAGTGCCATCGCTTGCTTTGGGAACCAGCCCCGTCACGCTGCGCGAAATGGTCGCGGCCTACGGGACGATTGCCAACGGGGGTTATTACGTCGAACCGATGCTGGTTACCCACGTAACGGATCGAACGGGTCGCACGCTTATGGAATTCGCTCCCCAACGCGAAGCCGAGGCGGCGTTGCCGCGGGCGTATGCGCTTACGCTTGTCGACGTCATGCGCGGCGTGATCGACGAGGGCACCGGCGTGGCCATCCGCCAGCGCTACGGCCTCACTGCGGACCTGGCCGGCAAGACCGGCACCACGCAGGAGAACTCCGACGGCTGGTTCATCATGATGCATCCGCAGCTGGTGGCGGGCGCGCGGGTGGGCTTCAACGACAACCGCGTGACGATGGGCGCCTGGGGCCAGGGCGCGCGCAGCGCGCTGCCGATGGTCGGCGACGTTTTCCAGCAGGCTTTGCGCAACCGCTGGATAGACCAGGCCGCCGAATTCGATATCCCCCGGACACGGCCTGAGCCGCGCCGCGAGCGCGAGCGGGAAAGCCAACCTGAATGGCGCGGGCCGGAAGAGGTTGTGCGCGGCATCCTCAACGAGCTGCGCAGGATCTTCCGCTAGGGCTTGCCGCCGTGCAGCGTGGTGTCCTGGCCCGGGGGCGCGTTCGCGATGGCGTCCTGGAGGGAATGCTCTTCGCGCCACTCTTCGGGCGGCCGCACCCGGCCGTCGCTGCCGACCTGGTCGAGGCCCCAGAAGATCTCGAGGGAATGGTTGTCCGGATCGCGGAACTCGAGCGCGACCTGGCATCCGGCCCGGCGGCGGCCGTGGAAATCGATTTTTACGCCGTGGCGCTCGAGGTGCTCGCGGGCGCGCACGACTTCGTCGAGCGTCGGCACTTCAAACGCCAGGTGATGCAGCTCCTGAGTCCTGGACCCGGATTGCGCGCCACCCACCAGCGCGAGGCAATGGTGATCTGTATTGCAGCGCAGGAACGCCATCCCGCCTTTCATCATCGTGTCCGGGTAGACGTCCGAGACGCGAAATCCGAGCAGGTTGGTATAGAACCTGACCGAGCGCTGGAGGTCGGTCACTCGCAGCACGGCGTGCCCCAGCTTGGCCAGTCCAAACGGCAGGCCGGCCGGCGGCGCGAGATCGCGCAGCGCCTTGGCCTGCGGCGTGTTCATTCCTTCGAGATCGACGACGCCTCTAGGCATGGGAAGCGTATTCCGCGCGCAGGATTTTCGCCGCGGCCACCATCGAGCGCAGCTTGCCGTCGGCGACATCGCGCGGCAGGTATTTCATGCCGCAGTCCGGCGCGAGGATCACGTCCTCCGGCTGCATGTAGCGCAGGGCCTTGCGGATGCGCTCCGCGATCTGTTCGGGCGTTTCCACCGTGAGATCGAGCAGGTCGACGCAGCCGACCATGATCTGCTTGCCCGGCAGCTTCTCGAGCACGGAGCAATCGAGCTTGGACTGCGCGGTCTCGATCGAGATCTGGTCGCAGCGGCAGCCCGCAAGCTCCGGGAGGAACGAGTAGCCCGAAGGCCGCGCGTGGATGATCGCCGCGTAGCCAAAGCAGATATGCAGGGCGGTCGTGCCCGTGATGCCTTCGAGCGCGCGGTTGGTTGCGGCGAGGCCGAACTCGCGCGCTTTCTCGGGTCGCGCCTGCATGTAAGGCTCGTCCACCTGCACCACGTCCGCGCCCGCGGCGAAGAGGTCCCTGATCTCCTCGTTGACCGCAATTGCGTAGTCCATTGCGCATTCCGCGTCGGTCTTGTAGAAATCGTTCTGCGCCTGCTGGCTCATCGTGAATGGGCCGGGTACGGTGATCTTGACCTTGCGGTTCGTATGGCGCTTTAAGAATTTGAGGTCCTCGACTTCGACCGCATGCATCCTGCGGATTTTGCCGGTGACGCGCGGCACCGGGTTGGGGTGACCGGAGCGGTCCAGGGCCGTGCCCGGATTGTCGATGTCGACGCCTTCGAGCGCGGTGGCGAAACGGTTCGAGTAGCTCTCGCGCCGGATCTCGCCGTCGGTGAGGATGTCGAGACCAATCTCCTCCTGCGCGCGGATCGCGACCAGCGTCGCGTCGTCCTGTGCCTCGGCGAGGTACGGCTCGGGGATGCGCCAGAGCTCCTTGGCGCGCACGCGCGGCGGAAAACGACCGGCGAGCTTTTTGCGATCGATCAGCCATTCGGGCTGCGGGTAGGAGCCTACGAGCGTGGTGGGAAACAGCATCGGTCGAGCGTAGCAGGGCGTGCGGGGACGGGCAATCCGTGCTATGAAACGGCGCATGAAAAAACCAATCCTCGTTCTACTGTCGCTCGCCGCTGCGCTGTCAGTGTCCGCCGCGGCTGCGCAGACTTATCCGACGAAGCCCGTGCGCCTCCTGGTCCCGTTCGCTCCCGGTGGCACCACCGATGTGCTTGCGCGGCTCGTGGCGCAAAAGCTTGGCGATTCGATGGGCCAGCAGTTCGTCATCGAGAACAAGCCCGGCGCGGGCGGCAACATCGGCACCGAGCTCGCCGTGAAGGCGCCCGCCGATGGCTACACGCTGGTGATGAGCTTCGACGGCACGATGGCGATCAACCCGAACACCTACGCGAAGATGCCCTTCGATCCGCAGAAGGATCTCGTCGCGGTGGCCAACGTTGCACAGGTGCCGCTGCTGATCGTGGTGAATCCTGGTGTCGCGGCGAAGACCGTCGCCGAATTCGTGGCGCTGGCGAAGGCGAGCCCGGGGCGGATCAACTATTCGTCGGCGGGCCACGGCAGCACTGGGCACCTGACGGGTGAGCTGTTCCGCTCGCGCGCGGGGATCGACATCGTCCATGTCAACTACAAAGGTGGCGGACAGGCGGTGCAGGATCTCCTCGGTGAGCAGATCCAGATGCTGGTCACCGCGCTGCCTACGGTCGAAGGGCATCTCAAGGGCGGCAAGCTGCGGGCGCTGGCCTTCACTTCATCGAGGCGTGTGCCCGGCGCACCCGACGTGCCCACGCTGGCCGAATCCGGCTACCCGGGACTCGAAGTGCTGTCGTGGTACGGCATCCTCGCGCCGGCCGGCACGCCGGCGGAGATCGTGCGAAAGTTGAATGCCGAGATCAACCGCGTGCTGCAGATGCCTGAGGTGCGTGAGCGCCTTACCGCGCTTGGCGCCGAAGCTACGGGAGGAACTTCCGAACAATTCGCCCAGGTGATCCGTGCCGATACCGCGCGATGGGCGAAAGTCGTTGCCGACGCGGGCATCCGCATCGAATAAAATGTAGCGGTACCGGTACAAAAACTGCCAGGAGATCAAGTCCTGGAGCCGTTCTACGAAATCAATTTACTGAAAATCAAGTCTTGGCGAGGTCCGCCGCGGTGGTAAAGCTGTCGGCGTAGAACTCTTCCTCGGGCAGGCCGCACTTGGCGATGAAGTCCGCGCGCGCCGAATCCACCATGATCGGCACGCCGCAGGCGTAGACCTGGTACCCGGAGAGGTCAGGGAAATCCTGCATCACGGCGTGGTGCACGAAGCCGCCGCGGCCCTTCCACTCGTCCTCGGGCAGCGCGTCGGAAATGACCGGCACATAGTCGAAGAACGCTCCGAATTCCTCTGCCCACTT